>CAYXZG010000008.1:0-27245 GCA_964469535.1 uncultured Candidatus Saccharibacteria bacterium
AGAATATGATATAGATTCGATAGATGTTTTAATTAACAAAATAGATGAAGTTATTAATTTATTACAAAATAAAAACAATATATTAAGCAAATATAATTATTTTAATGAAATTAGTCAAACAATAAGCAAATTAAATATAAAATCCAAAAATATAAGAGGTTTACTTAATAATTCAAATGATTTTATATCAGTTACGAGTAACCAGCCAATTATAGCGAAGGAACTATTTGAGCAAGTAAAAGAAAAATTAGAACATAATAGTGAAATTGAACTAGAAGAAATAGATAAATAGTAATTTGTAGAAATGATAGGAGTTGTAGAATATGGTTAATGAAAATAAAAAAGATTTTAATGCTATGATGAATAATAATAAGGATATGCCTAAAACACAAATTGTTAAAGATGAAAAGACAATAAAAAAATATGGTGGAACTAAAATGTTTTTTGCACCACCAATTTATTATAATGAGTTAATGAAAAAAGTACCAAAAGGAAAACTAATAACAGTTAGTAGGATGAGAGATTATCTAGCAAAAGAAAATAATGCAGACTTTACTGATCCTATGACAGCAGGAATATTTGTAAATATAGTTGCTTGGGCAAGTTATCAGAGAGATACTGATATAACACCATATTGGAGAACATTAAAATCTGATGGCGAGTTAAATGCTAAGTATCCTGAAGCAATAGAACTACAAAAAAGATTGCTTGAAGAGGAAGGCCACACAATTATTGCAAAGGGAACAAAGAATATAAAATACTATGTTAAAGATTTTGAAAATAGTTTGATAGAGCTATAATCCAAATTGCAATTTATGCGAAAGATGATAAATTTAACAAAAATTTATTCCATCGACATTTAAAACGGGGCATATTATTAGCAACGGAGGAAAATGTTGAGGTGGGATGGAGCTAGATAAGGGGCGAGAAGACTTTGAGAATTTCGGCAGTAGTGCGGAGAAGCCAGTTTTGGCGGGCGAGGGCGGGAGTGATCTCGGAGCAGGATTTGAGGGTGGTGCGAAAATCTTTGAGCATGGATTTGATACAGGGAGATTGGTAGAGCCAGAGGGCATTCTCAAAATGGTAGTTGAGGGAGCGAAAATCGAGATTGATAGTGCCGCAGAGTGCGCAGACTTCATCGGCGATGGCGAGTTTGGTATGAATAAAGCCGGGCTGATATTCGTAGATTTTGACGCCGTGGTCGATGAGGTTGTGGTAGTTAGAACGGGTCATGAGATGGACGAGTTTTTTGTCAGGGATACTGGGGGTGATGAGCCGGACTAAGACGCCTTTTTCGGCGGCGAGAGCGAGGGCGTCGAGGATTTCTTTGTCGCAGACGAGGTAAGGGGTGGAGATGACGAGAGATCGTTCGGCGGAGTTGATGAGATTTAGATAAACGTTTTTGGCGACGGGGTCATGGTAGATTGGCTTGGGGCCGGAGCCGAAGGCTACGACCCAGCCGGACGTATCGGCAGACGCGTCGGCAGAGAGAGGAGAAATGAGACGCTTTGTGGAGGAGGGAGAGGCAGGACATTCTGCGGAGGAGAGGGAAACGGGGTATTTTTGGCGCCAAGCCTCGAGGTCGAGAGGGTGGGGACTGTGGAGATTCCAGGAGCTGAGAAAGAGGGTGAGAAGATTCGTGACGGTCGGACCCTCGAGGCGCAGGCCGGAATCTTTCCAGTGTCCGAAGCGTGGCTTGAGATTGGCATACTCATCGGCGAGATTGATGCCGCCGGTGTAGCCGATACGTCCGTCAATGACAATGATTTTACGATGATCGCGATTGTTTTGGAAACCGTTGATACGAGAGTTGAACTTGTTGGAAGGAGTGCAGTGGATGCCGTAATTTTGTAGTTCGCGGTAATAATGAGATGGTAGTGCAAAAATGCTGCCAATATCGTCATACATAACATAAACTTCGACGCCTTGCGAGACTTTTTGGCGGAGAATGTCAAGGACCTGGGTCCAAATTTGACCAAGACCGATGACGAAAAATTCGAGCAGGATGAAGTGCTCGGCGGTTTGCAGATCTTTGAGTAGGTGGGAAAAATATTGTTCGCCACTATCAAAATATCGACAATGGTTGCCGATTGAGAGCGGGGTTTGGGTAGCGGAACAGAGGTAGTTAGCCTGGAGATAGGCGGAATAATCAGCAGCGGCGAGAGAAGTGAGTGCGGGGCTATCAACGGAAGGGGGTATGGAATTGTTGGGAGAGGAGTGGGCAGAATTGATGTTGGATGAAGAGACGGTGGAAGGGTGGGGATCGGGCTGATAGAATTGGGCGATTTGGCGGTCAATGGTGGCGGATTTTTGTTGGATGGGACGGTTGTTGTAGCGGTTGCTGGCAAAGAGGAGATAGAGGAATGGACCGAGGGCGGGGATACCAAGGACGATAAAAACCCAGAGGAGGCGCATTTCGGTATTGTCGTAATGGTTAATAATATAAAAGGCGACAAAAAGCGAAATAATAGCAAAGAAGATAGTGACAGGGAGAAAATGGCTGTAAAGAAAGAGGTAAAGGAAAATGAGGAAGGCTAGCTCAACGATGAGGGCGAGGCCAGTCCAGACAAAGCGGTTGGTGAGGAAACTATGGAGAAGGCGTAAAGGATGAAAACCCCGACGAAGGGCGGGGTTTTCGGCAAGAGAAGCGGTAGAAGCAGGAGTGCTGGACTTTGATATAGACATGTTTTATATTATAGCATAAGACGGGAGGAAAATATAGAGGTGAAAGTTAATTCTGGTAGTTGATTTGTTCGGTTTCGATGATGGGGAAGCGGGAAAGGACAGAATCATCGAGATTGGCTTTCTTGAGGGAGAGAGCGGAGATTTGGTGGTTGTTGTAGGTCGTGTAGTAGAAAGTGCCTTCGTTGAGATTATAACAAGAGGTGTAAAGGGTGCGTTCGTATTTGTTGTCGCCGAGGTTACAGCAGCCGTTTTGCTGATCGACGGAATGGAGAATGTGGAAGAATTGGCTGACGCTAGAAAACTCGTCGTCGGCAGAAACGGAATTTAGTTTAGTAAAAGCGGCTTTAGCGAAGCGAGATTCGGAAGAGAGGTCGCCAGGGAGGCCGATGGCGCCCATGCCGCGGCTGTAGACGGGGAAGTTGATACTAGGGGCGAGGAGGTTTTCTGGGGCTTTGGAGGAGAGATGCTGGTAGTTGCTGAGCTGGAGGAGCTGTTTGTCAAAAGGCGGGTTATTCGTGAGGATACCGACAGGGTTGTCGTAGATTTTTAGACCGTCGGCGACAGATTCGACGACGATGCAAGCTCCGGAGAGATCGGAAAGAATCCAGTGAAGCTCGGCGGCGGGGAGTTGGTCACTGAAACTGATATTGACAAAGCTCATGCGGCTAAGGAGGGTTCTGGCTTCGGCGACGGTAGCGCATTGGCCAAGGATCCAGGGGAGGAATTCAAACTGAGCGACATTATCTTTGTCGTCGAGATGAGGTTGGTAGACGGCGTTGCCGACGAAATTGAGACCGGCGGCACCAAGACCTTTTTCGTTGACGCCGTCGTAGAGAAGTGGATAATCTTTGCCATCGGAATCTTTGGGGATGTAGGCGATGCCGATGATAGCATAATGCGAATCGTTCGTGGGAACTTCACGGAAAGTGAAGGGGAAATGGCGAGGAATGATGACGGCTTCTTCGCCGTAAGAAAATTCGTAGTCGAGGTTGCGCCCGAAGTAGGCGTTTCTAGTTTGGTAGGTGGCTGCGGTGCACATTAAATTGTTTCCTGTTTATTTTTGGTGTTGATGGTTTACACTTATGCTTCCATTGTATCACACGAGGACGAATTTGTCAAGAGGGAAAATAAAGATAGAGCCAGAAAACGAGGACAAGACAGAAAAACAGGGGTTAAGACGGAAGCTCAAGGGGCTAGGATGGAAACTCGGGGTAAGGCTGGAAATCGAAGTCAAAACCGACGTATTTAGATTGCTTTTCGTCGAGATAAGCAGTGACGGCGGCGTCGACGTCGTGGTCGAGGTCAGTAATGCGTTTCGCGACAGGCTGGTTTTTGCGGTCGGTAGTGGCGACAAGGGGAACGATATAGCGGACTTTGGCTTTGACGCTGACGGAGTAGCAGTTTTTCTTGGCGGTGGCGCCGGAATAGACAGAAGTGGCGCGTTGGAAGTTGCGGAAGGCGTCGCTCAAAGGTTTATCGCCGCAGCTCAAAATCCAGTCGATGATCTCGCGCTCGCTCATGATATAGAGGTCGTCGAGAGTGAGGTAACCACTATTAATCATGGACTTAATCATGTCGGCAAGGAAGGACATGCTGGCGCGGGATTTGTCGCTGTGATAGATGGCAGAGAGGGTGAGGTTGTTCGTCGTAAATTCGGCAGCGAGCGCTGGGTCGGTGAAACTGATTTCGTCGAGGTTGTCTTCGTTTTTGACAATAGTGAGATTGTTGTAAAAAGATTTGATTTGCTCGAGGGTACAGGTGGCGTAGGCGAGGCCGTTGCTAAAAGCGTATTCAAGGCGGTCGGCGGCGAGGCGAGGAGTATCATTGTCGGCGATGGGGTAAATATGATAATCGGAGACCTCGCTAGGGAGGATGCCGTCTTTTTTGAGCTGACGAGTGATGGCTTTAGAGTCGCGGATGATCTGGGCGGTGTGGTCCTCGATGGACTCTTGGGTCTCAGCATCGCCATTCATAAAGTCGATGCTGTGCTTAAAAGCGGGGGCGGCGATGTTGTGGAAGAGGCCGGCGAGGGTTTGCTTTTTGTCGTGAGTGAAATGCCAGATGATGAGGGCGACGCCGATGCTATGGGTGAAGGTGGTACCGTTAGTGTGGTAGGTGTATAGAGAAGTGTGGCGAAGACCACAGGCCATGTCGACGCCGGAGAGGCGCTGAAATTCGGGAGCGGCAATGTATTTGAGCAGCCAGGCGGGGAAATCGGGAGAGAAGATATGGAGATATTCACGATCTTCGGGAGTGAGAGGCTTCAGGGCGCGGTCTTTGCAGGTGAGGAGATCGAAGGAACGGTCGGATTTTTTGCGGCCGAAGAGACCGTGTTTCTCGGGGAGCGGAGCGGGAAGAGGTGACGAGACGGAGGGCTCGGGGGTAAGAGCGGTAACTGGGGCTGGCTCGGTGGCGGGTTCGGAAGTCGGGGATGATTCGATGGCCGTTTCGGGGATGGCTTCCGGAATGGGGACGGCGGCTTTTTTGCCGGTAGGGCGGCGGTAGATTTTGATCCATTCTTGATCGAGCCAGAATTTGATTTCGTCGTAGCAACTTTGGGCTTTGCTGGGCATTTTGAGGATTTGGATGTCGACTTTGCGGCCGCGATTTAGATTGCCGATGACGACATAAGTGAGCTCGGCGATGGCGCCGGGGCCAATGTAGCCCTCGATACCATTTTTGTCTTCGTTCATGAGAAAGAAAGCATCGGTCTGGTCGAGATGTTTGTAAAACTGCTGGTAGAATTTGGTCATGCCATCAGAATACGCGGAGTCGCCTTGGTGAATGAGGCGACCAAGCGGGAGACCGGGGGCAGGAGGGGTCTCGGCGAGGAGATCTTCGTTCTCAAAAAGTGGTCTGGGCCAGTCGATGACTTCGTAGCCACGGCCCTCGAAATAGCCGCGCCAATAGAGGGCGCGTTCGTAGAGTTTTGCGCTACCAGAGATGACGAGTTTCTTCACGGTTAAGCCTCCAAGCTGAGATTAATGGATTTACGAGAGGACGGGGTGAATTGGCGGTAAGTGACGCCACATTCGTCGAACATGCGGATGGAAGCTTTAGCTTCGACGCCAAAACTGCTGTGATCAAAATCGTGGAGATAGACAACTTCTTTAATACCAGCTTGGATAATGGCTTTGGTACATTCGACGCAGGGGAAGTAATGAACGTAGATGCGGGCACCTTGGAGCTCGCGCATGTTGCCGCGGAAGTTTAAGATGGCATTAAGCTCGCTGTGGCAGACGTAAGGATATTTGGTGTCGTAGTGATCTTCGGCTTCACGGTTCCACGGGAAGTTGTCGTCGGAGAAACTGTTCGGAGCGCCATTATAGCCGACGGAGAGGACACGATTGTCGGAACTGGCGATGCAAGAGCCTACTTGAGTATTTGGATCCTTGCTGCGTAAGGCGGTTAAGGCGGCGATGCCAATGAAATATTCGTCCCAATTTAGATAGTCAGCACGTTTTTTGCTCATTCACTCTCCTTTAGTTAGGTATTATACGCTAGGAAGAAAAATTTGCCTAGACCTCTTATAGCCTCTAACGGTTTAGTGGTTTCCCTTGTACCTAAGGATTTAATTCACTGCTTTGTAACACTAGCCTTCTTTATTCTCTCTAAACTGATGAAACCCACTCCGACGCCCTGCCTTGGTAGTTTAGTGAATCCCTTAGTCTCCTTTTATCATCCGGTGGCGCTCTCCGGAGCGAATCGCTTTCGCTCCCGTGCTCCGGACCCGCGCCAGCCGGAAAACGATACTAAAAGGAGACTAAGGGATTCTATATACAACAAAAAGACAGTTTTTCTGGTTTGATAAACTTCTCAGGTGCAATAGGAAGTCTGTGGTAGGCTCTTCGCTGCCTTGTGGAAGCTCTAACCCATAAGTAAGTAAAATATCTATCATAGTATATCTACCCACTAGAGGATACTACTACTGAGTGAGGCAGCGAAGAGGGAGGGCGTTCGAGAGACTATTATCTACTCGCGAAGGTCCGATGTCATCGAAAATCACAAAGACGATGGCTACTGGTTGCGTTGGCCGATCTGCGTGTTTAATAATGGAAGGACTTTTGCTCCAAAGATGAGCACCGTACCCACTACGATATGCGCCGTCTCTAGGAAGAAACATTCCGGTTCGCATGAAGTAGAAAGGATTATTCGTGCCATTATATGCGGTTGCTTCATCCATCCAGTTGATAGGACCGTATCCGCCATTGATCATCTCGGTTACTTTCCATCCGTAGCTATTTAGTAAGTTCCAATAACTGTCTTCGACCATTATACCGATATTGCCGTTATATCCTTCTTCAGCAATCTCTACTTTGGCCTTTGGTAGTTGCCAGTGCTTAGGGCAGATTTGTGTCGGTATGATTATACAGCCATAGTGAGATTGTGGTATAATAGGGAAAATGGCAAAAGCGCAAACGGATAAAAAGCAAAAAAAGAAGAAAGAAGTGCGGAAAACAGTTAAGAAAACTGCGAAGACGCAGAGTTTGGAGATTGTGGAGGGGATCGATCTGAGCTTGAAAGAGACGGCGGATGGGGAAGCGTTGAGACTATTGCAGAAAGAGCCAAAAAATAAACAGCAGATTGTGACAAGGAAGGTGATTGGCTGGATGATGATTCTGGCGGTGATGGCGTTGATGATTTGGCTGGTGGTGAGCGGAAGACTAGCGATGTTGGTGCTACTAGTGGTGACGATTTTTGCAGGTTTGACAGACATTCTCGAGGAGTTGATAAACGGACCGAAACTGGGAATGGTCGTGCGACATCCGGGGGAATTTTACGGAACGGTGGAGGATTTGCCAATGATATTGATTTTGTTGACGTTAGTAATAGCGGTGACGGTGCTGGTGGTTTTGGTAGCGGTGGTAGGGGGAATACTAATAGCGGAAAAAGAAGTTCCGACGTGGGTGTGGTATTTGATGACGGGGATGGCGATGGCGGCGATCATGATGGCGAGTGTGTGGGGATTTTCGGTGATGAGTGCGTTGAGCGGGTCGTTGGGTCTGGAAACGTTGGTGCTGGTGGTGGGGAATATTGTGAATTTTGGGGTGGGTGTGTATATAATACGACGGATCCATCTGTGGCGACATCCGGAAGGGATTGTTGAAAAGGTGTAGATTTAGTATAATTGGGAAAAATGGCAGAGACGAAAGAACCAATTAAGCAATCCGACCGGCCGAGCTTGCGTTCGACGTGGCGAGAGGTGAGTAGAAAACAGAAGGGATTGGCGGCGGCGATGTTGGCGCTGCTGGTGGTTTCGGCGGTGTTTTTTGTGTTTTCGATGACGACTCTGCGGCCGCAGAATACTGTGGTGATCGTAGGATACGGCGATGTATATGGGGAGCTGGCAGGGATTTCGGGAGGGTATCGGCGTGATAGCTGGTTGAGTATGCTGGCATTTCCGATATTGGCAATCGTGTTTGGGGTGGTACATAATATCATAGCTTTGCGTATTTATCGAATTTATGGTAAAGATGCAGCATTAATTTGGGTAATTGCAACAATTCTAGTAGTGTTCGGGGGAGGATTAGTATTGTTGCGGTTGCTGGGTGAATGGTGAGTACGATATGGCGAAGAACTTGGAAATTCCGCGTGGGAAACGAAGGCCGTTGTACCGGTTTTTTGAGATTTTGCCCGGGATTTTGAGCTATGTGGCGGTGATGTTGCTGTTTTTGTTGTCGTTTTTGAATCCGATTTTAGGAGCATTTTATGTATTAGTAGTGGTTTCGGTGACTTTTGTGAAGGCGGTAGCGACGGCATTCCGGACAATACAGGGGTATAAAGTGGTGAAACGAGCAGAAAGAGTAGAATGGAATAAACGTTTGCAGGATTTAGAAGATCCACATGAGGCGTACGAACGATTGCGGGGGCAGCGCGAAGAAGGATATGGTTTTGATGAGCATATACAGAATTTGCGGATGCTTTCGGCGGTGGAAGGGCGGTCAGAACCGAAACCGAGCGAAATCTATCATGCGACGATTATGGTGGCGTATAATGAGGGATTGGAGACGTTGGTGCCATCGGTCGAGGCGGTACGAGATACGACTTTTCCGAACGAACGGATTATTTTTGTTTTGGGATACGAAGAGCGAGGGGGCGAGGAAATGGAAAAGACTGCGAAAACATTGAAAAAAATGTTCATGGGGACGTTCCGGGATTTTATTCTGGTGAAGCATCCGGAGAATTTGCGAGGTGAGATTGTGGGGAAGGGGCCGAATTTGACGTATGCAGGGGAGTACTTGGCGAAATATGTTGAGAGGCAACATATTCGGAAAGAGAACGTGATCGTGACATCGCTAGACAGCGATAATCGGGTGAGCAAGAAATATTTTGATTATGTAGCGTATGAATTTTGCGTGCGGCCGGATCGACAACATTATAGTTATCAGCCGGTTTCGCTGTTCACGAACAATATTTGGGAGGCATCGGCGCCAATGCGGGTGATCGCGATGTCGAATTCGTTTTTTAACGTGATTTCGACGATGCGTCCGCATGTGCTGAGGAATTTTGCGTCACATGCGCAGCCTTTGGCGGCGCTTGAGGGGATAGGGTTCTGGAGTAAGCGGACGATTGTGGAAGACGGACATCAATATTGGCGATCGCTATTTTATTTTGAGGGGAAATATGCGGTAGTGCCGATTCGCGTGCCGATTTACCAAGACGCAGTGATGTCCGAAACGTTCACGGCAACGTTAAAAGCACAGTTTATACAGCTGAGACGATGGGATTATGGGGCGAGCGACGTGGCGTATGTAGGAGCGTATCTGTTTTCTAGGGAAAGGAAGATTCCGTTTTGGCAATTGTTTCCGAAATTTATGCGGCTTCTCGACGGGCATGTTACGTTGGCGATCATGGCGCCGATTGTGGCGTTCGGAGGATGGGTGCCGATGTTATTAAACTGGGGGTCGCGTGGAGCAGTGGCGTTTAACCTGCCGAACGTGGTGGGATGGATACAGACTGTGGCGGCGCTGGGGCTGATTGTGACGGTGATTATGTCTTTGAAAATGTTGCCGGAGAAGCCGGAACGTTATAAGAACGGAAGAAAGTTTTTGATGATTATACAGTGGGTGTTGTCGCCGGTGATTGCGATCGCGTATCAGAGCGCGGCGGCGTTTTACGCGCAGACGAGGTTGATGACGGGGAGGTACATGGAAAAGTTTGACGTGACGAAGAAAGTGGTTAAGTAGCGCCTGGACTGGGTTTGAGATATAATAACGATATGAAGATTTTGGAACAAGTAATAAAACAGGAAGATTTGGCGGGGTGCACAGAAGTTTTTGATGGACCGATGGTTAAGGGCGTGGTTGATATAGACAGAGGGTTGCTGGCGGTGGATGCGTCATTGCATGCGGATTTGGAGAAAATGTTGCTTGATGATGGCTCGAGACAGGACTATTTGTGGGGGATTAACTTGTGGTTTGAAGATACTGGAGAAGATTTTGTGGAGTTTGATTCGATGATTAATGTGCGGCCTAGGCAGGGAAACAGGAGCCGCGATGTAGAGGATCCAGAGGTGAGGAAAAAGATTTTGGAAGTGGTGGGGCGATGGATACGGTAGGCTGTCAACACAAAGACTTGGCGGAGGGGGGCTGGGATGTGCTGTCGTTTGACTTGCAAATGGGGAATTTGGGGAGTGAGGTTTCGCGGGCGCTAAAATGGTTTCGGAAAAATGAAAACCGTTTCCAGGCGTCGTTTGAGCGGGCGCTCGAATTGTTCGATCTGACGATTGAGTCGGCAACGAAAGATACGGCGTCTCGGCGGGCGGGAAAGTTGAAGGAAGTCTGTCGGGCGCGAGAAGAATTTTGTGATTATTTTGTGGGAAATAATTCTTGGGGGACAGATCCGGCGAAGATGATGCGATATTATGATCAGTTCGCGATGCGGGGACGCTCTGCCTAGTGGTTTCTATTTTACCTTATACTTTTATGAACTCACTCGGACGCCTGTATTTGTCGTTTAGTGAATCCCTTAGTCTCCTTTTATCATCCGGTGGCGCTCTCCGGAGCGAATCGCTTTCGCTCCCGTGCTCCGGACCCGCGCCAGCCGGGAAACGATGCTAAAAGGAGACTAAGGGATTCTATATACAACAAAGGCAGAATATCTATCATATCATATCTACCTACTAGAGGATACTACTACTGAGTGAGGCAGCGAAGGGAGAAACCTAAAGCACGATCCCAAACTCCGCCGACGCTGAGGCGCTGACTATTAGTATTGATAATAATGGAAGTTTGATAGGGGCTTCTATTCCACCAGGATGCAAAGCTGCTTACCTGCATTATTGAGGTTGGTTGATTTATACGTCTTACTATCCCACTCGGTAAAAGATAGAATGGATTTAATTCACCATGATAAGATTTTCCTTCACTCGTCCAGGCCAATTGTCCATAGTGTGCTGCTGCTACTGGTCCCGGCCAACCATAGTTATTAACGAGGGCCCAGAGGCTATCTTCGAGTAAGAATGGTTTCTCGTATTCTGTTCCTGTATCGGGATCTTTCGTTATCTCAGCCTTGGCTCTTGGTAGTTGCCAGTGCCTCAGGGCTTCATATATATGGTGAGCTCATTTTTTGATTCATTAGGTTCTCGGCTATACTGGAAATTTTGTGGCCGAGATGGACAGTTTTTGCTTAATTAAAGCAGTTTGTGATTGGTTTTACAGAGAGAAAAATCGGTTGAACCTGTAAAGGCTTTACAAGTTGAAAAGGGCCGCTCGGAGAGCGGCCCTGCGTGACGACGGCGAGGTGGGGGATGAGGGGTAGGTTTGGCTGGGGCGGTTTTGGGTGCGGAGGGTGCGGAGGGCGGAGAGGAACTTTTGGTCGTCGGGAGTGAGGTCGGCGCAAAGGGTGGAGAGCCAGGCGAGTAGCCGATAGCGTTCGAGGGGCGTGCTGAAGCATGTGAAGAATTTGTGCTGGAAACTGGCATCGTCGGCAGCGGGAATGAGGTGCCGGCGGGCGACGCGCATGATCAGAGAATCATCGGTGAGAGACGGAAGGAGGTCGACGAAGACGTCGCAGGAGGAGAAATAGGAAAACGAAGAGGGAAGAGTCTCGAGAAGCTCGAGGCAGGCGGTCGCGTCGCGGCGCTGGTCTTCGTAGCGGGCGCCGGTGCCGGGGTGATGGTCGGAACACCGAACGATCTGACAGTGGTCGGTAAGGATGAGGATAGCGGAAGTGTCGTCTTCGGGATCGAAGAAGATCGGGGCTTGAGGCTGGCTGAGGCTGGTTTGGCGCTCGAGGATGGCGTGATATTCCGCATCGATTTCGGTGCGGAGCCAGGAATGGAGTTCCTCACGGAACCAGTTGGGGTATTGCGCGCTGGGGAGCCAGAGGCGAAGGCGAGCACGGATGTCATAGTATGAGTAAATAGGGGACGGGGAGCGGGCGGGATGATGCTTCCAGAGGGTACGGCCGACGGGTTTGCTGCTCAGCGGGAGGAGGAGTTCGATGAGCTCGGCGCGAGATTCTTCGGCGATGCTGGCTTGAGGAACGATGTTTTGATTGAGGACGTAAAGGAATTCGTAGGTGAGTTCGTCGAGGAGCTTCGGACGATACGAGAGGATGTGCCGCAAGGCATCGGCTTTGTCGCTGCCGTCGATGTGAAGCAGGCGGCCGAAGCCGTGTGTCGTGGTGTGGCAGCAGCGGCACTCCGAAGACTCGGATTTGTCGTAGGGCTGGCGGAGCAGGTCGCGAATACAGAGGCGGCGGAAGTGGTCGGGGTGGTTTTCGTTGATCCAAGCGTAAAAGATCTCGTCAAAATCGGGCTTTTGGTGGCAGAAATTGAGATAGTCGGTAAAAACGGCACTGGGGACGTTAAGGGGGCCATCGTCTTGGAAAGGAACTTTCATAGAATCCTCCTTCAGAAAAATGGGTGGGATGGGGCGGATGTTCGGTATGAACAGTTTAATTATAACATATTTCTAGAAAAGTGTTCGGTTTTGAGAAATGAGAAAAAGAGGGAAAGTGGCGGACAATAAAATTCTATTGACTTATTTGGAAATGTGTGCTATAATGGAGGTATGGATTGAAAAATCTATGGTACATTTGAGTTTGGTTACTGTGCGGAACGGCACAGAGGTTGTCTGAGGCGAAAGATGGGTTCTGTGCTGTTCCGCAAGGGGCAGTCTTTTTCATCGAAATCGGAAGTTTCTGCGGGTTGCGACCCGTGAAAACACGTCAAGGGAAATTGAGACGTGGGGTTTAGCAACAAGGAATGGAAGAAAGTAGAGGCTCAAGAGGTAAAAATTTAGGAGAGGCGCGTGAATTGTGATTTCTGGGCGGACAGCCGAGAAGTGAGAAAGCGACGCTAGGGTAAAATCCTCACCCGTTCTCAAGAAAGGAGAGCAGAAATGAAAAAGATGTACGACAAAACTTTCCGGGGGTATTACGTGATGAGCGTGGTACTCGGACTGCTGCTGGCGTTGTCGGTGGCGACGATGCTGGAGGTAATGGTCTTGGACGCGAGTCGCAATGCGGTTTCGGACCAGGCGACCGTGTTCTGGGGTGACGTGTGGGCGTATTTGCCGTTGAACCTCTGCGATTTGTTCTGGCGGCCGGAGATGCGGACGCGTAATTTGAACATCTTGATGGTGACGACGGCGGTTCTGTCGGTCGGTATTTTTGTACGAATGTCGGGGACGAGCAAGAGCCGGACGAAGATTCTGCAAGCGATCGCAACGGCGTTGTTGGCGGTACTGCTGATGCTGGCCTACGGCTATGCGACGCGCGGCTGGATTAGGAATGCAGCGCTGGCGATGGTGCCGGTAGTGTTCATGGTGATACCGTTGACGATTCTCCGGAAGACGCAGTTGCCGTTCGAGAACGGCAAGACATTGACGCAGATGAAACAGGCGTGGATCTCTACGGGCAAAACCGTGGTGGAGCGGCGCAACCAGGTTCAGGCTTGGTTCTACTCGAGTGCTTTGAAGCAGTTGTCGTTCTGTATTGGCTTAGTAGTGATTGCGGCGATACTGTTAGTCGGTACGATCTATTCGATGTTTGTATCTCAGAGTGCGTTGCGGACGGTGATCTGTGTGGTATTGTGGATAGTTTTTATGGTGACATTCATTGTCTAGGTGACCAAACTGAAAGGGTCGGCGAGAAATCGCCGGCCCGTTTTTATAGTTTGAAAATTTGGCTTAAAATGGGGTTCGGAAGGATCATTTCGGAGGGTGGGTTTGGAGGCTTTTGGAAAGCAGGTTTTTAAGGATTCCTTCGGAAAATGTGTAAAATGGGCGGAATATTCCTTCGGAAAATGTGGTGTATCTGAATTTACAAAACCCGTTACCAGAGGTGGTGGAAGCGTTCGAAGAGACGATTGACCCGAAACGGTTGTTGGCGAAAATGGAACTTTTGCTAGGGGTTGATATTAGGCCGGAAAAAACTTTAATTATTCTGGACGAAGTTTAGGAGATGCCGAGGGCACTCGAGAGTTTGAAGTATTTTTACGAGGAGGCGCCGGAATACCATGTGGCGGTGGCGGGGAGCTTGCTAGGGATATTCCTGCATCAAGAGACGTCTTTTCCGGTCGGGAAGGTGGATATGCTACGTCTAGAGCCAATGAGCTTTGGGGAGTTTCTGAAGGCAAAGGGGGAAGAGCAAATTGTTGAACATTTGCTGGAACAGCCGGCGGATACGATTTTTCGGACGACGTTGGGAGATTTGTTTAGGGAATATATGTTTGTGGGAGGGATGCCGGAAGTCGTACGATCGTGGGTAGAAGAGCAGGACGTGGCGCGCGTGGACGAGATACAGGAGAGGATTCTGTTAAGCTACCAGAGTGATTTAAGCAAACATCCGAAGGACGATAGAATGGCGGTGCGGATCAGGCAGGTGTTTGATAGCTTGCCGAGCCAGTTCGCGAAGAATAATGATAAGTTTGTGTACGGGGTAGTGAAAGAGGGGGCGAGAGCACGAGAGTACGAGATGGCGATCGAATGGTTGATTGATGCGGGGTTGGTGAGGAGAGTGTTTCGGGTAGAGGCGGGGGATAGGTTGCCGTTGAAGGCGTACGTCGATAGAAGTGCGTTTAAACTATATTTTTTGGACGTTGGGTTGTTTAGGAAACTGGCGGGGATCCCGTCAAGCGTGGTGATACAGAAGGATGCGATTTTTGATCAGTTTAATGGCCTGATGGCGGAGCAGTTTGTGCTACAGGAATTGCAGACGCAGGGAAGGCAAGAGATGCTCTATTGGGCGAATGATGCGACGGCGAAGGTAGATTTTGTGACGCAGGTGGGGGAGCGGATCGTGCCGATTGAAGTAAAATCGGGTGAAAATGTGAAGGCAAAGAGTTTGATGGTCTATCGCGAGAAATATGAGCCGGAACTCGCTGTAAGGTTTTCGATGAAAGACCTAAAAATGGACATGGGGTTGTTGAATATTCCCTTGTTTGAAAGTTTTTTGTGGCGGAAGCTGATGGGTATGGTATGATAGGGGTAAGGAGCGTGGGCGATTAAAGAGGAGGTGCCCGATGGGGAAAGATAAAAAAGAGAAGATGACGAAATATATTTTTGTGACTGGGGGAGTGCTGTCGGGGGTTGGGAAAGGGATCACGGCGGCGTCGATCGGGGCGATTTTGAAAGCGAAAGGGTTTAAGGTTTCGATTCAAAAGTGCGATCCGTATTTGAACGTGGATGCGGGGTTGCTGAGTCCGGTGGAGCACGGGGAATGCTTCGTAACGGCGGACGGAAAAGAGACGGATCTCGACTTGGGACATTATGAAAGGTTTTTGGATTTTGAGACGTCGCGATATTCGTCGGTGCTCTCGGGAGCGCTATATAAGGAATTGATTGAGAAGGAGCGGAATGGCGGGTTTCATGGGAAAACAGTGCAGATGATTCCGCATTTTACGGATTTGGTGCAGGAGAAAATCGAGAAAGCGTCGGAGGGGAGTGATATACACATAGTGGAGATCGGGGGGACGGTAGGGGATTATGAAGGGCTGAGTTTTATCGAGGCGATTCGACTGTTTGCGAATAGGGTAGGGAGGGAAAATTGTCTATATGTACACGTGGTGTATGTGCCGTGGATCAATACCTCAAAAGAGTTGAAGACGAAGCCAGCGCAAAATGCGCTGAAGGATTTGCGCGGATTCGGGATTATTCCGGATGTGGTAGTGTGCCGGACGGAAAAGCCGGCGCCGAGGTCGATGTGCGAGAAAATTGCGGCGTTTTCGGGGATTCCGGGCGAGGCGGTATTGAATTTGCCGGACATCGAGAGCGTGTACGATGTGCCTTTTAATGTGCTAGAATCGGGAGTGCTGAAGATCCTGAACCGGTTCGTGGAGGACGAGAGTGAGCCGGACATGACGAGATGGCGAGAATTTTCGCGGCTCAGGGGGACGAAATGGGACAAGACGGTGAAGGTCGGACTGGTGGCGAAGTATGTCGGAAATGAGGATGCGTATATCTCAGTGACGGAGGCGCTCAAGGCGGCAGCGGCGTGGGATAAGTGCAACATTGAGATTCGGTGGATTAACGCTGAAGACTATGACGAGAAAGAACTAGCAGAAGTAGATGGGATTGTAGTACCGGGAGGATTTGGCGCACGCGGTACGGAGGGGAAAATCCGAGCGGCGACTTATGCGCTCGAACAGGATAAACCGTATCTCGGGCTCTGTCTAGGAATGCAGATGGCGTGCGTCGCGGCGGCGCGAAGAGGCGGAATCGAGAGGGCGGGCTCGGAGGAGTTCGGCGTGGGCGAAGGTGAGAATGTAATATATATTATGGAAGAACAGAAGGGAAAACAAGAGACTGGCGGGACGATGCGGCTCGGAGAATATCCGGCAAAATTGAAGGCGGGGAGCCGTACGGCGGAGATTTATGGAAAAGAGGAAGTGTCGGAGAGACATAGGCATCGCTACGAAGTTAACCAGAAGTTCTTGCCGGAGATTGAGAAAGGCGGGATTGTAGTCTCGGGGACTTCGCCGGACGGAAAGTTAGTAGAATTCGTCGAGGCACCGAAATGCAGGTTTTTCGTGGCGACGCAGGCGCACCCAGAGCTGAAATCGAGGCCGCTGAATGTACATCCGCTGTTCTTGGAGTTCGTGAGGAGCTTGTAAGACGTGAGGCGAGGGGAAGGATTCAATAGCGGCGGAGGCGAGAACGAAGGGCGGGTTTTTGAAGATGGTAATAAAGGTCACGAGAAGAGTGCTGAGGAATTACGGGAGGAAGTGCGGGCTCTCGGAAAACAAGTGCTGGATGTAGTGAGGGCGGGAGAAGCAGAGAAGGAGCACGAAGCTGAGGAGTTTGATCCGGAAACGAAATTTTATTTTTCGACGAGTTTGGAACATGCGCTGGATTTTTTGAAACTGGGCGGGGTGGTGGCGACAAAACATGGCGATGGTAAGAACGATGTGAGAGAGGATAGCCAACTTGCGGGAGGGTTGGTTTATTTTTCGCGGGACGAAAAGGATGAAGATGGAGAAATGTGTTCGGGCATAGACCAAGAACGTGGGCAAATTTCTGATGAAGTGACGTTTGTGTTTGATAGTACGGTGGCGAAGAAAGGCGGTTTTGATCCGAAGGCTGAGAATCCAGGCGTGAAAGCCAATGGGGTCCGGATGTGATGAGGGTAAGAGCAACGGAGTCGGTAGCGGAACTTTTGGAGACTTTGGCGCACGAATGCTGGCATGAACGGCAAAATATGTTGATTAAGCGAGCGATAACAGATGAGCGAACGGAGATGGATGAGCGAACAAAGCTCTATATATTTAATATAACGAATTACGTAAAGAGTACAGATGATGCGGAGATGTATCGCGGTCAGCTGCTTGAGGCGGAAGCGTATGAATTTCAAAGTTTGGGCGGAAAGCTAGAGCGCTTGAAAGATGAGGAGAGGCGACGAATACCGCTAGAACATGTGGCGGGGATTGGGGTGTACAACTTTTTAGTAACATTAAGAGATAATCCAGTGGAGGCGAAGAAGATTATTGAGGAGGGTTTTTCGGTGAGGTGAGAGTGAGATAGATGCGGTTGTGATAAAGAGAGGAGTGTGGTAGAATTAGGGTAAATTAGACGAGGAGCGAGCATGAAAAAAGTGGGAAGTTGGCTTTGGGGAGGAGTGTTGATCGCGCTGGGCGTGATTTTTGGTTTGAACGCTTTGGGCGTGACGGAAATCGACATATTTTTCCCGGGGTGGTGGACGTTATTCATTATTGTGCCGTGTTTTATTAACCTATTCACTGATGAACATAAGTTTGGAAATTTGATTGGGCTTTTGATCGGTATATGCTTACTTTTGGGATGTCTCGGAGTGATACAGTTTGAGATGGTTTGGAAATTGTTCTTCCCGGTATTGTTAATCTTGATTGGGCTTGCGGTGATTTTTCATAATACGGCGAAAGGTGCGGCGATTAAGAGGATTCGAGAGCTACGGAAAGAACGATCTGAAGATGGCAAAGAGTTTGAGGAGTATTGGGCAACTTTTGGCGAGCAAGATTTGCAATTTAACGGGAAAGAATTTAGCGGATGCAGACTGGATTCGGTGTTTGGCGGGATTGATTTAGATTTGCGTGGGGCGAAAATGAAGGGGGATGTGGTTGTACAGGCGTCGGCGATTTTTGGCGGGGTGACGATTTATGTACCGGAAGATGTGGAAGTTGAGGTAGTGTCGACAGCGATTTTTGGTGGAGTGTCAGACGATCGAAAAAATGTAAAGCGTAAGGCGAAGGTGAGCGATAATCGCGAGACGAAAAAGATGAACAATTCGGGGAAGACTTTATATATCGACGCAACATGTGTGTTTGGCGGAGTGGAGATTCGTTAGATGAGAACGACGCAGAGAATTATTAAATATTTTGCTATCGCGTTGGCGGTGTTGATTATCGCAACGATTTTTTCGGCAATAGTTGGTGGACTGATGATTGCGGGGGCGGTGGTTTTCGGAGATGATTTTGGTTGGAACCAAAATGCAGCGTGGGTGGTCGACGGAGAGCTTGAAACGGCGGGGATCCGGGATCTAGATATTAATGTGAAGGCGACGACGTTGAAGATTAAAGTGGCGAATGAAGGTGAGAAGGCGCGGGTCGAGACAAATAATGAATATGTCATGACGGGAGTGAGTAATGGCACACTCTCGGTCGTGGAAAAGAGCTATGGAATTTTCGGATGGGGCGGGAAGGGGGAAGTTGTGATTTATGTCCGGAAGGGGGCGAAGTTCGGAAATGTGAAGATTGAAGTGGGGGCGGGGGTGCTGGAAATCGAGGAGCTCGAAGCGAAAGAGCTAGAGATGAACCTTGGAGCGGGGAAGACGTCGATTGAGAAAGTAAGAGCGACGGAAAAAATGAAAATTGATGGTGGGGCAGGACTGATGGAAATAAAGAGCGGTGAGATTAGCAACGCGTCGATGAGCCTCGGGGCTGGCAAAGCGGAGATTCGGGCGAAGCTAAGCGGAGACAATAAGATCGATTCGGGCGTGGGGAAGGTAGAGCTGTCACTTGAGGGGAATGAAGAAGATTATAAGATTTCGGTTGATAAAGGGATTGGGTCGGTAAGTTTGAACGGGCAGAGTTTGGGGGACGGGGAAGTGCGTGGCGACGGTAAGACGAGATTAGAAATTGAGTCGGGAGTGGGCGCAGTAGAAATTAGGACGGAAAGATAGAAGTGGAAGATTTGCAGCTGAGAATTGAGAAAGCGATTGAGGAATTGTATGGCGAACGGCTGACGGTTGTTTTGTCGTTGGCGCCGGAGGAAACGGGCGCGGACTACGCAACGAATGTGGCGATGCAATTGGCGAAGGTCGCGCATAAGAGTCCGATGGTGATTGCGGAGGAACTGCAAGGGAAACTAGTGGATTCTGATGCTGAAGTCACCGTAGCAGCGCCAGGTTTTTTGAATTTCCGGGTGAAGGATGAGTATTTTTTGGGAAGAGTAAGGGAAATTGAACAGGGCGGAATAGACGGGTTGGGCGAGTACGTGGGGAAGAGAGTGGTGGCGGAGTTTTCTGATCCGAATCCGTTTAAAGTTTTACATGTAGGACATTTGTATACATCGGTGGTGGGGGATAGCATTTCGAGACTGTTGGAATTTGCGGGGGCAAACGTGGTGCGAGCGAACTTTGGTGGAGATGTGGGACTACACGTTGCGAAAACGATGTACGCGATTCTGCGGAGTGAACAAACGACGGCTTTGACAATTGGGGAGATTGCGAAATGCTATGTAGGAGGTACGCGGGCGTATGATGAGGATGAGACGGCGAAGCAGGAAATTACAGAGTTAAATAAGATTATTTATGCGTTAGCGGAACTTGGCGAGGAAAAATCTCGCGAACGACTAGAGGTCGAGGTGGTGGCGGAGAATTTCGGGCGATCGACGGCAGAGATCACGCAGCTGGCGGAGATATACTGGAGAGGGCGAGAGCTGAGTTACGATTATTTTAAAGATTTTTATGCGCATATTGGGGTGGAATTTGATAAGTTTTATCCGGAGTCGACGGTGGCGAATCGCGGGATGGAGGAAGTGCGAGCGCATATCGGGACGGTCTATACTGAGAGCGACGGAGCAGTTGTGTTCCGGGGAGAGAAAGTGGGGCTGCATACACGAGTATTCATTAATCGCGAAGGTGTGCCGACTTATGAAGCGAAAGACGTAGGGTTGATTTTTACGAAGTGGGATGATTGGCATTTTGACGAATCGGTGGTGATTACGGGGAATGAGCAGACTGAATATATGAAAGTAGTGTTGGCGAGTGTGAAAGAATATGCGCCAGAATTGGTCGAGCGGACGAGACATTTAACGCATGGACTTGTAAAGTTGCCAGGGAACGTGAAAATGTCGTCGAGAAAGGGGAATTTTCTCAAGGCGGTAGATGTTTTGGAAATGATCAGGGAGATGCTAGGGGGCGATGAAGCGGACGAGAAAATCGTGCTTGCGGCGGTTAAATATGCATTTTTGAAGTATAAGATGGGTGGAGATATAATCTTTGATCCGCAGGAATCAGTGTCAACAACGGGGAATTCGGGTGTGTATTTATTGTATTCGGCGGTACGAGCGAAGAAGATTCTACAACGGGCGGCGGGAGGAGGTTCGGAAGGGGCTAGCGCGGATGAGAAAATGGATAAGACGGAACGGAAGTTGTGTAAGAAAATTGTTCAATATGGTGCAGTGCTCGAAGAAGCGGTAAGCGGAAAGGCGCCGTATCGAGTGTGTAATTATTTATATGAGTTAGCACAAGAGTTTTCGCGGTTTTATGAGAAGGTGAGGGTAGCAGGAAGTGAGAAAGAGGCGGAGCTATTGACTGTGGTGCGGGCATATTTGAGGGTGATGGAACATGGGTTGGGGCTTTTGGGAATTGAGATACCGGAGGAGATGTAGGCGATGAAGAAAGCGAAATTATTATGGGTCGATCTAGAGATGACGGGATTAAATCCGGAGAAAGATCGGATTCTGGAGATTGCGGCGATTGCGACGGATTGGGATTTAGAGCCGGTCGTAGCGAAAGACGGAAGTGTGGCGGAAATGACAGCTGTAGTTAAGGTACCGGAGGCTTTGATGAAGGAGAGGATGGTCGGGGAATTTTGGGAGAAGAATGCAGAGTCACGCGAAGGGTTGATGCGGCAGAATGCGGACGGTGAAAGTGCGGCGAGAGTCGAGGAGGAGTTACTAGACTTTATCAATAAATGGTTTGGCCGGGAAGTGATTTTGGCGGGAAATTCAATTCATCAAGATCGGAAATTTATTGATCGAGAATGGCCGAAAGTAGCAGAGCGGCTACATTATAGAATGTTGGATGTGAGCGCATGGAAGGTGGTTTTCGAGGGCAAGTATGGGCAGAAGTTTTTAAAACCAGAGAATCATAGGGCTCTAGACGACATTCGGGGGAGTATCGATGAGCTAAAATGGTATCTAGGGAAGGTGAAAGAGAATGGTTGAGGTTGGACGAATTAATGGATTAGGGGAGTGGAGGGAGAAAAAACACGGAGAAAAAGGGGAGGACCGCATATTTGAAGCGCCGAACGAAAAAGCTTTTCTTGTGATACGACCAAAAACTATCGAGGTGCGGTGTGACGAGAAGCTGAGCAGGTTGCTGAGAGAACAATACGAGACGGTAATGGAGAGTCGGTACTTCGGGAGGGGCGGAATCGAGATCGTGCCAAGTGGGCAGTTTGAGGAAGCGGAAATAGAAGATCTGGTGCGACTGAGCTATAATTTGACGAAAGAAATACAGGAATAGAAAATGGAACGATTGAAGCGTAAAAGGGGTGGGCTGATAGTGGCATTGGTGGCGTTTTGCTTGACGGCGACAATGGCGGTGGTGATAAATACGTTGATCGGGTATGGGTTTCACTTGGAGTATTCAATTAGTAGATACGTGGGGTTGGAGTTCTGGAGTGCGGCAGTGTTTACGGCGGGGAATTGTTTGGCGACGGCGATGACTTGTCGATATATGTGGCAGCTAGGGGAGGATTGGAAGATGCCGAGGATATATTATTATTGTGCGTTTTTGATGGCGGTTGGACTGATTTGGTTGTCGCTTTGTCCAGTTGGGTATTGTGATACGGCAGAGGCAAAAAGCTTGGTGAGCTATTTGCACGAAATTTCATCAAGAACCATGTTTTTGATGATGTTGCTCGTGTCGACGATGTTAGCTGGCGCACCAAAAGCGTCAGCGTTGGCGCGAGGCGTAAGCACGGGATTCGTGGTTTATGGGGTATTCTGCGTGACGGGATATTTTACGCAGGAAGAGTGGTTCTTGCCACTGATTCTGATTTTTGAGAGTATGTATATTATTGGGTTCGTAATCGTTTTGATGTGTCAGACGGACCGGAAGGTGATCAGCCGAAAGAAAATAACGGCTGGACGAATAACTGAATAGTCTAAGCGGGTTTTTGGGGATTTGCTTGGTTTTGGGCTTGCTCAGCTTTGACTGTGGCTTCGGCGGTGGCTTTGGCTTGGGCGGCGATATGTTTTGCTTCGGCTTTGGCTTCAGTTTTTGCATCGGCGGCATCTTTGGCGCGGTTAAAACGATTCATTGTGCGGACAACTACAAAAATCGCGAAAGCAATAATGAGAAAGTTGACAACGTTTTGGATGAAGTTACCGTAAGCGATGTGGGCGGTGGATTCGGCGCCGAAGATGTTTGGGATATCAATGGCGAGGCTAGAGAAGTCAAGGCCGCCAGCAATGAGGCTAGTGATCGGCATAATAATGTCGTTGACGAGGGAATTAACAATAGCGGTGAAAGCGCCACCGACGGCGACACCGACAGCGAGATCAACGACGGAGCCACGGTTGATAAATTCTTTGAATTCTTGGATAAAAGAACTGTTTTTAAAAGATTTTTTAGGGGATTGCGATGTGTCCATAGGGGTATTATAGCATGGTTTCCCTTACCCCGAAGAATTAAATGAATTGTTTTGTAGCATAAGCCTTCTTTATTCTCTCTACACGGATGAACCCATTCGACAGCCCATCTTCATGGGTGTCTCATTCTGATTAATCAGCTTGATTAATCTTTTAGTCCATCCATGTAGAGAGAATAAAGAAGGCTCAATTTCCAAACATTGTGAGTTTAATTCTTCGGGGCAATGGAAGTCTTTGTGGTGTGGGGTTCCTTCGCTGCCTCGTGGAAGTTCTAACCCATAAGTAGGCAAAATATCTATCATAGTATATCTACCTACTAGAGGATACTACTACTGAGTGAGGCAGCGAAGGGGGAAACCAACGGCGCGATTATAGCCACCTACAGAACGTATTGCTAATTCGTAACCGCTCATACTCGCACCATAGATAAAGCTGCCGTGTTCCCCATTTATTGTCCATGCTGTATTACTCCACATGAGGCCTTCGACAACAATGGCCGTGTTCAAGCCATTGCGGCGTATGGCACCAGGAACGTTGAGGTAAAAAGGATTTTCACGACCGTTGTAATTTACGCCGTTGTTGGACCAGCTGTTTTTATCATGGTGCCCGCCTGGCCAGCCATAACTTTTGAGCAAAGAGTAAAAACTGTGATCTGCGTCTTGTGGTACCCAGGTGCTAGTTCCCGTTTCTGGATTCGTTGCAACCTCAGCTTTCGCGCTTGGTAGTTGCCAGTGCTTGGGACAGACTAAGGATCGGGACGGATGGAGGGACGAATTAGATACTGGGATTGGAATAGTTTTTAAAACTGTCGTCAATGACGGAAAGGTTAGAGGTGGATTGCTGGAGGATGTTGGTGAGTTCGTCGTCCTTAGAACGGGCTATAAGTTCACTGATGAGAGAGAGGAGAAGGGAAACTTGGAGTTGAACTTGGGTATGATAAGCGCGGTCGAGGGTGCCGTTGAGGCGAGCATTGTAGAGGGTGGTGTTGAAGTTGTTGATAATGTCGGCGTCGGCGGCGAGAGTTTTTTCGCTAGGATTGAGAGAGGGCTTTTTGTCGTTACTGTGAGCGGTAATGTAGGCGGAGAGCTGGCTAGCGGAGCTAGTGAGGACGCCGGACAAGGAGTAACCGATAGCGCGTAAGTCGGAGGATTTGAGAAGTTTAGTATAATCATTGATAGTAGAATTAAGGCTGGTGGTACGGAAGTAGACTTGGCGTTCGAGGTCGGAAGTTTTTTGGGAGCTATTACGCAAGAGAGTTCCGAGGCCGATGATGAGAACGAGCGCGATGAGGGCACCGATGAGAATTTTGATGATGAGCGAAGTAGGAAAGGTTTTTTTCTGAGCGGTAGCGGGGCGAGTTGACTGGGAAATGTGTTGGAGGTATTCGAGTTTATCCATGGGATTATTATAGCATAGGTTGTTTGAAGAAATGGGAAAATTAGGCGTAAGGAACAGATGTGGTATAATGAGGGCATGGATGACGCGAAAGAGGAAATTCGAGCGCGGCTGCCGGTGGAGGACGTGGTTGGGCAGTATATCGAACTGAAGAGGGCGGGGAGGACGTTGAAGGGGCGTTCGCCCTGGGGAGTAGATAAGACGCCGTCGTTTATGGTGTCACCGGAGAAGGGGATTTGGCATGATTTCTCGGCGAACAAAGGAGGGGATATTTTTGCTTTTGTGATGGAAGTGGAGGGGATTTCTTTTCGGGAAGCGTTGGAGAAATTGGCGGCGCAGGCGGGAGTAGAATTGACGCGATATGGGGGTGGAGATAAAAAACTAGCAGAGAAAAAGAAGCGGGCGGAAGAAGCGCTAGAGCTGGCGTGTAAATATTATCAGTTTTGTTTGACGAAAAGTAAAAAAGCGTGGCAGTATGTGTTTGAGCGGCGGGCGATGACGAAGGGGACAGTTGAGATTTTTCGGATTGGGTATGCGCCGCAAGAAGGACGAGCGCTTTTGAAATTTTTAGAGAGTCGAGGTTTTACGAAGGCGGAGATGGAGTCGGCGGGGCTGTTGAACAGGTTCGGTGGGGATTTGTTCCGGGGGAGGATGATGGTGCCTTTTATCGACGCAAATGGGGTGATTGGGTTCACGGCGAGGATTTTAGAGCAAGGCGAACCAAAATATTTGAATACGCCGGAGACGATTTTGTTCAACAAGGGGAGATTTGTGTTCGGGCTGGCGCAGGCGAAGGAAGCAATTAGACAGAATGGGTTCGTGGTAATTGTGGAAGGGAATATGGATGTGATTTCTTCGCATCAAGCTGGGGTGCGTGAGGCAGTGGCGACGAGCGGAACGGCGATGACGGAATTACACCTGAAGAGCTTATCAAGGCTGACGGAGGATGTGCGGTTGGCGTATGACGGAGATGCGGCGGGAGTGAAGGCGACGGAGCGAGCAATTATGATGGCAGGGGATTTGGGGATCAATTTGAGCGTGATTTCGGATTATCATGGGGCGAAGGATCCGGACGAATTGATTCAAAAAGATCCGAAGCTTTGGCAAGAGGCAGTGACGAATTATCGACCGGCGGTGGATTGGTTACTGGACAAATACGAGGAAAATTTGGATCTTAGAACGGGGACGGGAAAACGGGAATATTCGGACGTGGCGATGAAATTGTTGCGATATGTGGGCGACGCGGTGGAACGGAAACATTACGAGCAACTAGTGGCGAGAAAGTTGGATTGTAGTGTGGAGGACTTGCGGGCGAAGAAGATTGATCAGACGGGTGCAAAAAGATTGAAAAAATTACAGCTCGAGCAGTCATCGGATATTTTGCAAGGAGTGAAGGATCGGTTGCAAGCGATTTTGTTGTGTGGGGGAGTTGAGAATGTGAAGGGAGTTGAGGCGCCGGAAGATGAACTGCGGAAGGCGGAACTCGAGATGGTGTTTGAAACACGATACCAAGGTTGGACGAAGGAAACTCTAGAGAAGGAGGCATCGGAGCTGTTGGCGCGATATAAAACGGAAATGGCAAGACAGGAAGTCGAGGCGTTGAACGTAGAGCTAGCGAAAGCGGAAGACGAAGGTGATGAAGAAAAGATGGGAGAAATTCTGAAAAAGATTATGGTTTTAAAGAAACAATAGGTGTTGACATGGGGCGGGGTGTGTCTTAAAATAAACTTAAGGTTATTAAAATAAAAAGTGAAAAGGCGAAAAATGAAGAGTATTAAGAATAGTAAAGCTTCGATTTTGGCGGTTTTAGCGTTAGCTTTGGCGCTCGGAGTAGCGGCGCCGACAGCAACATTCGCGAGTGAGGGAAGCGAAACGACTGGTGGGGAGACGACTGATACTGGAACGGCGGGCGCAGATAAGAAGGAAGAAGCAAGTTATAGCGTTGCGGAGAGTATTGTCGAGCTCAATAAGCGGATTACTGAAAACGATAGCTTTAAGGCGTATCGCGATGCGGAGGGTTTGGTTTCGGTAGTTCAGACGGCTGAAAACTATTTGAAGCCGGTGAAAGATTTGGGCAAAGATCCAGTCGGGTTTAGTAGCTTGACAGAAGCGCAAAAGACTGAGCTTTCGGATTTGAATTCGTTTGATTACTATCCAGCGTTGAAGAAGGCACTTGGAAGCGAAATAAGTGAAGAGCTGAATAAGGACATCGCGATGGAAGAGCTAGCGACTAGTATGACGTTGGTTCAGCTGCAGGCGGAAGTGAAGAAGTTAATTAATCCGACGACTGATGGAAATATTGATGATGCGACTCCGCAAGCTTTGGTGGATGCGGCGAAAACTTTGCCAAATTATGGAAAGTTTGCGGCATTATATAGTGCGATGGGATTTGTCAGAGGGATGACGGCCGGGAGCATTGACAATCCAGAAGGAACTATGTTGACGGTGGATTTGATCAACGCAACGTTTGCTGGCAAGTATGCGACTTTGTCGGGGAATTACAAAGCGATGGCGAAAGCGGCGGTGGCAATTGATCCGAAAGCGGCGGATGGCTTGGCGGAATATGAAGAGCCGGGAACGTTGCCGGACACAAGTACATCCAATCCAGACGAGAAGCCAGTAACTAAGCCGACAACTCCAAATACTGGCATTGCGGGTTTGATTGAAGCTGGTGCGCTAGACATGGAAGCAGTGTTGTTGATTGGGGCGGCTGTGGTAACGTTAGTGGCTGGAGCGGGTGTGATTGCGCGACTCTATTTGCACCGAAAGTTTTAACTGAATTTGAGGGGTAAGGGCGCCCTGTGGGGCGCTTTTTTGTAGTTCTAAAACCCTCCGGTTTCAACCGGAGGGTACGTTTGAAGACAA
>CAYXZG010000009.1:0-25364 GCA_964469535.1 uncultured Candidatus Saccharibacteria bacterium
CCTTTTTATGCATTGACTTAACTAACAATCGAAGTTCGATCGAATGTTAATTCCGTCTTACAATTTCATCGTTGCAGAAAATACTACGTTGTTTCGGAAAGAGAAATAAATTTCTTTTTCACTCACCAACTTGTATTTTCATCGTTGTCTCAAATTGTTAATTCGAAATCTCGACACAAAGTAATTCTATAAGTGATAGATTTACCTCGCATAGTTTCTATCTTAATACAGAGGTTGCTCTTCGCAACTTGTTTAACTGTTTTTCATTATATCTCGCGCCTTCGGCAAAGTCAACACTTTTTTTGAAGATTTTTGGGGATTTTTGAATTTATCTATTTTACCCCTGTAAAAATCTTTCACATTGGCTCTGAGACGGGCGAAAAATGTAACTTAAGTTCATTTTTCGAATACAATCCGGGCATAATATTGATTTTTCGCAGAATTATTATGCGGATACGCTTTTATTGTAGCACAGGTGGTCTAGAATGTCAATACCTTTTATGGCTAAAATCCATGGATCTGTCAATTTTAAGGGGTGGCGTTGACTGACGTTCGTTAATGATAACTAGAAAGTAACTGCCATATTAGCTCTGATACGCGGAGAATAAGTGGCAGATAAGTGGTGAATAGGTAGTGAATACACATAAAAAACAGGAAAAGACCCCGGGACAAAGCTCGGGGTCTTAGCCGATAAACGATGGTCGCTCAAGATGATCGTTGCGAGGTCGTCATGAGAGTCGCCGCAAGGACGTTTCAGTAATGACGGCACGATACTCGACCAGTGGGGCATCGGGGTCGTAGGTTCCGTAGGGATCCGGCTCGCCGGGGTCAAGGGGCGTGGAGGCAAAGAGGAGGCGATCATTCAGGGCTTTATCGCCCAGTCTGATCAAACTCTTGAGGAGTTCTTTCATCATGACCGTATCGTTGCTGCTTACCTTCAGGCAGCACACCTGACCCAGTTTAAACTGGCGGTCATACGAGTAGTTTGCGCGCTCCGGCAGAGGTAGCCGACAATACCCCTTACGATCGATGAACCAATCGTTGTCGGAGTGATGCTGAATCGTATAGCGCGGCCACCCAGGATTCTCAAGCAGCGGTCGATGGGTGAAATCCTCGAGGGGCGTGCCGTCCTCCAGCGCAAGACAGCCATCAGGGTTCACTTTCGGAGCGTCCAGCAAGAAGGCAGCCAACTCATACTTGTCATACGACGCGGTGCACAGCACCCGCTGCGCATCTTGCCGACGCCGCTCCTGCTGGAGTTCCTCGGAGCGAACTAACAGTCCAAGGAGGTGCTGGTCATTGCCGACGGAGTAGGCGAAGGCCCGCTCCGACTCAGGAAGCAGCTCCAGTGCCTTCAACATGGCCCGAGCTCCGGCCATATAGGCTCGATAGCTCCAGGAGCCAGGGTCTCGCAGATACTGTGTGTCCTTCAGATGAATTCTTTCCATAGGGATACCTACTTTCTGCGCTGTTCGCGCTAAAATATTTGCGCAACAGGGTTATTGCGCAAATCAGTAGTTCCTTACGACTAAAGCGAGGCGTTATGTATTATATATTCATCTGCATTAAGAAGCAGCTACCAATTTGCGCAATAATAACAGAAATGTTTATCAGCAAACGTAAAGGTACTCGGATAAATTCGCTATCCTATACCTTCATTATAGCACACGCTATTCAAAATGTCAATACTTTTGTACTCACTCGCTCTGTTTGGCTAGAAAATTCCTCACCGCCAGACGGGAAAACCCACGCCTACTTGATTCGGCGTGGGTTGCTGAGGTTAGTTATTTTTCTTGAATTGGTTGGGTTGGAGGTTTGCTGCTATTAGAGCTTCGTTCCAACTACCGAAGCGGCGGGCAATTACGGTCGCGTTGGGCAGAGATGGGTCTTGATCGAAATCCGTTTTACTAGGAGTCCTGCCTATCTTATTCGCTTTGTCCTGAAGCAGCTTTATTGCCGCTTCCTGAGTTAGGCTGGAGAAGTCGGTTCGCTTCGCTCTAGTTGTTCGAAGCCCGGCCCGCTCTACGGCGGCCTGCCAACTGCCAAAGTGCTTGCGGTATAGGCTGCTAGATGGCATCGTCCTGTCATCGTCGATCTCACGGCGTCTCGGAGTACGCCCAAGCTGCTCCGCCTTTCGTTGCAACAGCTCTATCAGCTTATCGTCGCTCAAATCAATGCCCACGAGATCTAATCCTGCCGCAGCCAGCGCACCTTCCCAGCTACCGAAATGACGCTTAAAGGTGTCGTAGTGGGGAAACCCTGGCTGACCGCATACTTCCGCTGTGGTCGGGTTGCGCCCAAGTTGCGCAGCCTTTTGCTTAAGTAGCTGAATCGCCTGATCTTTAGTGTATCCTTTGACGCGTCGAGGCTGGGCGCCTACTTCCGCCAAGGCATTTTCCCAGCTCCCAAAAACTCTTAGATAGGCACCGACGCTAGGCATTCGACTGTCCTCTACTATATCTCTTTGACTGAGGGGTCGACCGAGTTCGCTAGTCTTCTGCTGCAAGGCCGCAACCAGATCTGTTCGACTGTATGCGTACGTGCGAATCGCCG
Organism: uncultured Candidatus Saccharibacteria bacterium; assembly: GCA_964469535.1. GTDB lineage: Bacteria > Patescibacteriota > Saccharimonadia > Saccharimonadales > Saccharimonadaceae > Nanosyncoccus. The sequence continues at coordinate 2,554 of CAYXZG010000009.1, forward strand.
AAAGGCCTGCCGCATGAATGGCGGCACTCCATGTACCAAACAGCCTAGCGTAGCACGACGGGGACGGCATGGTCGGATCGTTTTCTACATCCTTAGCACTCGGAGTGCGCCCGAGCTCCATACTTTTTCGTTGTAACGCCTCAATGACGCTTTGTTTATCCCAGCTCTTTCTCCGCTGATTAATAGGCAATTCAGCTGCCAGAAGCGCTTTATTCCAGCTACCAAAGTGTTTGATATACGTTGCTAAGTCTGGCATGCCTTTATACAAAGAAAGTTCGCTACTCTTAATCGTGCCACCTAGATTTTTAGCCGCTTTCTGGAGAAGGACTATAAGTTGTTCGTCTGAATAGCAGGCAGGTCTAATTTTTTCCAGAAGCCGCCCAACATCCACCCGTTCGACCTTGAACTTGGTGGCGGGGATATTGACGACGAGAGGGTCGGGCTTGCTAGCAGAGGGGGAGTAGGTGGGGCTCGCGGAGATGCGCCGTTTCACGGTTTCTTCCATCTCGAAAATCGTGGCGATTCGCTCAATGTTAGCAACATAGTCGAGCACGCGCACGGTGCGTTTTTCACTGCTGATGCGCAGACCGCGACCAAGCTGCTGGAAGAAAATCGTCGAGGATTCCGTCGCGCGAAGGAAAACCACGACATCGGCTTCAGGGACGTCGATGCCTTCGTTCAACATATTGACTGAGATAATAATACGGATGTCGCTAGAACGGAAACTGCTCAGAATAGCTTCGTTTAAGCCAATACTCTGACCGGAATGAATGACGGCAGCCTCGCCGCCGAACCCATGGGCCATAGCGTTCGCATGACCGATACTGGAGCAGAAAATGAAGATGCTGGGGTTGTCCAGATCAGCAGTTTGCTCGCGGATCGAAGCGACAATTCCCTCGTCATGCTGAGGCGCGAAGATGGTTTTGTTCAGTTGGGCCAGAGAAACCTTTTCGTCGGTCGCGTACGGGCCAACATATTTCTCGAACTCCTCTTGGTTGAGGTCGTCGAGCATAATACGGTAGTCGACGCGAGCGAGCCAGCCTTCGGCCCAGCCATCATAAATGTCCATCTGGTAGATAATTTGCTCATAGGTATCCAGGATGTCTTGACCGTCCATACGGTCCTTCGTAGCGGTAAGACCGAGCATGAACAGCGGCTCAAAATAGTCCGCTGTGGGCTGATAGGTCTCGGCTGCGGTGTGATGAGCCTCGTCGACGACGATGTAATCAAACGTGTCGGGCGAGAACTCCTCACGGTGGTCGCGCATGGTCTGGAAGGTGGCAAAGAGGAAGTTGACGGGATGCGCGGTCTTATAATTGCCGGTGAACATACCATAACTATACTCTTCACCAAAAAACTTCTGGAACTTAGATTTGGACTGGAGCAGGATATTTTCCTGATGGCAGAGACAGAGAATGTGGGCGCTGGGATATTCTTGAAGAAATTGCTGAAGGTCGAGAACGGCGGTCACGGTCTTGCCGAGACCGCTCGCCATCACAACCAGACCTTTCTTGATGCCGTTTTTTCTTGCTTCAGCAAGCGCGGCAATACAATCGGTCTGGTAGGGGCGCGGACGAAAAACTACCACATTTATCACTCACTTTCTACAAAAATATATAGGTTGGGAGGCGTTGAGGGTTTAGGATTCTGGGGCTAAGGATTGGAAAATAACTAACTTGTAAGATACCTCGCGAGCACCTCTATTATGCTAGGGCGCTAGCGCGAATCAATAAGGGGATATTAGTATATCCGCAAGGATATACTAATTCTAGGGACTAGAATTACCCCTCTTTCCATTGTAGCACACTTAATTGTTTTTGTCAATATCTACATCATACTCGCGCATCTGGCAATTGTCAAAATGGAAGGCGTGAATATTGACATCGTCATCATATCCGACAATATTGAAGTTCATTACTCTGAGAAGGGCGCCGTGAGCTACGATCAAAATCGTGTCGGAATTTTTATGGCGCGCGTAAAGATCGTCGAGAAAAGATTTAGTGCGAGCGAAGACCTCCTTTACTGGTTCAATATTGTACGCATTAGTATTACTACGGAGATCGTAAATATCGATCCCCTCATCGAGAGGGTTAATCAGCTTGCCCTCGATGTCGCCAAAATTGCGTTCAGTCAGGCGTCGATCACTAAGGATCGGATATTGCCCATCAGTAATGATTTCAGCAGTTTTTTGAGCGCGCCGAAGCGGCGAGGCGTAGACATGGTCAAATTTAATGCCACGTCGTTTGATCTCATCACGAAGAGCTTCGGCCTGTGCGATGCCAGTCGAATTGAGCTCAATGTCATGAATCCCCTGGATACACTTCTTAACATTCCAATCAGTCTGACCATGGCGGACGAGATAGAGTTTCATGGGCTATTTCTCCTTTACCAACTCAGCAAGCCGAGCGCGGACAGGATCGGACTGGCGACGAATCAAGCTAAGCCGGGCATCGATCTCGACGTGGGCAATCTTCAAGGTGCGACGAAGGATCGGATGGTCGGCCTTTTGGTCAAAGAAATCGTAGAAAATTTTGGCTTCTTCGGGAGTACGGATGAGAGCGGAAGCATAGCGAGCGTATTCTTCGACTGATTTGTCGCCCGTGAGTTGCTCAATATAATCCCAATTCTGCGTCAACCATTCGAGAGTACGAAGGCGAGTGCGATAATTGCGTAGAAGATAGACATAGAGGAAAATATGATCCTGCGGACGAACAATTTCGGGCTCATGAAGTAAGGCGAGTAGCCTATCAAGATGTGCTGGTATTTTTGAAAAACTAGCTAGGACGAAGAGTAGGTCGGACTTGATTTCTGGATCGGTTTCGGACTGATAGCGCCGGAGAAGGGGGTCAAAAAGTTCATTTTCGCTATAATAGTATTTGGCAACCAAAATAATATTGCGCAGCTCGGGATCGATGCTCTCAAGATGGTCGGCGTAAAGTCCAGAGAGTCGACGGAGAGTAGTATCGTCTTTGGCATAATAGGCTACATCCAGCAAAGCATCGCGCACCTGGATAGCATTGAGGTCGGAGAGCGAGTCGAGGCTGAGATCAGAGAGCTGAGGGCGGAAGATTTGGAGGAGATAGCGTTGATAATCTCGCATAGCGTCGGATTCGGGCGGACAAAAGAGTTTGAGATCTCCAATGATGCCAGAGAGAATCGACCAAATCGAGGCGGAGGCTTCATCAGCGAATTTTGGCAAGAGGTCTAACAAAGAGGCCGATGAGACAATTTGCGCTTTTGCGAGAAAAAGACGATCGACTAGGAGGCGAAGTTTTTGTTCGGTATCGAGATCATTAAACTTCGCCAGTTTTTCATGAAATTCGCGATCACCGAGATCGAGTAGATAGTGTCCAGACATATCGTCTTTCACTTCAGGGAGGGGCCACTTCGTATCGTCAGTCGTTCCATTAATCAGAAAGCGCTGCTGTAGCCAAGCATCGGACTTAGAGACATCGGCATTGCCATTGCGCTGAAGCGCCGGAAAACCAGGCTGAGAAATCCAGGCGTGCATGAATTTCTGAACGTCAAAATCTGCGTAAGGCTGGAGCGCGCGCCAAAGGTCGTCAGCAACGGTATTTTTGTAGCGGTGCTGAGTGAAATAGTCGCGTAAGCCTTTCAGGAAGTTTTCTTGTCCCAATAGGCGGCTAAGCATCAACATCAAACGGGCCCCTTTCGCATAAACAATAGCCGAATCAAAGAGCGTAGCAATCTCGGCAGGATCTTGGACCGCCTGCTGAACGGATTGGACGCCCGGAAGCGAATCGCGTCGCAGAGCCGCAAGACAGTCGCCGGTGAAGAAATCTTGCCAAATGTGAAATTCTGGATAGAGAGCGTCGGTACAATAGTATTCCATCATGGTAGCGAAAGATTCGTTTAGCCAGAGATCGTCCCACCACGCCATCGTGACGAGATTGCCAAACCACTGATGCGACAACTCGTGAGTAACGGTCACAGCGACAGATTGTTTAGTCTCGAGAGTGGCGGTTTTGTCGGCGAGCAAAGTTGACTCGCGAAAAGTAACAAGCCCCCAGTTTTCCATGGCGCCAGCCTCGAAGTCCGGCAGAGCAACTTGGTCAAATTTGGCGAGCGGATAGGGTATGCCAAACTGAGATTCATAATAATCGAGGGCACGGGCGGCGGTCTCGTTGGCAAAATCGAGTGAGCTAGTCGGCTGGTTTAGCGCGGCGTACGAACTAACTTTGATACCACTTTTGCTAAAGGTCGAAACTTCCTTGAGCGGACCGATGACCCAAGCTAGGAGATACGTGGACATTTTCGGCGTGTCCTGAAATTCAAAGCGATTATTATCCTGTTTTTTAACGAGCGTGTTAGCCAGGATAACATCGGCGCCACATCGGTCTGGCACGATTAGGGTGAGACCGAAGGTAGCTTTGGCGGCAGGCTCATCAATACAAGGAAAGGCTTCGCGCGCATAGTGCGATTCGAACTGAGTGGCAACGAGGCGCTGTTCCTCTCCTTGAAAGTTGTAGGTGGAAAGATAGCAACCCTGCATGTTGCGATTAAGTTGGCCATGAAAGTTCACTTTTATGGTGACGTAATTATGGTCTTGACAGTCTTTGAGCGTAGACAACATCGTATCGTCAAATGGAATCTCAAGGCAATCAGCATGATGCTTGTACTGGCAATTCTGATAGCGAACATAGTAATAGTCATTTTCGTCGTCAACTGGAGCCCATTCAACATCGTCGATTTCTAAACCGACAGCGTGAAGTTTAATACAATCTTTGCCCGGCTGGATATGACCAGTAATGACGACGCGACCTTTGAACTTTTCGGCATCGCGCCAAATACATTCTTCGAGATCGTAGTGATCAGGGATAAAATAATCAAGAAGTCTTTCCATACCGTTATTATAGCATGGAAAAGCTGGGCTCTACGAGCCATTACCTCCATTGTAGCATACCATAAGCGTTTTGTCAATAGCAGGCAAGATTAGATGACCCGGGAAACTTCTTCGATCGTCGTTTCGCCGCGCAAGGCCGCCATAATTCCCTTTTGCTCAAGAGTAAGCATGCCGTGCGACCGGGCACTATTTTCGATAGCGGAAGTACTGATATCCTGAAGATCGCCGCGGAGATATTTTTGGATGTCTTCGGAAACCACCATTTGTTCCATTAAAACAGTGCGACCTTGGTAGCCAAAAGGCGCTTCGGCGGTCGGAACAGGATGATAAAGCGTAATATCACTAAGGCCGACGTCCTCGACTCCTTCCATCACTTTGCGAATATAGTCGGCAGTGCCAGAGTCGGGCTTGTAAGCTTCTTTGCTCGGAGCAAGTTTGCGAACAAGACGCTGCGCGATAAGCATGCGGATCGAGCTGGCAAAAATTGGGTTCGTACCAATCAGGTCGATCATGCGCGAAAAAGCGGCAGCGGTGGAGTTAGCGTGGAACGAAGAAAGGACGAGATGGCCGGTGATCGAAGCCTGGATCGCGGTGCGGGCGGTGTCGGAATCACGAATCTCGCCAACCATCACTACATCTGGGTCAAGACGCAGGACTGAACGCAGGCCTTCGGCAAAAGAGCCGCCCTCGTTCGTGCTGATCGGGATTTGGGAAATGCCAGTAAGACCGTACTCGATTGGATCCTCAAGGGTGATGATTTTGCGGTCGGTAGTATTGAGGGCATTGAGAATCGAATACAGTGTAGTCGATTTACCAGAACCCGTCGGACCGACCATGAGGACGAGACCGCGCGGATGGGAGATAATTTCACGAATGGTTGCCATTTCAGTATCAGAAAGACCAAGCAAGTCAAGATTAAGCAAACTTTCGTCGAAGTTGAAAAGGCGGAGCACGGCGTCTTGGCCATACATGGTCGGGACCATCTCGACACGGATATTAAGGAGATGAGAAACACCGTCACGATGGATGTCTTGCTGCATATGACCGGATTGAGGCTTCGTCGACGCAGTTGAAATGTTAGCACGAGCAGAGAGTTCGCCCATAAAAATGCGGTAGCGATCCCTGTCGATATTAGCAACAGGATGAAGAATACCGTCAACGCGCATACGAATACGGATTTCATGGCGTAAGTTCTCGATATGAATGTCTGAGGCGCCAAGCTTGTCGGCTTGATCGAGCAGGAAATCAAAAACTTTGTCAGTAGAAACGGAGTTGAGGGTTTGCGAAACTTCTGCGATCGTTTCTGAATCTCCCTCTTTTGCGATTCGAATGTCTTCGTAATGGACTTCTTGCGGAGGGTCATAGCGCAAAATAAAAGTCTGGTAAGCGGACTTAGAAACAAGATAGAACATGACATGCGCGCCTTCATCCGTAAAGCGACGGCGGAGCTGCGGCATGAGACTACTCGGAGTCTGACTCGTCACCATAAAACTATACGGAACTTCAGCGTTGCCGGCGCGTAACGGAATAATATAGTTCTTGCGCATCTCCTCAACGCTCAAAACGTCTGGAACGAGCGGAATGGTGTTCTCGAACTCTCGCGTATCTAAATAAACTAAACCTAAAATTCGAGCGCGGTTGCGCGTAGCCTGTTCTTCATTGTCACGACGTTTGCGCTGAATTTCTCGTTCGTCCATAATTCCCTATTTGCCCACTAATAATGAGTTTATTATAGCACAAACGGAATCGACGTGGGCGAGATTTTGACCTCGCGCTTGCATAAAAAATAGTCCCTAGAGGGATTATTTTTATAGTCTGGTGAGTTGGGAGGGGCCGGCTTTTCTGAAGAAAAGCCTCGACCGCAGTCGTAGCGTCCAAAAAGAAAATAAATTTTCTTTTTGTCCTATAGCCACTCCTGCGTGACGAACCCATGTTGATTCTCGCGCCTTCAGAATAAAAATAAGTCCAAATGGACTTCTTTTTATTCTGGTGAGTTGGGAGGGGCTCGAACCCTCGACACCCTGCTTAAGAGGCAGGTGCTCTAACCAGCTGAGCTACCAACCCATACTGTGATTCGTAACTGGATTTCTGTTTGATTATACCACCACTATCATAAAAGTGGAAGGTGGAAACTAAAATTTCATTCGCCTTAAATTTCGTAAGCGCGGATGCGTTTTAGCTTGGCGGTATAATAGGGGAGCTTGGCGCGGCTAAAATTATCGTAGGTATTCCAGCAGAAGATGACTGCATGAACAGTACCAACGTAGACAGCGAAAGCACTATCGCTAATATGTTCGCCAACAAGCTGCGAGCGATAGTGGCTGACAACGTCAGTGATTAAAAAGTGGTCATAGCCGTCAAGAGCGGCAGCAAAATAACTGTCGTGATTGACAATAAAGGTGGCGAAAATACTGATGACGGCACTACGACTTGCCGAGGCCGGGATGAGAGCATAGATCCCCTCTTCCAAACGTTGCTCATATTTACGAAGAGCATCATTCGAGTCAGCGCAATGATGATAAAAGGTCGGTCGAGTGATGTCGGCGGCTTCACAAATTTGATGAACTCGGACGTTAATATTTCGGCTCGCAATGATGCTATGTAGGGCATTCTGTAAACGCTGCTCGTTTGCCAGATACCTACGGGTACGTTTCATCTTTCTATTATAGCATACTAACGTTATAAAGTCAATAGTTTTTTGGGAGTTTTATGTGATCATAGCCAGTAAAATGCTTGTTTTATTGGGGTCACGGCTAAAAATACATCAACCGTTTATGTTGTAAATTCTACAACATAAAGTGCATGCTGAGGCGCATATTGGGAGTCTCTAGCTTCGCTAGCAGAAGGGATATGTAGCGTTCCGATAAGATAGCCGACTGGTTCCATATTCAAGAAGGCTAAGATTACATAGCGATTTTCGATTGCGTCGCGGTAGCTTTTCTTACCTGCTTCACTGAACGGCCGACTTGGGTCTAGACTAGCGTCCTAGTGCTGTCGTTCATATTCTAACAGTTCATAACCGAGCTGTTGTATAGTCGGTAGGTCTTCAATTGTTGTCTGCCTAATGTCTAGCATGGTCTAATACCTCGTTGGTTATTTTGACTCGTGGAGGCGGAAGGCGCCGCGCTAACTACTGATTCGGTAATGTCGTAAATCTGATTTTTCTTATGTGGTACGCCCGACATGATTTGAACACGCAACCTTTTGGTCCGAAGCCAAACGCTCTATCCAGTTGAGCTACGGGCGCCCAACAAACCTGAGTTTGCTTTTTGATTGTACCACAAACTAGATCTGATGGCTATGGAGTTTTATCTAGACGAAGCAAAAATAACGTAACTGGTTTTACCAAATTTCGAGTGATTCTACCATATCTATTGTATAATGAAGTTATGGAAAAAAGTGCTTCTCAAAACACGAAACCGACGATGGCAATTATTCTTGGGATAGTTTTCGGTGGCCTTATTATCGGGATTTGTCTGCTGATCGCATTATCACAAGGAAAGGGTACTGAGCTAAGCGCCTTGCCTGCGCCAGAGCTCGCGGAAGGGATTCGGGGCAGCCAGTTTGGAATTGACAAGAACATCGACGAATCGACGATTGATAATTATCTAGGGCGAGAAGATTCGGTTTATCGTGATATGCGCATGTTAAAAGATCCTGGAAACTATGAGGCGATCGGTGGAGACTCGTATTTGTCTGGTTTTATTGAAGGTTTTGAGATCGTGCCGTATCCTTATCTCGTGAATGTGCTGGGGCTGCCAGAAGAGGTTGGAGAGACTTATAGTGGCAGGACATTATTGACGCAGGGCAATACAGGAAAGTATACTGCGAACTACGAAGAATCTATGGGGATTTTGGAATATTTATTCCCGAAAGACAAGAATATTTTTCTAATGTGTGGCGGTGGAGGGTATGCGGGTATGACGAAAAATTTGCTTGTTACGCTTGGGTGGGATGAAGGTCGGATTTATAATGTGGGTGGGTATTGGTACTATAACGGCGAACACAGCGTTCCGGTGAAGAACACGAGTTATGGCGATACGACTTATGATTTTTGGAAAGTACCGTATCACGAAATCGACTTTAAGACGCTTCATGAGAAAAAATCGTGAAAAAACGCGCTCTATACGTCGTGGGAATGATAGCGGTCCTAGCAATATGTTTAGGGTTGTTTTTGTTTTTTCACGATCACTCACAATTTGCGCTGGATGCGGAGTACTATGGTGATCCAGAGATAATAAAAATTGACAATACCGAGCTGGAAAGACTAGTACTGGAGCGAAAAACATTCGCGGTCTTCGTGGATCAGCCAGGATGTCGAGCAGCGGAAGATCTACGTACGCATTTAGAAGGATTCTCGGAAACGCAAAGGGTGCGGTTTTATCAGATTGATTTTGCAAAACTTAAAGAAAGCGGTCTCGCGGTCGACGTAAAATTTTATCCGAGTTTTTTGATCTTTAGAAAAGGTAAGCTAATCACTTTTCTGAGGGCGGACGAAGATGCGGACGCGGCAGCCTACACAACGGTCGAAGGTTTTAAAGAATGGTTCACGCATTATGTCTCACTTGAACCGTAACGATATCTCGACAAAAGCGCATGTCGTCCAGCGCATGTGTGAATTATGTGAACCGGATTTGTCCGATATCCATAAAAGCATTTTTGAGCCTGGCTGTGGCACAGGTAATTTTTTGGTAGAAATTTTGCGACGGCGTCTCCTAAAGTCTGGCCCTGATCCGCAGCGAACACTTGTAATATTGACGAATTTATACGGTATAGACGCCTCGGCTCGTGCCGTAGAGAAAGTACGCGAGCGAATGCGCACAACGATTATAGAATTTTTCGGGGAGAAATTGCCCGAGAATGATAGATTCTTGGGAATAGCCGATCGGATTTTGACGGCAAATGTTCTCCAGGCAGATTTATTGGGTGATTTGGCAAAGACTCCGATCGCTGAATGGGAGATATGCGGCGAGTATGATTTCAGGGAAGTATATACGACTTTGGCAGAATTGCTGACAAACAGCGGCGCAACGGAGCAAAAAACAGCAATAAAGCTTAGGAATGAGCAAAAGGCGGCAATCGAGCAGGCTTTTGAGTTCTGGAAAAAAGCACAAAAATTAAAACCAGAGGAACGGAAATTTTTATGGAATGCAAAGCCGCGTTTTGGAAAAACTTTGACAGCGTATAAATTCGCCGAGAAAATCAATGCCCAGAGAACATTAATCTTAACGAACCGTCCAGCCGCGATGGATGCTTGGGCGAGCGATTTTTTTCGGTTCATACAACCGGGTTCGAAAACAATTTTTGCTTCACAAAAAGGCGGCGAGTGGTCACGACATAGAATTTTCTCGCGAAACGAGCTTTTAAAATCAAATGAATTGTTAAATCAGCCGTTGTATTATTTTATTTCCTTACAGGACTTGAAAGGGAGAAATAAAAATACAAAAGATTTTAAAGAGCAAAATCAGTGGATCTTTGAAATCAGACGGAATTGGGATTTAGTAATTGTTGACGAAAGCCATGACGGCGTCGCTACTACCAAAACACAGGAAATTTTAGGAAAAATTCGGCGTAACTTCACCTTACACTTATCGGGAACGCCGTTTCGTGCGCTAGCAAACCAGGAGTTCGGGAATGAACAAATATACAACTGGACTTATCTCGATGAACAGCTAGCAAAGAAAAAATGGCGTGGCCAACCGAATCCCTACACAGAATTGCCGGACATGAATTTTTGGCTATATGATTTGCCAAACTCACAACTTGGAGAAATGTTCCGAACGAGAGCGGAGCGATTCATTCATGAAGATTTGGTAGGAACATGGATTGATTCACTCGCGGCAACACCGAATTTCCCCTTTTGTAACAAAAACATCCAAGATACTTTACGGCACACATTGTGGGTCCTATCAGGAGTGGATGAGTGTAAGGCGCTAGGAAAAATGCTAAGCGCACATAAGTTTTTTGGCGCATATAAAATAGTGATTGTAGCGGGTCGGTCTGACAATGAGTCGAGCGGCCGAGCGCAACGAGCGCTGAAACGAGTGCGCGAGGCAATTGGCGCCAATCCGAATAAAAGTAGAACCATTACTCTGTCGTGCGGAAGACTGACGACCGGCGTCACTGTGCCGGAGTGGGGCGGAGTGATGATGCTGCAAAATAACAACGACCTTAGCAAATCGAGTGCCGCGCCATATATTCAGGCTGCCTTTCGGACGCAAAGCCCGTTTCGAAACAATGGATTTATGAAAAAGCGTTGTTTTGTTTTTGACTTTGCACCAGAAAGAGCTTTAACGATGGTACAAGAATACGCAACAAATCTTTGCGCGCGCAGTTTAGAGACGGAAAACGACGAATTGAATGCTACGAAAAAGTTGGTCAAAGTGATGCCAGTTGCGAAATGGGAGCATGGAGTATTGCGAACGCTGAATGCAACGGAATGCATTGAACTACCAAAGAAGTATATTGCACGAGAAATTATCAATGGCAAGTTTGTGACGTCGAACATGATATTTAATCTTGAGAAAATTAGTCAATTATCAAATGAGACGTTGCAAATATTAAACAAGCTTCAGGCTTACAAAAAGCACGGTTCGGAAAAAGAACCTAGCACAGCTTTAAACTCAGACGATATTGGCGCAGTGCGCGTCACGCGGCCAGCAAAACGTACAAAACAGCAGCAACACGTCACGGAAGCATATCGCGATAAGTTGCGTAGTCTTACGCGCAGAATTCCAATGCTATTGCATCTGTATGGAAAAGATAATACAGCCTTTGGAAACTTGGAAACAATCACGACGCCAAAAAACTTTGAGGAAGTTGCTGGAATTACCGTTGACGAGTTTAACTTAATTCGCCGCGAAGGATATTTCCGAGAGGAGAATTGCGATCTTGCAATAAGAGAGTTCCTAGCGCATAAGCAAGCAACTGCAAGATATTATCAGAATTGCGGGCCAGCCTCAGTCACCGACTACATACCGCTACAAGACACCGGACACGTCTTTGCTTCACAAGAGGTAGTTGATAAGATGCTGGACACAATCGAGCAACAAGATCCTGAAGTTTTTCGGGATCCAAGGCGCAGGTTCTTAGATTTATCATCAAAGAGCGGACTATTCGCGGCTAATGTTATACGACGGCTTTATAAAAACCTGCGACGACAATTTCAAAGCGACGAGACCTGTTTGCAACATATTGTTAAAAAACAAATTTTTGCGTGGGCACCGGACGAGGTTGCTTTAGAAACAACATTAAAAACAGTTTTCAACTTTGGAGACGAATGCCCTGTGGACAGAAAGTGGATAAGAAACTTTGTGATCTACAATCCGTCGAATGGAAAAAGCTCAATAAACTCTCTTGTCGTCAAAGAAAAAATCGCTACAATATGGGGAGAGGACATGAAATTTGATATTATTCTTGGGAATCCCCCGTATCAGTCTGGACGGAGACAAATCTATGCGGATTTTTACCGCTTAGCGGTTGACTTAGACCCTGACTTACTGTGTATGATATTTCCGATCGGGTGGCAAAAAGTTAGCAATACAAACGGGCTTAAATCACTAAATGATGCAAGATATAAACGCGATTCGCACATAGTGAGTATTGATAATTATTACGAAACTACGGAACAAATATTGTTTCCAGAAGTCCGGACGGGTGGGGTAAATATTGTTTTACGACATAAAAGATACGATAACAATGGTTCAATCCAGAAGCTGGAATATGGTAAAACTTCCGGTGAAATAGTTTTGCCACTAAAAGACGAGGAAATCGTAAAGCCGCAGGAATTGAAACCTCTATATCCACTTGCACAAGAAAAAGGCGGGATGGACGGAATTGCGTCTTCGAGAAGACCGTATGGGTTAGATTCTGGACCATTGCGGCAGCCATCGCGCTATAAACTAGGGTTGTCTGAGCACGAGACGAAAAGTCATGGAATAAAGCTTTTTGGGCTCATGAAAGGTGGCGATCGCGGATATTTATACATGCGAAGGGAAGATTTGCCGCGCAGAAAGACTAATCTTGATCAATATAAAGTTTTCGTGCCGAAGGCATGGGGCAACATGTCAAAAGCAGTCGGGCTGGGCGGGTCGTATTCCAATATTTGCGTAGCTAGTCCTGGCAGTGCATGTACGGAAACTTTCATCGAGTTTGGTCCATTCGGCTCACGAATGGAGGCGATGAATGCGGCGAAATATTTTATGACAAAGTTCTTCCGAGCTTGTCTTTTCTTGGCGAAAAATTCACAGAACACCGCAAAAGACAAGTATCGTTATGTGCCGAAGATGGATTTTTCAACGGATTTCTGGAATGCTGACATAGATGAGTTGGATGAAAAAATATTCACAAAATACAAATTGCCGAAGCAAACGCGTGAGTTTATTAGGCGAAACTTTCAGGCGCGGAGTGAGCAGAATATTGATGAAATCTAGAAAGTTTTGCGATTCCTTCTATTTTGCGATATAATTTTATAAGGTTTGTGCCCGTAGCTCAGTGGATAGAGCACCGGCTTCCGGAGCCGGGTGTCGTAGGTTCGAATCCTATCGGGCATACCATTCACACGTTTTACAAAAAATCCCCCCGATTGACGGAGGGATTTTGTAGTTGTATATGGCGCGCTACTTTGCGTTACTTTTACCTTCGATCATGAGGACGAATTTCGTCGTGCCGGCCACGTCGTCGCTAATTCCAGCGAAGTTATCATAAGAGCGAGATAGGTTGGAGAGCTGTTTGATCTTGTCGGACGTAACTTTAATTTTAGAATTAACAGCTGAATTAAGTTTCTGGATGCCATCACGGTCAAATTGCATCATGCCTTCGCTTAATTCTGTTGCACCGGTGTTGAGGCGATCAATGCCGACGAGCAATTGGTCGAGCGGAGCGAGCAAGGCTTCGCCCATACCATTTTGAAGTGAAGTGACAAGTTGGGTCGCAACGCCTTCAGCAGTGACGGCGGCGGTTTGCGCAGCGACATCCTGCGCTAAAGCGAGTGAGGATTGAAAAAGTTCTTCTTCGAGACCAGAGACGAGTTGCGCAAGAATCTGGGATGTAGATTCAGCGGTGCAGTTTACGCTGACCTGTGCCCGACAAAGTTTCTCAGCCTCGAGCTTTAGGGCGTCTTGGAGGGTGGCGTTATTAGAAATCTGCTGTTTAATCGAGGCCCTAACGGTCGCGCTTTCGGCAGCGACTTTTTCTTGCGCGGCGGTAACGGCAACGTCTTTAATTTGCGCAAGTAGCGTAGCATCCAGCGAAGCTTGAGAGGATTGTGACGCTAATTGGGTTTTTGCATTGACAACAGCTGTTCGCAGCGTCGCAATACCGTCTCGAAGCTGGTTTGCTCCAGAGGCGAGTTTTTGACTGCTGTCGGCAAGTTGGTTGCTACTCACGGATAGATCATCAATATCGTTAAAAATTTTGAGGTCAGCTTCGCCAAGGATCCTGGGTGTAATAACGATATAAATATCACTGAGCGAGAACTCGTCTGTATCGTAGGCTAAAACGATTTCGCTGGTCGATTTCAGTTCGGCGAGTCCGAGACTTTCGTAGAGACCTGGCGCAGCAACAGCAGCGACGGCGAACGTGCGACCATTGCTCGTTACTTTGCCGTTTGTAACAACAACGTTGTGATTTGAAGTTTCGGAAAGGGTGGTTGCAACTGCGGCAACAAAGGGCGTATAGAGGTCGTCGACGCGTGAAAGATTTGTAAATTTAAGGTGAATTGCAGCGTGGCCTGATTTTCCAAGTATGTCCTCAGGAGCCATTTCATTGCCATCTAGAAAATACGAAATAGCAACTTCGACTGGAAGATTCGCTTTGCTAGTTCCCTGATAATAGATGTCGGCACCATTCGCCTGCCAGGTGAGGCTATCGCCATCGGAACTATAAGCTTCAAAACCATTGAGGTTTTCAATGTTCTCAAGACTAGTGCGGTCGATGATTGATTGCGCTGCAACATCATTGACTAGGTGGCGAATCACGGACGTGCTACGCGGAGCACCGTCGGAATTTAATTTTGTATAAACCGTTTCTTCCTGCGAAAGAGCGGAGGCGCTGAGTGGGGCGAACGCTAAAATTCCAGCACTCGCGAGACAAATACTTTTTCTGATAATCTTTTTCATAATTTTACTCCTTAATTTTTTTAAATCCTGCCGTGGTTTTACAAATGAGACCATCACAAGCAACGAGCAACGACGGGACTATCATAATAACAACAACCATGCTAATAATAGCGCCGCGAGCGATCAACGTGCAGAGCGAGCCAATCATGTCAATCTGCGAAAAGAGACCAACCCCGATCGTTGCAGCGAAGAAACACATGGCACTAACGAAAATAGATTGGATCGAACCAGACAAGGCAGCACGGGCGGCATTTTCGCGGCTGAGGCCGGATTTACGCTTTTCAAGATAATTAGTCGTCAGAAGAATAGCATAGTCGATGGTTGCGCCGAGTTGGATGGTGCCGATTACAATCGAAGCAATGAACGGAATTTCTGTACCACTAAGAAAAGCAATGCCGATGTTGAGAAAAATTGCGAATTCGATTGCAGACATCAGGAGAACCGGCAAAGAAAGTGAGCGCAATACAACCGCCATAATGACAAAGATGACGACGATCGACGCAATATTAACATTTGCAAAATCACGGTCTGCGATTTCGACAAGATCCTTCATAAGTGGGCCTTCTCCAGCAACGATTGCAGAATCATCATATTTTTTGACAATAGAGTTCATCTGTGCGATTTGCGAATTGAGCTCGTCAGAAGCAATACTATAATCGGAAAGGACAATCATCGCCGTATGATTATCGGTCTCGAACAAATCGCGCGTCTGGTCGCTCAGCATTTCGACGGAGAGCCCATAATCTTGCAGTAGGTCAGGGCTTAAGACGGCGCTAACGCTAGGCAATGCCCTTAATTCAGAAATAGCGGCATTGCGTTTAGCACTCGGCGTGGCAGAGTCCATAATGACCATCATCTGCGACTCCATGCCAAAATCTTCGCGAAGCTTTGTCGTAGCTTGTGTATATTCATAATCGGCCGGGATCGACGAGTCAAGTTTATAGTAAACTGCAACTTTGTTATAAATAATAAAGGCGGGAATGAGTAAAATTAGGAAAGCAGCAAGGCAAAACTTACGATATTTAATAATCCAAGCCGTTAGGCGCGTAAATTTCGGAACGAGTTCGCGGTGACGTGTTTTGCTAATCAGTTTGTCGCAAACGAGAAGCAAGGACGGGAAAAGCGTGATCGCGCAGACGAGTCCGACCAAAACGCCTTTTGCCATGACGATTCCGATATCAGTACCAAGCGTAAGGCTCATAGTGCATAGCGCAAGGAAGCCTGCAAAAGTCGTGAGTGAGCTGCCGAGTACTGAAGAAGCAGTACTAAGGATTGCTTCGGACATGGCCTGAAGATGGTCAGGCTGCTTCTTTTTGGCGGCTTCGTACTGGTGATACAAGAAGATCGAAAAGTCCATAGTAACGCCTAGTTGCAAAACGGCACTAATCGCCTGTGTGATGTAAGAAATTTCGCCGAGAAAAACGTTCGTGCCCATGTTAAAAGCTAACGCTACGCCAATACTGCCAAGAAGCAGAAAAGGCACGAGAAAAGAATCCAAACATAGCAGGAGTACAATCAATGATAGGATAACCGCAATTGAGACGTAAAGCAGCGTTTCGCTATTGAAAAGGTTTTTCGTGTCGAGTACCATCGCGCTCATGCCGCCAAGTTTGCAGCTGTCTTCGGTAAGAGCACGGATCTCTTCGACCGCAGCAAGGGTGCGGTCGTCGCTCGTACTACTGGCAAAAGTAATGAGCATGAGCTGTGAACCATCGTGTGTAACCTTATCACGAAGAGCGGTCGGGAGAAAGTCGATCGGAATCGCCGTACCGGTCAGATCGGCAAGGCTCAGGACTTCATTGACACCATCCACCGTACGAATTTTCTCTTCGAGACGCAAGACTTCGCGCTGAGGAAGATTGTCAACAACGGCAACCGAGAAGGCACCCATACCAAACTCGTCGGTAAGAATTTCCTGACCTTTCAAAGTTTCGATGTCAGACGGTAAATAGACGAGTAAGTCGTAGTTCACCTTTGTCGCAAAATAGCCAAACACCGCCGGTATCAATAAAAGACCCGTAAGGATGATAATCGCCCAACGATGTCGGCAAATAAAATCGCTTATACGTCGCATAATTGCTCCTAAAACGTTATTTTTAAATAAAAATGACCATTGGTCATTTTTCTAGGCTAGATTATAGTCCAAAAATGACCGTTGGTCAATATTTTTCAGTAATTTTGTGCGAAATAGACTATAATGGGGATATGTTAGGGATTGTAAAGACTCAAAAAATCGATAAAATTGACAAGTCGAATAAAGCAGAGCGATTGCTCGAAGCGGCTTTTGATCTTTTTGTAGAACACGGTGATATTGATGTATCGGTCAGTGAAATTGCGGCACGCGCAAACATCGCCAAAGGAACGTTTTATTTATATTTTCATGATAAAGACGACCTGCGCGAACAATTAATCACGCAAAAATCACACGAATTGCTGCGAGCAGCACTAGACTCATCAGACAAAATCGAAAGTGCTACTTTTGAGGATAGGTTAGTTTATGTGATCAATTTTATTATTGATTATTTAACACAAAACCCAGTGATTTTAAAATTAATTGCGAAGAATTTGTCGTTTGGTATGTTCAATGAACGAGTGCAGCAATATATCGACGACGATAAATCTGACATCATGCGGGCACTGATTATGTCGGCAAAGCGGACGGGGATTCGACTACGATCGCCGCAAATCCTGCTTTTCATGATTATTGAGTTGACAAGCTCGACGTGCTTTTCTTGTATTCTAGAATCCAAGCCATTGCCAATCGAAGAATATAAACCATTCTTGTTTGAAACCGTGCGACGGATTATACGCGACTTTACGATCACTGCGGCCGACCTGAGTGTGTTATAATATAGTGATGATTGTTCGCGAAAATGTGCCGATTGCAGAATTGACGACAATGCGCCTGGGCAGGGAGGCTAGGTTTGTCGTAACTGTGAAAACACCAGAAGAGGTACGAGAAGCGTACCAGTTCGCGCAGAAAAAACACCTGCCAGTTTGGATTATGGGAGGAGGAGCGAACACGATCGGACGTGATGAAGGTTTCGACGGGGTAATTATTTTGAATGCGCTCAAGGGCATAAAGATCGTGCGACAGGATGAGTGCGAGTTGGTTCTGTCGGGGATGGGCGGCGAGACGTGGGATGATTTTGTTAAGTTTGCGTGCGAATTAGGATACTCGGGGATCGAGGCGATGAGTATGATCCCAGGGACGCTTGGCGCGGCACCAGTACAGAATATTGGTGCGTACGGTCAGGATATTGCGCAAGTGGTTCAGAGCGTGAAAGTTTACGATCCGGAGGAAGATGTTTTTTTGATATTGCCAAAGGAAGAGTTGAGACTGGGGTACCGTCATACGCGTTTTAATTATGGTGACGATGCAGGACGATATTTTATCATTGAAGTGATCGTGCGATTAAAGAAGCAGCACTTAGAGCCGCCATTCTATAATTCCCTTCAGCGTTATATCGATGAACATGGAGAGACGGATTTCTCACCAAAGAACATACGTAAAATGGTTTCGGCGATTCGACAAACAAAGTTGCCTGATCCGGAAAAAATTGCGAGTGCAGGAAGCTTTTTTAAAAACGTTTATGTTGACAAAACGGGCGCAGAAGCAGCCGAAGCGCAAGGGATTCCGCTCTGGAAGAATGAAGACGGAAGTGGAAAGATTAACTCAGGATGGCTGATCGAGGCATGCGGACTGAAAGGCAAAATTATGCGCGGCATGCGCGTGAGTGATAAAGCGGCGTTAGTATTGATAAATGAAAGTGCAAAGAGTTATACTGATTTGGCGGCGGCAAGGGTGGAGATTGTCGGAGCGGTGGCAGAGAAATTTGGGTTAGTTCTCGAACAGGAGCCGGTCGAAATCGCGCGCAAGGAGAAAAGATGAAACTACTCAAGGGTTCGGAAATTGCGGGATATGTAAAAAACAATCAGGCGCATCTCGTGCGATCGCTCAAGGCACAGCACGTGACGCCAAAGTTGGCGATTGTTCGCGATAATGATAGCCAAGTGATAAAAAAATACGTTGCACTAAAGCAAAAATATGGCAGCGATATCGGGGTAGAAGTCGAGGACTGGTTTCGAGAAGATCTGGCGACGGCAGTAGGTGAAGCTAATCAGGATAAAAATGTGCACGGGGTGATCGTCCAGCTACCGTTAAAACAAACTGAGCTGACGGACGAAGTAACGACGGAGATCGCAGCGCAAAAAGACGTCGATGGGCTTGGCAGCCTCGCCAGAGTGAAAAAAGGCGAGGCAGTGGTTTTTGATTCGGCGACGGCAACGGCGATTAATTGGTTGCTCGCGGGCTACGATATCGATCTAAAGAATGCAAAAATTGCGCTAGTCGGGCATGGAAAATTGATTGGAGCGCCGCTGGATTATATGTGGACCAATTCAGGATATGACATAACGGTTTTTAACCGAGGGAGCAATTTGGCGGACCTGGTGAATTATAATGTGATTATATGTGCGACCGGAACACCGCATTTATTAAAGAGTGCAATGATTGCGCCGGGGACTGTCGTCGTGGACGGGGGGACGACGAGCGAGAATGGAATTCTCGTTGGTGACGTTGACGATGAGGTACGCGAGAGAACTGACCTCGCGGCAATAACGCCAAAGATCGGGGGGGTAGGGCCACTGACCGTAGCAGCGTTGTTCGAGCATGTCTTGATCGCGGCGCAAAATGAATTACGCCGCAACGCTTAACTGCTAGCCTACATCGTTTTAGCAAAATTTGCGATCAACTCAGCGACTTGCTCCTTACCTAGCGAAGCGTTTAAAAAATTGATAATAAAATTGGATGATTTTTTGCGCCAGAAAAAAGCGCCTAATCGGCTGACGATTATACGCTTCTGAAAGATTACAGCTGGGTCAACTTTTGTATTTTACAAAATTTTCGTAAAAAATACAAAGTATTGTTGTAAATTTTACAACGTTTTTCCAAAACTAAGGTTGCACAATTGATCAGTAGACGTTTTTGTCGTATTATCTGATAGTTATTCTGATATATTTTATTCACGTTTCAACATGACTGTAAAGGCCTCAGAAGGAATGTCAATTTTCCCAAAACGCTTCATGCGGGCTTTGCCTTTTTTCTGTTTCTCAAGGAGTTTAGCTTTGCGGTCACGATCGCCGGTGTGGATTTTTACGGTAACATCTTTGCGATAGGCGCCAATAGTTTCGCGGGCGATAATTTTGGCGCCGATCGCAGCTTGCAGGGCGACTTCGAAGTTCTGGCGGGGGATCACCTCTTTAAGTTTCTTAGTGATTTCGCGGCCTAGAGCGTCCGCTTCCGACCGATGACACATGAGGCTCAATGCGTCAATGCGATTCCCTGCGACTAGAAAATCTAGGCGAACAAGATCCTCGGCGCGATAATCGGCGAGCTCATAGTTAAAACTAGCGTAACCGGACGTGATGGATTTGAGCTGGTCATAGAAATCTGTGAGCAAATTTGCCATCGGTGCTTCAAAATCAATTACTGCGCGGTCTTCGATGTAGCTGAGATTAGTTTGGTGTCCACGTTTTTCGTTAATAAGACCAAGTACTCCGCCTATCATTGTCTGCGGAAGGATAATCTCGCCTTTGACCCACGGCTCGCGAATCTCGGCGATGGTGGATTGATCAGGTAGATCGGCAGCAGAGCGGATATCTAGATTTGTTCCGTCACTCAAAGTGACTTCGTAATTCGTGGAGGGATTCGTGACAACTAGGTCGAGATTAAACTCACGTTCGAGGCGCTCGCGAATAATGTCCATATGGAGCAGTCCAAGAAAACCGATGCGCAAGCCAAAACCGAGTACCGGGGAATTCTCAGGCTCAAACTGGAGTGCGGAGTCGGAAAGAGCAAGTTTCTCAACGGCATCCTTGAGCTCTTGATACTGGTCGTTCGAGACTGGGAAAAAGCCCGCATAGACAAAGGGGAGGACGTTTTTATAACCTGGCAACGGCGAATCTGCAGGAAACTTTGCGAGCGTCACCGTATCGCCCACTTTAGCTTCGCGCGTAGTTTTTAGGTTCGTAACAATATAGCCAATTTCGCCTTCGCGCAAGCGCGGACGTGGGGACATCTTTGGAGTCAAAGCTCCGACTTCAAGAGCAAGGCCATTAGCCGCGGCCGCCATCATCCGAATCTCGGAGTTCTTGGGAATCTCACCATCAAAAATACGAACATATAGGACAACTCCGCGATAGTCGTCAAAATAGGAATCGAAGATCAAAGCGCGCGTATGTTGCGAGCTAGAGGCATCTGAGCCGGGTAGAGTCAATTTGCGTGGAGCAGGCGCGCGCTCGATAATACGGTCGAGAATTTTTTCAACATTGTATCCAGTTTTTCCGGAAACGGAAATGATTGCGGAGGGGTTGCAGCCCAGAAGATTAACGATTTGGGCAGACACTTTTTCAACGTCGGCAGCTGGAAGATCGACTTTATTGATGACCGGAATAATATAGAGATCCTGCTCGAGAGCAAGGTAAACATTGGCGAGCGTTTGCGCTTGAATCCCCTGCGTCGCATCGACAACGAGGACGGCGGTCTCGACAGCTTGGAGCGAACGTGAGACTTCATAAGAAAAATCGACATGACCGGGAGTATCGATCAGGTTAAGTTGGTAACCATGCCAGTCCATCTGGACCGGGGCGAGTTTGATCGTAATCCCCTTTTCGCGTTCAAGCTCCATCGAATCAAGCAGTTGAGATTTCATTTCGCGCTTTGAAACCGTACCGGTTAGTTCCATCATGCGGTCAGCAATGGTTGATTTGCCGTGATCGATATGGGCGATGATACAAAAATTGCGAATTTTCTCGGGGTTCATGATGATAATTATAGCATAATTTGATATAATTAAGGGAATATGGCAAAGAAGATCTTGGCAGTTTCGGGAGGGATTGACTCAATGGTTATGCTCGACGTGATATATAATTCTAAGAAATATGCGCCTGGTGATATAATTATTGCGCATTTTGATCACGGAACGCGTCCAACCTCGAAAGATGATGCTGAGTTTGCAAGAAAAAAGGCACACGAATATGGCCTAGAATTCACAATGCGGCGAGCAGAGCTGGGCGAAGGCGTTTCGGAAGAATCAGCGCGCAAAGCGCGTTACGGTTTCCTGAAGGAAGCAAGTGTAGCGGCAGGGGGCGCGGAGATTTTTACGGCGCATCACCTCAATGATTTAGGAGAGACGGTTGCGATTAATTTTTTACGCGGAACAGGCTGGAGAGGGTTGGCATGTTTGATGCGCGAGGGCATTAGAAGGCCTTTCTTGGAACCGGAGCTAACTGGGGCAAAAGAAGCTTGGGGTAAAAAGGAAATTTATCAATATGCAGCTATTCACGGCGTTTCTTTTCGAGAAGATCCGACTAATTCGTGCGATGAATATTTGCGAAACAGAATACGTCACCAGATGAATAATATTAACTTGAATGAAATATATGAGTTGTGGCAAAAGCAGCGTTTCCTACGCAAAGAGATTGATGGTTTATTAAATGTCCTTGCGCCAGAACCGGGCCAAGAGTGGCAAAGAGATTGGTTTCGCCAGCTAGATGTTGCGGTTGGGCAGGAAATGTTACGGCGAGGACTAGCTAAGAATGGAATCTCAACAACTACGCCACAAATAGAAAGATTTCGCCAAGCGATTAACAACTATACTCCAGGAAAGTTATTTAATCTTTCTAAGGTGCGTTTTGTTAAAATGGAGAAAAAGGTTTTTCGGTTATAGAGATTGGACTATTTCTATTTTGCCTTATACTTTTATGAACCCATTCGGACGCCCTGTCTTTGTCGTTTAGTGAATCCCTTAGTCTCCTTTTATCATCCG
>CAYXZG010000010.1:0-24693 GCA_964469535.1 uncultured Candidatus Saccharibacteria bacterium
GGCCTGAAATAAGGCCTTAGCAAAAGCCCCCTGTTATCTGGCAGGGGGCTTTTCTAAATTTTGGAATTTTTGCTTGTAGAAATAATTCTTGTGGTATAATGAAGATGTTCAATCTATTCAATCTCATACGGTTGTTTTTGGAAGTATGGGTACGTTTTTGCGCAAAATATGCGATATAGTCGTTTGAGAACGGCACCGTAAGTCGTATGGCGGCAATATCGCGTAAGCGCTAATGTACCCGACCGTATGAATGGATTGAACACCCTTGCGGTGTCGTTTTTTTATCGTGCGTTTAGTACTTCTATTGCTTTTTATAAAAACAGAAACGTATTTCTCGGCACCGCGAGCCAAACACATATAAGGAGGGCAGCGATGCGAAGAAGGGAATATCAACGGAAATTAGGATCGGTAGATGGTCGATGGGCGAGGAAAGGTAAGCCGCTTCGGCTGTCCTCGGGGATAGGTCGAGCGGTGCCGCTCGGCGCGCTAGCGGGAGTCGGGATGATCGGGATGATGGCTATTTGTCCGGTGGTGACTGAGCGAGCTAGTGCGACGGAAGCAGTCTTGGCGGCCTATATGCCCTCGTCAATTGCAATCACTTTGGATCAAGACCAGTTGAATACTGTGGTTCAGCCAACAAAAGACGGAAGATTCCAGGCGGGATCATTAAATGTAAATGTGCGAGTTTCGGGAGCGACGGAATATCAAGTTTTAGTCGGTGGGGGCGGAGCACTCGAGGGCATAATGACAAATGTAGCTGGAATTAATAGTATACAATCTGGAGTCAGTATGGCTCCGACCGAGATGGAAAAGAATACTTGGGGATACGCGGCAGCACCGGGGAAAGATGCGGAGTTTGGAGGGGAAACGATGTATAAGGCAGTTCCAGAAGGTAATACTGGAGTTGTGAGCGATGTGAAGACGTTGGGTGCGGCGGAACAATACAGTGCGAATGATGATTATACAATCTCTTTCGGGGCAAAAGTGGATACTTCCATCCCGGCGGATACGTATCGGAGAACGGTGAATGTGTCGGCGGTAGCGACGCCACGCCTGATCGCTTCATTAGAAGACGCAATGACATTGCAAGAAGTGGATAGCAGTATTTGTGCTGGGACGGTCGAAGGTGTTTCTAAACGATTGATGGATCTGCGCGATGAGAAGTATTATTGGGTGGCGAAAATGAGAGATGGGAATTGCTGGATGACGCAGAATCTAGATTTTGATATTCCGGAGGGAGGGCTGGATGAGACGTTGTCACTAGAGTCGGATTTGCCAAGCGGGTATGTCTGGGATACGAGTAAAGCAACAGGTAGCAAATTAGATTTAGAAGGAACGGACGGCACTTACTATCAGCCAATAGCGACGGCGAAGCGTTTGCCGGCGCTTGCGGAGATTGACGAGACAGCAACGCTTTCGCTCGATCAGGGGTATTATGTCAACGGTACGCCATCTGCGGCTATGGGCTGTGGGGATCAACGCTTCGGCATAGTGGGCTGTTCTTGGAACGGATTAGACTTTACGGAAGATGGCGGAGTGATAAAAGCTTCGGTTTCGGCGGCAACTGCAAATGCAAACAAACCACAAAATGACACGACGGATTATACGGAGGATGTGGAGATTAGCAATAATGGAGTAATGCAGTTCTTGAACATATCTGAGGATGCGAGTTTTCACGGGGCGGATGTGAAGTTCTATGCTTATCCAGGAGTGGATTTTGCGGCGGACAAGAGAGCAGGAAAAATTAGGACGGCGAATTTAACGACCGTAGCGGGGACGCAGAATGTAAATTATCCGGAAAGTAATGTGGTCGGGATTGTCGATGATAATAATCCGTATATTAACACGACCGTGCGAAGCGCCGAAGGGGCTGAGCATCAGCTTAAGGCGGGAGATTATGTATTTGATGCACACTATCTAACTGGCAATTGGTATACATTTAATGCGGCGACAGCGGGGACAGGTGGAAAGTTAATTAGCGTAGATTCGGTAGGATCAGTTTGTCCAGCGGGATGGCGGTTGCCGGACATTGATGTTGCTGATGCGACTGGAACACATAAGAACTTTGGTGGTTTATGGGCGAGCTATGGTTGGTCTGTAGCGGATGGCTATAATGGTACTGGTCCAGTCAGTTGGCAAAATAACACTGAGTCTTACGATATGGCGCTTAGTCCATTTTATTTTGGGAGAAATGGGCGTGTTTACTTCTTTAATAGTGGTTCTGAACGAAATAGCCTTTCGTTTGCTGGGGAAGTGGGGCAATGGTGGATTGGGACTGCTGGTTCGGGCGCGATGGAGGCATCAAACTTATTGAACTCATTCCGTTCTACGGTGGGAGCAACGCAAGTACGTGCTGTCGCGACAGGTCAATACCGGTCGAACGGTTTTAACGTAAGATGCGTAGTGAGATAAGATAACAAGAAGATGGTGGCTGAGCTGGATAGGGGAATGAGGGCGAGGCCACTTTTTGTGTCGGTGGTGTTTAGGAATGTGTTATAATGAAATATATGGCAAAAGCGAGGTCAGGAAAAAGTGCGGGCGGGGGGAGGTCGACGAAGAAGTCGGCGCGCTCGGCGAGAGGAAAGAAGGGAACTGCGAAGCGGATCCCGGAGCATGAGCTACCAGGGGGATTTTGGCGGCAGATTATTGCGATTTTGATGCTGTTTCTTGCGGTGATCTTGATTTTTACGTGGCTAGGGGATGGTGGTGAGTTACTGAACACGACAGATGGATTCTTGACGCAGGCGATTGGGCGGGCGAAGTATCTCTTGCCGGCGCTACTCGCGTGGCTGGCGGTGAAAATTTTCCGAAGTGACAATAATCGCTTGCCGCCGGTGGTATGGATTGCGTCGATTTTGATGGTATTTTGGGGGGCGGGGGCTTTTGGGCTGTCGACGGTCGGGCAGGCGAATCCGAATGGGGGCGTGGTCGGAGAATGGCTGAATGGGTTTATGACGCAGATTCTAGATTCGAGTGTCGCTATTATTATATATGTGATTTTGATTTTCATGACGGCGGCGTTTATTCTCCAGGTGAGTCCGGTAGCGGTGTTCCAATGGATAGTGGGGCTCTTTAGGACGACAGAGAAGACCGATGAGAAGACAGAGAAAGTCACGAAGAAAATCGATAAGCCGACGAAGAAGACGCTGGTGAAGGGGACTGAGGCAGGAGACGAGGATCTCGAAAGTCTCAAGGTGAATTCGAGTGAAGCGGAGGAAGAGCCAAAACTGAAACCGAAACCAACTCTGTCGATGTTTGGGAAGTTTGGTAAGAAAAAGAAAGAGAAGATTGAAGAAACAGCGGCGGAAAAGATTGAGAAGGCCGAAAAGGCGGCACCAGATCCGGATCGAGCGTTGGTCGCGATGCGGGATCTAGACTGGAAAATGCCGCCGATTGATCTCTTAGAGAAGAAACAGTCTCCGGCGGATGCGGGGGATGTGCGACAGAATGCGGCGATGATCAAATCGACGTTGGCGGAGTTTGGGATAGACGTCGAAATGGGCGATGCGAATAAGGGGCCAAGAGTGACACAATATACGATGCGGCCACCGTCGGGGGTGAACTTATCGAAAATCTTGGCGCGCGATAAAGAGCTGGCGCTGAACCTTGCGGTAGACAAGATTAGGATCGAGGCGCCGATTCCGGGCACGAGACTAGTCGGGGTGGAATTACCGAACGTAAAATCGGCGGACGTGCGACTACGCGGGGTGATCGAGAGTCAGGAATGGAAGAAAGCGGAAGATCCACTGACCTTCGCAGTAGGTAAGGACATTTCTGGTCATGCGGTGGTGGCGAATCTCGCGAAAATGCCACATCTATTAATTGCAGGTACGACAGGCTCGGGTAAATCGGTAATGACGAATACGTTGATCTCTTCACTTTTGTATCGGAACGCTCCGAGCGATCTAAAATTGATTATCGTAGACCCTAAGCAAGTAGAAATGGCGCAATATGAAGATATTCCGCATTTACTCACGCCAATTATTACGTCGGTCGAAAAGGCTTTGTCGGCACTGAAATGGGCGGTGAATGAGATGGAAAAGCGTTATACGATTATGGCGGAAGAAAAAGTCAAAAATATCGTCGATTATAATACTAAGATGGCGCAAAAAGCGGCAGCCGAAGCGGAGAAGCGGAAGAAAGAGGGCGAAGAAGTCGAGGAGACGGAGCATAAGAGCGAGAGAATGCCTTATATCGTGGTTTTGATTGACGAGATGGCGGACTTGATGATGATGGCGGGAAAAGATCTCGAAATGCCGATCGTACGAATCGCGCAAAAGGGGCGTGCGGCAGGAATTCATCTTGTACTCGCGACGCAGAGGCCAGAGGTAAAGGTGATTACGGGTCTAATCAAGGCGAACATTCCGGGGAGGATTGCCTTCGCGGTGGGGAGCCAGATTGATTCGCGAGTGATGTTAGACATGACGGGGGCGGAAAAATTGCTTGGGAAAGGTGATATGCTAATGCTGACGACGGAGATGATGGGGAAGCCGAGAAGAATTCAGGGTGCATGGGCGAGCGACGAGGATGTAGCGAGATTGACGGATTTCTTGCGCAAACAGCGTGGGCCAGAATATAATGCGGACGTAGTGGCACAACCGGTGCAGATCAAGGGGATGGGTCCGGCGGACGGCGGAGCGATCGGGGATCTTGGACGGCGGTATGATCCGAATGATCCGGTTGTACGCAAGGCGATTGAGATTACATTGAAGCAAGGGAAGTTCTCAACGGCGTCGTTACAGACTTGGCTCGGGAAAGGGCATGGTTTCGTATCGGGTTTGGCGATTTGGCTAGAAGAGATTGGGGTGATCGGACCAGCGAACGGACATAAACCGCGCGATGTAATGATTCATTCGATGGAAGAATTCGATCAATTAGCGAACGGGGGAGAGGGCTAGAAGTGGGGAGAGACGGGGCGATAAAGACGTCAGAGCCGAAGAAACTTACGCAGAAGATAGTAATTTGGTTGCTGTATTTGTTGCCGATAGTGTTCTTTGCGATTTGCTATTTTTTGATCACAGCAACGGAGGAAGATATCGCGCAAGGGGCGGGAACGACGCCGGATGTGTGGAAGGATTTTGTAGCGGGATTTTGGTATAACGCGCGAATTGCCGATATGTACGCTTGGGCGGTGATCAATTTCTTTGATTATCAATATAGTTTCGGGATAGACACGATATTCAGGCTGATAGACGTGATAGCGGTGGCTGGAGTGCTGATATTGCTGACGAGCGTGATACTCGGACGCAGACCGCGACGGAATCTGAAAGATGCGTTGGTATTCATGGGGTGTTTCTTGATGCTGGTGTTGACGCCGTACGGATATACTTTCTATCGAGGGTTTTCGATGATACACAATTATTTGATCATCGCGCTGGCGCTACTTGGGTTTAGCTTGCCGTTTATAAGGAAGCTGTCGGGAGGAAAGATACCGAGGTTGTATCGGATGTGGTGGGTGGCGCTGCCGATGGGGCTAGTGTTCGGGATGTCGGCGAATTTTCCGCCATTGGCGTTTCTTGCGACATATTTGGTCGTGAAGGTATGGCAAAGTTGGAAGACGAAGAAGCGTGGTGACAAATTGACGGGGGTGCGGCCGGAAGCGTGGGAAATTTGGATGATCGGGGGAATGTTGACAAGCATGGTGATTGGTTATGTATTTGGACCGGGTTTGTCGAATTATGCAAGCGATCCGATGTATGTGACGGTCTATGATTATGTCAGATTTGGCGATATTTTCCAGAATTTCGGGGGATCGATGGTACGGATCCTGAAACACTTGGTAGCGAATTTCGGGCGAACGTGGGCGCCGATTCTAGTGGTGCTGTTGAGTGGATTGGTGGGGGCTTTGGTAAGGGCGAGACGGCTAGGGCGGAAACTGGAAATTTGGCCGAAAAATGAGGGAACGAAGAGGCTATTAGCGGTGCTGACGGTGTTTAGCATTTTTTCAGTGTTGGCAGGTTCGCAAATCATTATGCCAGTGAGGTTGTGTTTGCCGGCGTATTTGGCGTTGATGGTGGTAGTGATAATTTTACTCATGACGTGGTGGCAAGGAGTGGGGAGGATAGGTTCAAATTTGACGGCGGGAGTGATGATCACGGCGGCGGTGGCGGTAATCGTTATCAGGGCGGCGTTTGCTTGGGATTTTCATGAGCGGATCGGCGAGGCACTGGTGATGATTCGGGACGCGGAGGAAGAAACGGTTTGCGTCAACCAAGAAGAATTGCAACAACGGCCGAAAATGCCGTTCGGGATGCTTCAACAGGAAGAGACGTTCGTCCTAAGGCGGGAAAATAAGTATATAATATATGGTAAGAATGTAATATATTGCTCGCGTCAAGAGTAAGATGGCGATATGTGGTAATGGGGATGGCGAAAGCCCCGACGATGGTCGGGGCTTTGGGGAAAGGTGCGATGGTTGGAGAAATATGGCTCCAGAATATGCGTAGAGCGTGCTGGAATATGGGCCAGGGAGGTTTTAGGCGTTAGAAGGTTTAGGGACGAGCCAATAGTCAACGCCGTAGGGGTCGTCAAGATGGCAGCAATGCCAATAGAAGAAGTCGGGAGGGTCGGGGGTGGACTGGTAGAGCGGGAGGGAGGTGATGCGTTTGGCCCAGGCGTCGATGGAGTCGAGGTGGTCGGAATAGGAAGTTTGGGAAGGATCGGAGAAGCGCCAGGTAGCACGGAGGAGGAGATGAGAGGCAGCGTCCTGCGGACAAACTCGGAGGAGTGGTAACGGATCGGTCGCAAGGAGCTGACCGCTGACGGTGCGGAAGGGAAGACTGAAGGCGAGCGGGGCATAGTCGGAAGGACGATGGTCAGTAAAAGAGAAAAGATTAGGAGAATCGCGCCAATAGAGACGTTGAAAGGCGCCAGTGTCGGGCTGAAGGATCGGGTGGTCCCAGAGGTGGCGAGGAATTTGTAAGCGGAGAAAAGCGGGTTGATAAGAGGGGGTCGGATGAGACTCAAGAAAAATGCCTTCGTGGGCGTAGTAGGGACGAATCGAGCAGCTAGTAAAGATGGCGGAGACGAAGTCTGGCGTATTCAAGGGCGAAGGGAGAGGAGAATTAAACATGAAAGCACCTCCTTGAAAGGTCTTAAGGTACGATTTTGGGATTAATTGTATTGTAGCACGCATAATAATGAAGAATAGCCTTGAAGAATAGGGGTGGGTGTGGTATATTGATAGGGAATATTAACTCAGCGAGCGGGTGTAAATGTAGAGCCGCGCTTGCTTTAACCAAAGGAGTTGTAATGAGAAATTACGAACTTACGCTGTTGTTTCATCCGGATTTGGAGATGAATCTCGGGCCAGCGGTCGCAAAAGTCAAAGAATTGATCGAGAAAAATGGCGGTCAGATCACGAAAGAAGTGAATGACGGAAAGAAGCGCTTGGCTTATGCGGTCAAGGGGCAGGATTTCGCGGTGTATTATTATTTTGAGCTGACTTTGCCAGTCGACGCGCCGAAGAAGATTGAGAGCGTGTTAAATATCACCGACGAGATTTTGCGCTATCTATTAGTAGCAGTCGATGAGCGAAAGTTAAAGTATGAGGCGAAACAGGCAGCACGGAAACCGCACGGCGAAGAGGCGAGCGAAGATGGGGAAAATCGCTAATGCGCGGGTTCTCGAAAGCGATTGTCGCTGGCAACGTAACGCGTGATCCGGAGATGCGGGCGACACCGAGTGGCGCGCAGGCGTGTAACTTTACAATTGCGGTTAATCGAACGTATAAGGGGAGCGATGGAAATCAGCAAGAACAGACGTCGTTTATTGACTGTGTGGTTTGGGGCCGTCTCGGTGAAACGATCGCGCAATACGTGAAAAAAGGTTCGGGTTTGATCGTGTCGGGGAGAATCGAACAGCGAAGCTGGGAAGACAAAACTTCGGGTCAACGACGATCGCGGACAGAAGTAGTTGTGGATGATTTTTCCTTCGTCGGTGGCGGCGATGGTGGACGTAGCACGGGCGGTTCGCGCGCAAGTACTGCAGCGAC
Source organism: uncultured Candidatus Saccharibacteria bacterium (assembly GCA_964469535.1). Lineage (GTDB taxonomy): Bacteria > Patescibacteriota > Saccharimonadia > Saccharimonadales > Saccharimonadaceae > Nanosyncoccus. The sequence goes on from CAYXZG010000010.1 coordinate 7,994, forward strand.
AAAAGCGAGCGCTCCGGCAGCAGCGGAGACAGACGACTTTACGCCGGACGAGATGCCGGAAGATGACGCAATTAACTTAGATGATATTCCATTTTAGGAAAAAGAGGAGATAAAATTATGAGGAAAGCTAAAGTAAATCCAAATTTGTATTTTGATTATCGTGACGTAAAAACTTTGCAGCGTTACATTGACGTTTATGGGCGAATCGAGCCGATTTCTAAAACGGGCTTGACGGCGAAGCAGCAGCGCCAGCTCGCGGTGGCGATTAAGAGGGCGAGGCATTTGGCGCTTTTGCCATTCGTGGCCGAGAAATAACTTGTTATTGGAGCGAATTGCGTCGTTGAGCTCTCTAGTACGCGGGAGTAGGACTCAAGTCCAACTCCCTTGCGTGCTTCGAGCTTGCCTCGCAATTCATCTCCACTAACAAGTTATCAGGTAGTTTTACAAGTAGGGGATTGAGAAAAGTTTAAGGAGGGTTGAAGGATGTATGGTCCAACCGATTTGAAAAAGAATGTGCTGATCACGCTGGATGGGCAGCCGTATAAAGTGATCGAATATTCGCAAAAGGTGATGGGGCGAGGCGGCTCGATCGTGAACGTGAAGGTGAAGAATTTGGTTACGGGGGCGCTTTTGCCGAAGACTTTTAAAGGACAAGAAAAGATTGAGCCGGCAGAAGTGACGACGAAAAAGGTCCAGTATCTCTATAAGGACGAAGAAAAGTTTTACTTCATGGATCCGGAGAGTTTTGAACAGTATGAACTGTCGGCGGATATGGTCGGAGATGCGAAGGATTTCATGCGTGACGGTGACGAAATGGAAATCCAGTTCTATAATGGGACGCCGATTAACTTGACGTTGCCGAAGAATATTTGGTTAGAAGTAACCTATACGGAAGCGGCAGTCAAAGGCGATACGGCGACTTCGGTGCAAAAGGACGCGACGCTCGAGACGGGCGTGACGATCCGAGTGCCGGCGTTTATCAAGACGGGGGATGTAGTAAGCGTGGATACGGAAACTTACGCCTATCGCGAACGGCAGAAATAGCAGATTTGTCCGCGTGGCGGAGGGCGGAACTGAAGAGTTTTAGCGCAAAGGGGCAGGATGTGAAGCCTGGCTCCTTTGTGCTTTTTGGAGTTTGAACTTGTAAAGGCTTTACAAGTTGGAGTTGTAAATAACAGATGGGGAGGGTATACTAGAAGTAGTTAATTAAAGGTTTGAGGTAAGATGGAAAAAGATATTATTATCTATGAAACGGGAGGGAAGAATGTACAATTTAACTTCAGACCAGGAGAAGAAACGATTTGGGCGACGCAGGCGCAGATGGCGGAGTTATTTGGTGTGACGCCGCAGAATATCACGATGCACTTGAAAAGAATTTTTGTTGATGGGGAGTTGGCAGAAGAGACGACTTGTAAGGAATTCTTACAAGTTCAAAATGAAGGTGGGCGTGAGGTGTCGCGGGTGACGAAGGTTTATAATCTGGATGCGGTGATATCAGTGGGGTATCGGGTGAACTCGCGGAAGGCGACGGATTTTCGGATTTGGGCGACGAAGATTTTGAGGCAGTATGTCGTGAACGGGGTGGCGGTGAACGAGCGGCGGCTGGCGGAACTAAGTCAAGAGAAATTGAAAGAGGTGGGAGCGGCGCTCGGAGTAGTGAAGAGATTGATGACGCAGAGAGAGCTGATCGGGGACGAAGCGCAAGGAGTGTTGGAAATTATTACGCAGTATGCGGAGACGTTCCGGACGCTCAAGGAGTATGATGAGGGGTTCGTGCGGCTGCGTGACGAGACGAAGGCGCGAAAGATGCTGGAAGCGGGGGAGTGCGTGGAGATGATCGACCAGTTGCGCGAACAAATAGGGGCGGGAGAGATGTTCGGAAAATTGAGGGGAGACCAGTTCGAGGGGATTCTTAGAACGATTTATCAGAGTTTTGAGGGGAAGGAAATGTATCCGACGGTGGCGGAGAAGGCGGCGAATTTGCTGTATTTTATTATTAAAGATCACCCGTTTTTCGATGGGAATAAGCGAATTGCGGCGCTGCTGTTCATGGTCTTTTTGACGATGAATGAATATGGCTTGACGGGGGAGGGAGAGACGAAGATCTCCGATCGGGCACTGGTGGCGCTGACGCTGATGATCGCGGAGAGCGAGCCGAAGGAGAAGGGGCTGATGACGGCGGTAGTATGTAGGATTTTGGAGTGAGAGGGACCCGTATGATATAATATAGGTATGATTGTGGGTAGGGCGGAGCTGAAATTGGCGGAGGCGGCGAAAGCGTTTTCTTATGATTTTCGGGGGAAGAGGGTGCTGGATATTGGGTCTTCGACGGGAGGATTTACGGAATTCGCGCTAAGGCAGGGGGCCGCGCGAGTGGTGGCGGTTGAGAAGGGGACAAGGCAGATGAAAGCACCGCTGCGTTTCGATCCGAGGGTGGATTTGTATGAAAAGACGGATTTTTTTGAGGTGATTGGCGCTAATAAAGCGGGGAAAATAGTTACAAAACAGGGGAGAATCGCGTCTGAACTTGTAAAGCCCTTACAAGTTGAAGTAGTTTTGGCGGATGTGTCATTCGTGAGTTTGACGAAGATTTTGGAACATGCGAAGAGAATTGTGTCAAGAAAAGCAGATTATCTCGTGATGCTGAAACCGCAGTTTGAGGCGTATCCGGACCAGTTGGTGAAAGGGGCGGTCAAGAACGAGAAGATGCGACGGGAAATTATGCGGAGGTTTGAGAATTGGCTGGTGCAGAACGGGTTTTTGGTCGTGAAGAAGAGAGATAATGAGACGGTGGGGAAGGTTGGGGGAAATAGGGAAAGGTTTTATTTGATTAAAGTTTTATGAACTCACTCGGACGCCCTGTCTTTGTCGTTTAGTGAATCCCTTAGTCTCCTTTTATCATCCGGTGGCGCTCTCCGGAGCGAATCGCTTTCGCTCCCGTGCTCCGGACCCGCGCCAGCCGGGAAACGATGCTAAAAGGAGACTAAGGGATTCTATATACAACAAAGGCAGAATATCTATCATATATATCTACCTACTAGAGGATACTACTACTGAGTGAGGCAGCGAAGGGAGAAAGCACGCTTGGAATTATAATGAGAGAATTGCGTCACAAATATACCTGTTCCCGCGGAAGTTTCCCCTTCTCCATACATATAAGCGCCAAGATCGATACCATTACGTTGACGATTTCCAGTCCAATAGAAACCTTTGGTTGCAGGTAATATTAAAGCGTCTAGGATGCTATCAGATCCATAAACAGAGCCGCTGGAATTAAGGTAAAAAGGATTCAGAACAGTATCATATTCATGGCCTTCATACGTCCAGCTACTGGGAGCATGATAGCTGTTTTGATCAACCGTCCAGCCATAGTAGTCATACAACAAGCCATAGAGGCTATTTTTAACCGGTAATGGATCAAGGCGCGTCGCGCCGGTTTCTGGATTCGTTACAACCCAATTGCCCGCTCCTTTTGGTAGTTGCCAGTGCTGAAAGAGGATGCTGAAAGAGGATATGCTATAATAGGGAAAATGGAAAAGTTGAGATGGGGGAATGTGGAAAAGGAGGCGGAAGTTGCGGCAGGAGTCGCGATGCCGCTTTCGGAGGTTTTGCGTTCGGCGAAGGCAGCGGCAGAAATCTGGACGGACGAGATAGGGGAGTTAGCGTCACAGATCGAGAGACGGGCGGAAATTGCGGAGAAGATAGAAGGCTATTTGGCGATGGAGCAGGCGGGACTAAGCGAAACGGAACTGAAAGAAAAGCGGGCGGAATATTTTGAGGCGGTGAGTAAGTTGTTGGATGATCCAGAATATGAGCGAATAGCGTTGTTTTTACCGTTCGAGAGCTGGTCGGAGGCGGAAGAGGAATCGCAGGCGGCGGACAGATTCCGAACGAGTTTGATATCGGCGTGGCAAGATTTGCTCTTTACGCGGGATGTGCGGGCAAATTTTGTGGACGGAGATGTGATCGAGGTGGGGGCGAGAAGGGAGGATCCGGAGAGGGTAGTGAAGGCGGCGCATTTGACGCCGTGGCTGGTTAAGAAAGAGATGGTCTCGGTGGGCGATGTGCTGGATATTATGGAGTATGAAAATGACGAGATGTTAAGCCGGAGTTTCTTAGAGACGGTGCCGATGATGGAGGATATGGGACTGCTGTCGGAAAGTGAGAAACGCGAGTTCGAGGCGATTGCGGTGAGATTGCCGGAGAAGGCGGAGGTTTTGCCGCCGAAATACATGACGCTAGCGCGGAGGGAGTGGTTGAAGGAAAAAGAAAAAGCGATAAAACGGCCAGAAGGACGGACGGCTGAGATGGAAAAATTGGCGGAAGGCGTAGTAGAGAGATTGCCGGCGTTAGAGGGGGAGATCGGTGTGGCGAAGGAGCTAGCGGAGAAGACGACGGGTGTTGTGCTGATAGGGGGATCGCGGGTAAAAGGATACGGAAGGCCGGAGTCGGATGTGGATCTTGCTGTTGTGGCAGAAAGCACAGCAGAAGGGAAGGAGAAACTGGCGAAAATCGGAGAGAGGGAGGTTCGAGTGATCGCGTTGGAGGAGGTAAGGGCGAAAGCGCCGAGATATGCGCACGAAGTGTTCGGGACGGTGATGGTCGGGGATGAAGAAAAAGTGAAGGATGCGCAGCGAGAAATGGGGCTAGTTTATCTCCGAGAGGATGATGAGCAGAAACGGAGACAAAGCATCGAGCGGCTAGAACAGGATAAGCTAGAATACCGGTTGCTGCACAAGGGTTATCCGAGGCTATGTCCAGACACGAACCCAGAATATAAGAAATATGTGGAGATGGACGGACAGAGCGCGTTCTACGAGACGGGATATAGGGTGATCGCAACGAGGATTTTTGCGAGGGAAATTTTTATTCCGAAGATACGAAAAAAAGAGTCTGATTAGAAATTGAAAAAGGCGCCCCCGGAGGGGCGCCTGGTGTCGGGCATTGTGGGTCGATCGTATGGACAATGTATGGACGATGTGTCGACAATGTACGGACGATGTACAAACGATGCGCGACGAAAAGAAGGTGCGGGGTGGTTTTAGAAGCGGTCGCGGAGGCGGTCGCCGGCGAGGTTCGTGTAGGAGGAGGGTTCGGCGGTCGTGCCAGAGATACCGAAGATGGAAAGGTCGAGGTTGCGGGCGATCTGGCAGAGATTGAGGTAGAAGCCGAGCTCCTGATCGGAGCTGATCTGATCGTTCTGGGCAAAAGCGAGGACGAAGCGGACCAGGTCGGATTCGGCGCGGATAAGGCTGGCGGGGACGTCGATCTCGAGCCTGCGGAAGAGCTGCTCGCGGTTGGCGACGCCGATCTGGGCGGGCAGGTTGGGATTGTTCAGGATCTTGCGAATCTCGATGTAGTCGCAGGCCATGGCGGCGGCGACAGCTGGGCCGATGCCGCTCAGGGCGCGGTTCAGGGCGTTGCGCAGCTCATCGCCGATGTCGTTTAACGGGGCGCAGTCAGGCATGGTGGGCGGAAGGGCGCCGACGCCAGTGCCGCTGACGACGGCGTTCGCGATGGCGATGCCAGTAGTGAACTGAGCAGCTTCGCTGTAAGCGGCAGCGAAATCGATTAGGCGCTGTTTGGCCTGGAGCAAAACCGGGAAAACGTGATCCTTGGTTTTGCCGATGAGCCTCTGGCGCTGGGCGTCGGTGACGGCGCTGCTACCGCCGATGGCGGCGAAAACCTCGGAATACTGGCGGCGGGTGGTCTGTTTGCGGAGCTCCCAATAGAGTTCGGGGACCTGTTCGTCGTTGGCTTCGGCGAACTCTTCGATAAGAGTGCAGAGCTTTTTCGGGATGTCACGGACATTGATCCGATTCGCGACAACGGCGCGAATGGCGGACACATAGGCCGAACGCCCGCACTTCAGGATGCCGCCGGTTTTGAGGTCGGCGAGGTAGGATTCATCAGAAGGAACGTCGAACAGGGGGTTGTTCAGGAAGAAAGACTGCGGAAAAGAGGCGGGCGCTATCGGGGAGGGTGCGGGCTGAGGCGTGTGAGAGCTGGGGGCGGAGTTGGGGGTGAGGGAGGCGAGGAGGTTGCGAGCCTTGACCTTCATGAGGCCGGCTTTGACCAGCTCGTCTTCGGTGACGACGCGGAGGTCGTCGACATTCTCGACGCCGAGACTCTGGAGGGAGACGAGCGCAACATGGGGGTCGGCGACGCCGTACTGGGTCAGCAGCTTGAGGAGCTCGGACTCGTGGTTGGCGGCGGCGGGCGGATCGGCAGGGGCGGCAGGAGCATCGGGAACGGTGCTGACGATTTTTTCTTCAGACATTTGTAGTTCCTCCTAAAGCAGAATTTTGTTATGATCATCAGGTCCGAATGAGACCATACGGACTGGGATCCCGAGGTGATGCGTGAAGACTTTGTTGCAAATGCGAGCAACTGCGTTGGTGGTCAGATCGGAAAGATCAATGAGGCTGTAATGTGGATGAGCTTCGGAAAGCGACGCGACATCGTAATGAGTAAGAGGCGGTTGGTAATGGTCGCAGATTTTCCAGAGACCATTTTTAAGAATCTGGTCCATCCAAGTGACGCAAATACCGTCGAAACGGTTAGCGCAACAGGAGACAGCGTAACGCAAGAGGTTAAAATCGATGGGGCCGACACGGACGTCGCCTTGCCAACGATTTGCACTTTTGTGGCTGTCGGGGAGGAGAGACTCACGCATGGTCTGATCGGCGGTCGGAAGAGGACCGGCGCCGTGGCGAATAGCGTAGGCGCGGGTAACTCCGAGCTGGATGACTTGTCCGGAATATCCGCTAGACCGGAGGGAGCGGAGGTGAATATCGGGAATAGTGCGGAGGGCGCTGGTATGCGGGAGAAATCCAAGCTCGCTATCGGTCAAGACGCCGTGCGAGCATTCAGCGACGGCGAGATGAAGAGATTTAAGGAGGTCGGATTGAGGTAAGATGCGGATGCTAGTGTGTATGAGGCGGTCGTATTGTTCGAGAGTCCAATCGATATAATCAGGATCCCAGAGCTCAGCGAAAAGCTGTTCAGCTTGGGACCGGTCATCGGGAAGAAACTCAAAACTTCGGAAAGGCGCAAACTGGGATTGGTAAAAATTGACGATTTCCTGAAGGGTAGCGCGAGTTTTAGCGGGGTCTTTGAGATCGGTAATACGGAGAGTGAGCCCGGCGTAATCTTTAGTCAGGCGGTAGGCATGACCAGCGCCAGTACCAATCGTACCGCGAGGGTGATCGCGACGGATGAGTTCATCAAGTCGACTGGCGATGCCGTGGAACGGGGTGGCAACAAGAGCATGAGGGTCGATCGTAAGCAGAGCGTACGGATCATGGAGACCGAGACGTTCAAGAGCAGCACCTTCGTTCAAGATGGCATGAGGAATGGTGACGAAGTCTGGCGTGATTAAGGTCGGGATGCCGTCGAGTGTGCCGCAACCCCAGTGAGAAAAGTTGAATTTTTCACCAGAAGCGGTAACGACGCCATGGGACCCTTGACCGCCGCCAAATTTTAGGACGTAATCAGCGTTGCGGTTGGTGGCGATCTTGTGGACGACGCTGCCTTTGCCGCCATCACCAGGACCGAGGTCGGTGATGAGATAAATTTTCTGGGTCATAACCAGGTGGGGTCGTTAGGATCATCGGCAACGGCCTTGGCTCTGATTACATCAGGGAGATCCATGGCTGGCCAAAGATCGGTTTTGTTGAGGAAGATGTCGCCAGGTTGCGGAAGCGGATGCGGCAGTTCAGAGACCAAACGTTGTCCGGCTCCGAGGTCGACGGCGCGGAATTGTTTCGCGTAAAGGTCGATATGGGAGCTGGGGATTTGATGGTCTGCCAAAAAGTCACGGACGCTTTGCGGATCGAGGGTTCCTTCGGTTAAGCCGATCAAGGCGGCTTGGATCTGAGGAAGGTACTCGGTCGAGGGGATGATGAACAGGTGTTGGGGATCATAGAACTCACGCCAATTAGCACATGAAGAATCATCGAGGCCGTGGGTGAAGGCAAACTCGTCGCAGTACAGAAAGAAGGCGTGGGCACGGGTGGAGAGATCGGCGACGACGTCTTTAAGGTCGAGGTTGAAAATGTCATCCTTGCTGAAGTGCGCGTAGCCGTTTTCCTGAACGTAGGTTAAGACATCGTCGCCGAAAACGCGGCGGAGGATGTGGAGACTGAAGCTGCGGCGGGTCGGAGCGTCTGAGACGGTGAAATGGTATCCTTTGAGGCCGATACGATTGATGTAGGTGTGCGTGAGATAGGCGGCACCGAAAATGCCATAGTGCGGATCTTCGGTAATGTCGCCACCGTCACGCTCGGGAACCATGTTGCCAAGAGTTTCGACGAGTTTTGCGGCGGTCATCTCGAATTGTCCCCGTTGGAAGACAAAGCGATCGCTGACGTCGCCAAAAATGCCGGGAGCGTAGTGGAGATCATAGGAGGGCAGGACGGTGGTGAGGAGGGACATGATATGCGGAAGATGATTGATGGTCAGATCGACGTTATCGCCCATACTGCCGGTCGTGTCAATATTGGACTCGATCGGCATCGGCGGGCCGACGGTAACGACCCAGGCGCGCGTGCCGTCTGGCAGCGTGGTTGGGTTGAAACGCATCAGAGAACGACGAATGGGGTCGTGAGCAGGATCGACGAGCGGGGAGAGTCGGCCAGTGGCGTAGGCTTGTTGCTCGGCGGCGGCAGTGATGTGTTCCATGCTGCTGTAACGAGCAGAGCGAGTACTTTTGTAACTGCTGGTGGAAAAGGTTTCGTCGCCCATAAAAGTCACCTCTTTAATGATTATTTGGGGAAGGATGTGAAGGGATGAAAGGATTTGCCCCAGATGCGATGAACTAGGTCGTAGAACTGGTGATGCGCATAGAAAAAATTGTCCGAATAGCGGATATTGTTGAAGAACTGAGCATCTAAGAACGCCAGTTGACGTAGAAAATCGACATAGGGGACTTCTTTGTTTTCGATGGGGTAGGGGTATTCATCGCGGGGATGATCGATGCCGATGAGCTGAAGTCCGCAAGAGCCAATATGCGAGAGCATAAGGCCAACCTTTTCCCAGTCGGGAAAAGGAATGGTGTAGGCATAGGCCCAATCGAACATGATCAGACGATGTTGATGTGGGGCGATCATGAAACGATTGAGCGAAAGGTTAGCGGAGACTTCGGACATGGCAATGAAGCCTTGGAGTTTAAGCATGCGACCGATGATCCAGGCGCTTGTCTTAAGATCAACGCGTTCGTGATGTGTGATGACTTGACTGAGCGGCATAACGTCGGCGAGGTCGAGGTCAGGGAACTCTAAGATAATGACCTGGCGATTGCCCTGGCTGGCGCAGACGAAGCTTTCGACGAGGCTCGGAAAGAGCCAATCGTAGTGAACGCGGTGCGTCAGCATGGCTTCTTCGGCTTTGCGCTTCTCCTCGAGGTCTTCGAGGGAGGGGGCGTGAGGCTGTCCGTCGGAACAATCAGCGGCGTACCGATGAAGGTTCCGAGTAATGGCGGTGCCTTTGACGAACTTGAGGTTGTGCTGGTAATGCTGCTCCTCGGCGTCTTTGGCGTAGGCCATCAAGGTATTCAGAACGTCGGAAATGCTGTTGATGACGTGCGAATCGGCAGGGTTGCTGGCGATGCAGAGAAGATAGAGCTTTTGCTCGGGGTCGGAACAGAGATAATAGCGAACGGTCGGAGTTCGGGCTAGGGGCCGCAGGATAGCATAGTCCTTTTGATTGCCGGAGACGACGACTTTGGGAGTGGAGTTGGGCATAGAATCACCTCTCTTCTAAAACTACCAATTGTTAAATGGCGAGTAAGACGCAGGGAGCGAGTTACTGGTTTAATTATACCACAGTGATCTGTTGATGTCTATTACGATACCTTGATTTTCTGAAAATAAAACTATAAAAAGATGACTTGAAAAATAAATTGGTTGCGCTTATAATAGTGGCATGAGTTTGATACACGGCGTGGGTGAGTTTTTCGCTCTAGATATTGGGACGACGGCAATACGTTTGGTACAGTTGGCTGGGAATGAGCAGCATGGTTGGGTTTTGCAGAAGTTTGCTTATGTGCCGGTGGATCGGAGAACTTTGGAGGATAGTTCGGCGGCGGGACAGAGACGTCTAGGAGAAACGGTGCTCGGAGCGATGAAGCAGGCGGGAATTACGACGAAAAATGTAGCAGTTGGGATGCCGGCTTCGAAGACTTTTACGACGATCGCGCGGGTGGAGAATATGCCCGAGACGGAACTACTGAATATGGTGAAATATCAGTTAGATAAATATATTCCGATGCCGCTAGATGAGGCGACGACGGATTATGTTTCGCTAGGAGTTTGTCCGCACGATGCGACAAAGGCGGAAGTTTTGATTTCTTCGACGGCGGTGGATTTTGCGGAAGCGAGAATGGAGCTAATTGAATCTTTCGGATTGAATGTGATTGCGCAAGAGCCGGAGTCGTTAGCGATGGCGCGAGCTTTGACGCCAGTTGGAGCGCAGGACGCAAGGATGATCGTGGATCTTGGCGAACAGTCGACGGATCTGGTGATGATGTATCGAGGCGTGCCGAGATTGGTGCGTTCGGTGCAAGGAGGTTTTTCGATGCTGGTGAAGACGGTGGCTTCGTCGTTGTCGGTGCGCGAGGATCAGGCAAGGCAGTTTATACTAAAGTTTGGCTTGGCGCAGGATAAGGTCGAGGGGCAGGTGTTCAAAGCACTCGACGCGACGCTAGAGGGGTTCGCGGCGGAGATTACGAAATCAATACGGTTCTTCAAATCGGAATATATGAATGCGCCGGTGGGCGGGATCGTGTTGTCAGGATTCGCTGGTATGATTCCGTTTATTGCGGAATATATCGAAGCGAAGACGAATGTTTCGACATCGCAGGGCAATCCGTGGCAGTTGGTGCGGGTGACGCCGGAGCAACAACAAGTTTTGCAGCCGGTGGCGAATGAGTTCGCGGTGGCGATTGGGCTAGCGGAAAGGGGAAATGACTAGATGAACGATTTTATTGAAAAACTTCGAGCAGATTTGAACGAGATTGGTAGACAGATTCGGCTAATTTTTGCGAAGATTGGGTCGAAGTTTACGGGAAAGCCAGTTGAGGTTTCGGAAAGTGGTAGCATCATTAGTTCGAAAGTGAGCACGACTTATGAAATTAGTTTGGTGCCGGAAGTGAAGGCACGGATGATCAAAGCGCAGAAAATGCGCAATTTGGTCTTGTTTATTTGTATCGTGGTGTCGAGCGTGGCGGTCGGGGCGGTGTTGATCTTGTTTGGTATAAAGAGTGGCCAAGATATTGCGATGTCGAATCAGGATAAAAAGCTGGAGACAATGTCGCAAAAATTGAATGGTTATGGTGAGTTGGAAGATTTAGTGACCTTCCAAGCGCAGCTCGATGGTTTGTCGGCAATCGTTGGGCAGAAGACAGTGATGTCGAGGATTTTTGGGGCGCTCGGGGCGATGTTACCGACGGGCGGAGATAGCGTGCAACTTTCGGACCTCAGGATCAACATGGCGACGAATACGGTGAACATGGAGGGTCAAGCGAACGCGCAGGTGTCGCCGTTGATTGATTACCGCGTTCTGGAATCGTTTAAGAAAGGTGTGGCTTTGACGAAGTATGACTATGGAAATTTCGTTGATGCGATGGGAAATACCTTGCCGACGTATTGCGTGCGTGAGGCGGATGCGGACGGAAATTCTTTCCGGACGGGAGATAGTTATTACGCATGGTGGGATTTGACGATCGAGGGGTGTGAGGCGGTACCGCTCGGAACGCTGTCCGAAACAGATGCGAAGTTTTATTATCGCGCGAGTGATGAGGACGTCGAGATGGGGACGGAAGAATATGAAGGTGAAAAGATTGAACAATGCGATGAGAATGGTGAAAACTGCCAGTTAGTGCCGAAGCCGGAAAGAGTCTGCGATGAGAACGGCGAAAATTGCGAAGAAAGGCCAGTCGAACTAAAAGAAGTGCCACTTAGGGTGAAAATTTGGCGGACGCCGCAGTTCGCGAAGTGGTACGAAGCGAAATATATGGGGCTTGATGGAGCGATCGAAAATGTCGAGCACTTTGAGAGCGTTTGTTATAAGTATTCGGGAAATGATACTTTAGGAACAGTACGCTGGACGTCGGTGAACGATTGCATGTTAGCGCCGGATGGGTTGGCGGTGTCGAGTTCGTCGAATGGGCGTGATGACAGTAATAATCTCGTGCTAAGATTTACGGCTTCGACGGTGCTGGCGGAGGATTTCTTTATGTATCGCAATAAACACATGATTGCGATTGGGCCAATGGGTCAAAACGTAACGGATTCTTATGTTCAGATTGGAAATATGTTTGCACAAGAGGCTAGGGAGTGTAGCGAAGATGATAGCGAATGTCTAAGTAATTCTCGCAATGAAGGCGAGGGGGAAGGGGAAGCATAAAATGGCGGATCGACCGGCAGATACAAAGCGGGAAAAGATTTCTAAGGCGCAGCAGTTGACGATGCTGGAAGTTCTGATTGCGTCGCTGATCCTGGGGACTTGTCTGGTTCTAGTGAACTTCTTGCTGAAATATATTAGCTTTAACACGAAGATTATTACGGCGAAGAATCAGGCGATTACAGAATATGACCAGACGATTCGGAACGTGGGAGTATGCGCAGATACAGATAAAAACGGACGTCTGAGCGACAAAGAACTTGAGAATTGTAATCCGAATACGGTGAGCCTGGATCAAGTGGTGAATTCTTTGCGATACAATGTGTTCGAGACGATGGCGGGGAATGAGGATTTGGAATTGGTGGCACGAAAACGGAATGAGAATTGTTATGACGAGAACGGAGAAAGAATTGATTTTAGTACGTTATACAATAATGAGCAGGATGAGACGAAAAAAGAACAGTATTTGCAGTCGCTGAAAGTTTGTTCGTCGCTGCGTGTGATTTCGGATGCTCTGCCGGCGCAAGAAAATACCGAGGCATTGATGGCGAGTTTGAATCAGCTGTTCTTGCTGGCGGGAATTGATCCGGAGAGTTTGTCGCCGCGTGACGGTAGTTCGGCGAGTGAGTTGGCAGGAATATCGATTTTGCCGGTGACGTTGAGGGTAGACGGGAGCGGGGCGCTAGTTCTGAATGCGCTTGATACGATTGAGCGATCAATTCGGGAGTTTGATATTCAATCGGCGTCGGTTGAATGGTCTAGCAATGGAATCAACTTGCAGGCACAGGCGAACGCGTTTTTCTTGTCGAGATTGATGGCGTTAGAGACGACAATGACGGTTACGCCGAAAACGAAGGTTGATACAACTAAAAATTCGGCGACGAGCGCGACGAGCTTGCGTAATGCGGCGATGGAGGGTACAAAATGAAGCAATCGGACATATTTTCTTTGATATTGATTGCGGGGATTGGGACTTTGGCCGCGTTTTTCGCATGTCGATCTTTGCTTGGAGATCCGGACAAGGCATCGGTGACTTTCACGAAGCTTCAAAACGTGATTTTGAGTGAGCTGACAAGTCCATCGCCAGAAACGTTTAATAGTGTAGCGATCAATCCGACGGTGGAAGTGTATGTTGGGAATTGTGAAGATCTAGATCAAAACGGGATCTTGGATGAGGAAGATTTGTGGGCGTGCGGCCAAATTGAGCGTGAGGAGAAAACCTGTGAGGACACGAATGCAGATGGGTTCCTAGACGAGGAGGAATTGACGGTTTGTGAAATTAAACTGGAAGGAATCTATGGATCTTGCGATACGGATGGGGATGGGAAATTGAGCTTGTCAGAGCAAATCACTTGCAACATCAATCGTCCGAATTCCGAGGAGGAATAGCGTGTGGCGTTACTAACGAAGGATGGGCTTGATCGAGTTATTGAACTGCTAATTCGGGAAGGATTAGTGGATAAGGATGCGGTCGTAAAAGCGCAACAGGAAGTTTTGCAAACGAAACGGCCGCTTCTCGAAACGCTGATGGCGCAGAAAGTATTGTCGAACGAAATGTTGGCGCACGCGACAGCTGTAGTGATGGGGGTGCCATATGTGGATCTGAAAAATGTACAGATGGATCAACGGGTATTAATGCTATTGCCGCTGGATTTGGCAGAACGTTCGATGGTGGTGCCGCTTGGGGAAGCGAATGGACAGCTCGTGGTGGCGATGCTGGACGTTGGAAATGTGCAGGCGGTGGATTATTTAGCGACATTTACGGGTAAGATGGTGCGGGCTGTGATGGCTTCGAACGAGGGGATTCAAGCGGTTCTGAAACAGTACCGAGGCGATTTTACGGATGTGACGCAAGCGGTTAAAGTCACGAATAAAGAGATTGCACAGGCGAAAGCGAGCAGTAATGTCAAAACAATTACGCAGGATTCGCCGATTTCTAAAGCTCTAACTTCTATTCTAGAATTTGCGGTGAAGTCGAAGGCGTCGGACGTACATATCGAACCATTGGAAAATAGTTTGATTATTCGATGTCGGATTGATGGCGTTCTCAGGCGAGTGATGGATTTGCCGAAAGCGATCGAGCCGGCGTTGGTATCGAGAATTAAGATTTTGGCGAATTTGAAAATCGACGAGCATCGAATTCCGCAGGACGGCCAGTTCGCAGTGATGGTGGGGGATAAGGAAGTTGATCTACGCATTGCGATTTCTCCGGTCGTGTGGGGTGAGCAAGTAGTGATTCGGTTGCTAGACAAAACGGGAACGACGATGGAAGTTGAAAAAATGGGTATGACGGGGCGATCACTCAGGACGGTGCTCCGAGGGATCGAGAGACCGAACGGGATGATTCTAACGTCAGGGCCGACTGGCTCGGGAAAATCGACAACGCTCTATGCGCTGATTAAACGGATTAAGAGTGAGAAGATTAATATTGTGACGCTAGAGGATCCGGTTGAATATAAGATGGATGGGGTTAATCAGATTCAGGTGAATACGGACGCGGGGTTGACCTTCGCGTCGGGATTACGCTCGATCTTGCGACAAGATCCGGATGTAGTGATGGTGGGGGAGATTCGCGACTCGGAGACGGCAAATCTCGCAGTGCAGGCATCGCTGACGGGGCATTTGGTGTTTTCTACGTTACACACGAACTCGGCGGCGGGAATTTTGCCAAGGTTGCTCGACATGGGGATTGAGCCGTTTTTGTTGGCTTCGACTTTGAATACAGTGATTGGTCAGAGATTGGTACGGAGAGTGGCGACGAAGCGAACAGCATATCAGAGCAACGAAATGCAGACGCAGGAAATTAATGAGGTGGTCGGAGACTTATTACCAGCGACGCCAGAGGATGTGCCGACGGTGAGCGAGGATTTGGGATATAATGGACTGCCGGTGCGGGGACAAAAGTCGTACACGCTGGTGAACGGAGTGGAAGAGCAAGATGCCCCGGGCGGGTATCGCGGTCGGGCGGGGCTTTATGAAGCGATTGATGTGGATGATGATATCCAAAAGCTGATCATTGCACATGCGACTTCGAGCGAAATTATGAAAGTTGCGAAGGAAAAGGGAACGGTGACGATGCGGCAAGACGGAATTCTAAAGGCGCTAGCGGGAATTACGACAGTCGAAGAGGTCAATCGGGTGGCGAGTGACTTGGCTTAGGTAAAGACGTTCGGCCTATGCTTGGTGTTCGGGGGGGGGGGGTGATATAATAGGTTCATAGGGAGGGTGGAGAACTTTAATTTTTTGCATCTTTGAGAGAATGGATTTTGGAAGTTGGTGCTTCGACGTTTTCGGGTTCTGTCTGATAGATTCGTATTGATGAAAGGGGGTGAAGGAATGGTAAAACAAGATTGGGATTGGTGGAAGCAGAAGGCGAGGTGGCAAATCGGTTTTGAGGAGATCTGTGAGGAAACGCGACGACTCGGCAGGATGATGTCGGAAGACGAATTAGTACGGAGCAATCAAATACGTTATCAGGAGTGCGTCTATCATTATGGCAGTACGGAAGCGATATTGGGTGCGGTAGCTTGGAAAGTTTTTGGTAAAAGGCTGTGCAGACTGCCGGATGAGCTGAAAGCGCCGCCGAGAGTAGAAGCGTCGAAAGCGGTGCCGCATCAAGCTATTAATGAAGTCGCCGAAGCACTGGTGGAGGGTGTAGTAAAGGAGATGGTAAAAGCTGCAATCGGAACGAGCGAGGCTGAAATCGTGCAAGCGAATGTGGAGTGCGATTTTGGGACGCAAGAGTCGGCTAAACGAGACGTGGGGAATGAAGCGAAAGGGGACGATAGTATGTCGAAAGGGAGTCGGTACACCTATAGTGAAGTATTCAATTATGCAGCAGGTTTGACGAAGGAGCTGGGGAGAATCCCGACACAAGACGAGATCGTCAAGCGGGGCGAGATGGCATATAGTACGTTAATTCGCCATTTGGGTCCGAAAGATGGTTGGGCGAAGCTGCTAAGCGTAGAATCGACTGCGGAGGGCGAAACCGACAGTCCAAAAAAGGAGCCGGTCGACCTTGAGCAGACAAAAGACGCTTTGGCGAGTCTAGAAGTAGTGGAAGCGGCAGCAACGTCGGAGGTTCGAACTGCTCAGGAGATCTTGGAAACGACGATGGAGATGACGGTTGCGGGGACGGCGGATCTAAAAGTGCGACTGGATGGAAAGGTTCTGAACCTGCACATAAAATTGGGTGGATGAGATGTGAAAAGTACAAAATAGCCCCTGGACGATATGGTTCGGGGGCTTTTCCATTGCACCGAAGAATTAAATGAATTGTTTTGTAGCATAAGCCTTCT
>CAYXZG010000011.1:0-23721 GCA_964469535.1 uncultured Candidatus Saccharibacteria bacterium
CGACCTTCTGGACCACAATCAGACGCTCTAACCATCTGAGCTAATCCCACCATACCGTCCCCATTATATCACCTCCCTAGAGAAAAATAAACCCAAAAAGACGCCCCCGGCCGTAGCCAGGGGCAAGAAATGGTTTAGGCCTGCGTCAAGCAGCCCCTCGGCGCACCGTTCGGATAATGCAGCAGCAGGAAATCAACCACGATGTCCAGGCCAGCGGCAGGGCACTGGTCGGCTTGTACGACCGTCACCGGCTCAGGCGCAGTGCTTTTCGTAGCGACCACCGCCGCCGTAGATACCATCTCCGGCGTCATCCAGGAAACCGGCGCCGTATGCGCGATGATCAGCTGGATTGCATCCGCTCCGTCTTTTTCGCCCAGCCGCAGCCGGTAGCGCTTGCTACCCGCCTTGAGTGGCGTCCGACATTCGACTTCCCGCAGCTTGCCCCAGCGCAGCAGGATCGGCACATCTCCGTAGATCTCGGCGAGCTTGATCCCGAGGATTTGCCCTAAATGAGCCGAGCTGCAGTATCGCGCTGTCCGCGTCAGATCGATCAGTCGATTTTGCTCGTCGACCGGTAACGTCTTTGGCAATTCCAGGAATATCGGCCCGTCCAGCCGCGTCGCCGGTCGCAGCACGAATCCATCACCGTTGTCCATCGCGTCATGCCGCGGATAAAGCGCGCGGATCTCTTCCAGAGCTACCTCCCGGAACCGCACCATCTCCTCCGTCAGTTTCAAACCAACCATCTCCTTTACAAAATACTAGGCTTTAGAACCTCTTAGCAGGCTCGATCGAATCCTGCCTCGCCCTCTTACTATATCTGATCACCTAGCAAAAGGCAACCTCAACCACGATCTCCGTTGATTACTGTTTGCTTTCCAACTTTTCTAAGGCCATTCCCGCCAGCTTTTTCGACCAAGAATCGCCAAAAAAGTGTCCAAAAGTGATTTATCTATTGACAAAATTGACCTAGCGTGCTATTATGGAGATAATTGGGCGTTTTCTGCTCAAGTGACACCCCATTTGCACCTTTGAAAGGAGAAAACTTCATGAACGTCATTGATTTTCCGCAGCCTCCCGACGGCATCTTCCATTCCGACCTCCGTGCGCATCCGGATTATGACCGCAACCGCGTCAATGTCAACCTCGGCGACCTCCTCCGGAAGCTTTACCGGTTTGGCGATTGCCCGATCACCTTCCAAAAATATCCGTCCAGCTGCCTTGCGCAGACGACCGATCTCAGCGCGCAGGATCTCTTCAACATGCTCGAAGCCCAGCGTGAGTCGATGATCTCCGATATTTTGGAGTACGAGCAGGAGCTGCTGGACGATGATCCCGACATGGCGCAGACCTGCGTCGAGGAACACGTGTTCAGCCTGATTGCCCTGGCTCTGGCGTCGTTCCAGCTGATCGCCATGAGCGTTGAGGCCTTCGAGCGGATCGTCGACGCCGATCGTCAGCGCGAAGTTCATCAGACCTGGGCGGAACTTCTCAGTGTGATCAGCTGCGAAATGTCCCTGGCGGATGAACGGACGTCTGGCGGAGCCTCCATTGCCGCCCTCAAAGCCGGCTCGATTCTGGTGGAGCGGTTGAGCGCCGCCATCAACCCGCCGTCCCGCCCGAAAGGTGACGATCTGTAAGCGCCCTCGCGCAGAAAGGAGCTTAGCATGGACGACGATTCTCTTCGACGCTATGCGCAACGCCTCTTCGTCCTGCACTATCATGGTGCTATTGGCCTTTGGGCACCATTCGTCGGACTCTACCTTGCGGTTCGGGCCGTTTGGAACCTTTGGCTGTTGGCCGACGCCTACTCGCATGGCGCTCTTCCGCCACATCCTGTCATCATCGCTATCGCCTCGATTGTTGCTCTGACCATCGCAGTCTTAGCGTTTCGTACGGCCGCTAAGGCCTGGCGTCTCGCCCGCGACTTTGCCTCAGAGGCTATCCTGTCCGACGATTGTACTCCGGACGACGTGATCGCCCTCTACGAATCATCTCATGGGCGGTTGTAACTCTTCTCCTTCGTATCGCGCCGCGCCCGTTCCGGGCGCGGCTTTTCCTTGTCTAAAACTTCCTTGATCTAGGATCTTCGCCACGCATCCTCCGAATTCCCTATATTCCAAATAAGCATAGGCCGCTCCGAAGAGCGGCCTATAGTTTTGCTAAAGTTGATGTGCTAATTTCAGCGGCAGGTGCAGCCGATGCGCGATCACTGTCGCCGCCAGATCGTGAACCGTCGACCGTACATTCGGATCGTCGGCATAGCCAAAATCCAGCACGATCACATAATGCCTCAAAGAACTCACCTCTTTCCAATTTTTGACACCAAAAAAGGTGCTATAATAACCATTATAGCACACCTTGTCAAAAAGTCAACTATCTAACGACTGCGAACTTATTTTTGCCACGTTTTAGTAATGCCGTCTGCGTCAAGGGCAAATCTTCGCTCACCTTAGTTCCGTTCACTGTGATTGCGCCGGCCGCTGCTAGCTTGCGCGCTTCGCCCTTGCTACTGGCCAGTCCCGTCGCCACGAGTGCATCGAGGAGGCTCATTCCGATTTCCGCCGTTGCGAGATATTCGCCAAACTCTCGAATCTCGTCCTCAGCCAATTCTGCAATCTCGCCGCTAAACAATCTCTCTGTCAAGTTTCTGACTGCCTCAGCGTTTTCCTTGCCATGTACGACTTCGGTCGCTCCGAAGGCTAAGGCTTTTTGCGCTGCTCGCCGTTCTGGATGCTCTTTTTGTTCTGCTAGTAGCTTATCAACTTCGTCCTTCTTGAGCAGAGTATAGATTTTAATCAAATATTCGACCGCTTCGTCCGGCTGGTTGAGCCAGAACTGATAGAAGTCAAAGATCGACGTCTTCTTCGCGTCCAGCCAGATCGCATTTCCTTCCGACTTTCCGAACTTACGCCCCGTCACGGGGTCAATAATTAGTGGCGTCGACCAAGCGTCCGCCGTCGCCCCCTCGAGTCGCTTGATTAGATGTATTCCGCTCGAACAGTTCCCGAATTGGTCCGCGCCGCAAAGCTGCAAATCTACGCCGTATTCTCGATATAAATGCAAGAAATCGTAACCTTGGATCAAAGTGTAAGAAAACTCAGCGTAAGAGATCCCGCTGCCGCCCTCACCGATTCGATTTTGGACGAACTGCCGATCGAGCAGTTGTGTCATCGAGAAGACCTTTCCGACCTCGCGGAGGAACGCCAAGTAGTTCATGTCCTTGAACCAATCGTAATTGTCCACCATCACGACCTCGTCGCTCCGCACTACTCGTTTCATCTGCGCCGCAATACAAGCCTTATTGTGCTCGACCTCTTCAAGCGGCTTGAGATCGCGTTCGCCGTTATCTTTCGGGTCGCCGATCTGTCCCGTCGCTCCCCCGGCCAGAAGATATGGTTTATAACCATGCCGCACGAAGCAAGCACACATCATCGCCGCCGCCAAATTCCCGATCGTCAGGGAATCTGCCGAAGGATCCGCCCCCCAATAAAACTGCTTCGAAGCTCGCGTATCTAATTCCGCTGGATCTTTTATGGTAGTTTCAGCCGAGAATCCTCGCCAAACCAATTCTTCTGATAGTTTCATCTTTCTGGTTCCAATTATCTTTGCTATCTTCGTATAGTATAACACAAAAATTCCCCCAACCGAAGTCGGGGGAAGTTTTTAGGGAAGCTTAAGCGTTTTTACGCCATACTGATGCCATCTCGATGCCATCTCGGTATGCTTCTGCCGCGCCAACCGTGTTGCCGTGGCTGGTTTTGATCGTTACGAAGATCGGTTCGCCCTGTTGGCCAAAATACGACCGAATCTGCCCATTATCGAGCAGTCCATCTTGGTCTTTCTCTTCATCGGGCTTCGAGCAAATCACGCCGATCGTATGGCTGGTCTCGTGGGGCGGGCGATCATACGCGATTGTCCAGTATTGGTCCGCGAGCAGTATCAGGGAACATCTCCCTCCCACCGTCGGGATCACCGGGATTACGCTCAGCCAACCCAGCGCATGGCACGCCACTTCGAAAACCGGTGCTCCGATTTTCAGAAGCGCCCCGAGCGGCGGTATCATAAAATCGACCGTCGTGCAGGGATTAATCGCAATAATTTCCAAATCAATTCCGAGCAGCTCCAGGCTGCCGCGCAGGTATTCTTCGACGTACCGCGCAACGTGGTCGCCCAGCGAGATCGTGTAGACCATCGCTTTCTTCGGCATCATCGCGCATATTTCGTCCGCAATTTGCCGTGCCGTCGACTTTGCGTTCCAGCCGATCATTCGGTAGTTCACGTTTTGCGTGCACCAGCTGAGCTCCGGCTTCAGGAACTGAAACGCCGCCGCGGGCTGATTCAGGTTTCCCGCGACCAGATATGTCATCGTCCCCACATCGCCAGAGCTGTACGGAGTTATGTCCGGGTCGATTTCGAGGCTAGCCGCGCACTCACCAGATAACTGTAGTATCAGGCGCGCAAGGGTAAAGGTCGCACAGTTCATGATCAGTATCGCCATGACAATCTCTAAAATTAACTGTTGTCGCATCTACAATTCCCCCTCATTTTTTAAGCTCCAGCCGATCAGTTGCTACTAGGAATCCATATAGTAAGATCATTGTCCCTAGGACACCTAGAAACCACCAATCTCGACAATCAATTGCCCATGTCAAAGCCATTGTTAGTAGCATTGCGCCGAACCAAAAATAGGTCAGTCCGGCCATCATCCATTTATAGGTGTAGTCTGTCGAGCGCCTCGCGATGATGTGCCACAGTATTAGGATTATCGCTAGACATGAAACGCTGAGTAGCCCAGCGACCCTGCTGCTAGCGACCCGCACTATTACGCCCGCCACAAACACGAAATCCGCAATCGGATCGAGCGAAATTGGCAGACGATTGTACCAATGCGGGTATGGCTGAGCCGCTGTATAGCGTCTATAGCACCACCCGTCCCAACCGTCAGTGAGGAGCGCCAGTGAACATAAAACCGCACTTAGGGTATTGTGCGGCAGGCAGAACGCGAGCAAGATTCCGATGCTGATTCGCGTCCAGCAGAGAAGATTCGCAGCTTCATAGCGCAGCCACCTGCCCAGTCTCAAGCATATCACTTCCTTTCAAGGTTCTATGAGGATATTCCCCCTCATATGACCATTATAGCACACATAGTCAAAAAAGTCAATATCTACTTAAGATTTATCCCTAATATTGCCAATTTTAGTCCAACGCACGCATCTTTTCTTCCTCTTCTCAAAATGCTATAATCAAATTAATTAAGCGGAGATTTTATGAAAACTACCCCCCAAACTATCAAAAAACGTGTCTTGGCCTTTGACATCGACCAAACCCTCAATATCGCTAAGACCCCTATTCCGCCTGAAATTGCCACTGTTCTTGTCAAATGTCTGAACTATTTTGAAATTTGCCCCCTTTCTGGCCAGAAATTTGAGCAATTTCTCATCCAGATCGTTGATCGTCTCCGCGCGGCCGGAGTCACCGATGCTGAGCTTTTACATCTGCATCTGTTCCCCGCCCAAGGTACGCAATATTATACCTATGACGACAAGTCGGGCGACTGGCGCCAAGTCTATAATTATCCCCTCAAAGAAGAAGATATTGTAAAAATTACAACAGTTCTCGAAGAATCCGCTCGCTCCCTCGGTTTTTGGGAAAGTGCGGCTCTCGCTGAAGGCGACGAAATTATTGAAAATCGCTTATCTCAGGTCACTTTTTCTGCTCTCGGTCAAAAAGCTGATACTAAGTCTAAATATGCTTGGGATCCCGACATGAAGAAGCGCGAAGCCATCGTCGCCAAATGCCAGGAAAAACTCCCGAATTTTCTTTACGAAATCGGCGGCACTACCTCCATTAACGTTGCTGCACCTGGCATGAACAAAAAGTTCGGTATGACGCATCTACTCGAAGAGCTAAACGTCCAGCCAGACGAAGTTTTGTACTTCGGCGACATGACGCAGCCTGGCGGCAACGATTATCCTGTAGTCGAAATGGGTATCGACACGATTACCGTTCGCTCGCACGAAGACACACTTTATGCCCTGCGCGGCATTCTTGGTCTTTTTGGTGTGATCGCTTAGAGCCTCTAGAACCATATTAAGCACTGGCAACTACCAAGAGCGACCGTGAATGATGAGAATAAAGTTGTTCTAGCCGAGAAGTCGTTTTATAAATGGTTAAATAGCTATGGTTGGGAATTAAGTAGTATGGATGCCTACACGGGTGTTGGGCTTCCGTACTGGAATAGTAACACCATCCGCTATAACATTCGGCTACAACCTTTCTACTTAGCGAATGCTGGATTTTACAGCGCCGGCATAACACGCACTGACGGGTTCTACCTTTGGTCAAATACGCCCGCTGCGGGACCGAGTTACGCAGGTTATCTAGGCTACGACGGTTACTTCGTCGTCCCAGCTTGGCAGGGTAACTATCGACGCGCTGCCGACTCCCTTCGCTGCCTCACTCAGTAGTAGTATCCTCTAGTAGGTAGATATAATATGATAGATATTCAGCCTTTGCTGTATATAGAATCCCTTAGTCTCCTTTTAGCATCGTTTCCCGGCTGGCGCGGGTCCGGAGCACGGGAGCGAAAGCGATTCGCTCCGGAGAGCGCCACCGGATGATAAAAGGAGACTAAGGGATTCAACAAACGACAAAGACAGGGCATCCGAATGTGTTCATAAAAGTATAAGGTAAAATAGAAACCATGGAAGTAAAATGGGTTCATCAGTTTAGAGAGAATCAGTAAGGCTCAATTTCCAAACATTGTGAATGTGATCCTTAGCCGCAATGAAACCAGCTACCTTACGAAAATGTAATTTTGCTCTAGCTATAATATGTGATATAATGTAGTTATGACAAAAACTGCGAATAAATCAAGCCGTGACTCCAAGCGGAGCAATATGGGGGTATATTCGAGCTTGGTGTCTCAAAAAAAAGCGATTGCAGAAAAGGTGGATGGCGTACGAAGAAAGTCTCGGTTCGGCAAGTCCAGCCGTGAAAAGTCTTTGGCTCCGCTACCGAAAGATCCAGTCAAGCGCTTTTTTGCGCATTTTCGTTGGGAACGTATCAAAGCCTACTGGTTTTCAAAGGCCGGCTTGAAGCGCATTGGCAAGATTTTTGCTGCTTGTATTCTGATTGGCATTATCGGTATTGGGGCTCTGTTCGTATACTATAAGAACCAACTGAAAGAAATTCAGCTCAACGATCTCACAATTTCTGAAACCGTGAATACTTATCTCGATCGTAATGGCGTCGTCCTCTGGGAAGATAAAGGCGACTCCGATTATCGTCTCGTTGTTGATGGCAGCGACATCTCTCTCTATGCCCGTCAAGCCACGGTTGCTATCGAAGACAAAAAATTCTACAGTCACCCCGGTGTCGACGTGATGAGCTTGATCCGTGCTGCATTTGCAACTTTGACTGGACAAGGCGTCCAAGGCGGCTCAACCCTGACCCAACAACTCATTAAGCAAGTTTATTTCTCCGAAGCAGCAGCCTCCGCGAATCGTGGCGGCATTTCCCGTAAGATCAAGGAGCTTATTCTTTCGATCGAGCTTGAGAAAATGTACAGCAAAGAGCAAATCATCACGATGTATCTCAACGAATCGCCGTACGGTGGTCGTCGCAACGGTATCGAGAGCGCCGCGCAGACTTATTTTGGCAAAAGCGCGAAAGATTTAACGCTTGCGGAATCCGCTTTGCTTGCCGCCATTCCGAACAATCCGGCCGTCCTGAACCCTTATAACGAATACGGCCACGAGGCCCTGATCGCTCGCCAACAAAAGACCCTCGACGTCATGGCCGAAATGGGCTACATCAGCCAAGAAGAAGCCGATGAGGCAAAAGCTGTCCCGATTCTGGACCAAATTCTCCCTGAGAGCAGCCAATATAAAAATATTAAAGCGCCGCATTTCGTCATGGAAGTTAAATCTCTCCTTGAGGAAAAATACGGTATTTCCGCCATGCGCAGTGGTGGCTACACAATCAAAACCACCCTCGACTATCGCGCCCAAGAAATCGCCGAGCAGGCCGTCGCGAACGGCGATGCGCTCCGCTATCTTAATAATAGTGATAACATTGCGCTCGCATCGGTCGATGTTGAGACTAGTCAAGTCATCGCCATGGTCGGTTCGATCAACTGGGAAACCCCGATTTATGGCGAGGTTAATGCGACGACTTCTTTGCTCGAGCCGGGCTCCACGATTAAGCCTATTCTCGATTACGCCCCGCTCTTCTCACTCACTGGTGATGCTGTTTATAGTCCAGGCACTCGCCTCCGTGACGAAAACATCGACTCACTCTACTGCGCGGGCTATGTTGGTACTTGTGCTCTCCGCAATGCCACCGGTCGGTTCTATGGCGATTTGACTATCCGCCAGTCTCTTGGCAACTCTCTCAACATTGGCGCCGTGAAAGCACTTTCGATTGTCGGTATCGACAAAGCTCTCGAAATCGCCCATGGCCTTGGCGATCAATCCTATTGTGAAGATTCTTCCGCTGGCCTTTCTATGGCGATCGGAAGCGGCTGTACTGTCAAAATGGTTGAACACGCAAACGCTTATGCGTCGCTTTCTCGCGGCGGCAGCTACAAAGAACTCGCCTACGTTCTCGAAGTAAAAGATCCAGCCGGCAAAGTGATCGAGACTTGGCGCGATGACGCTGCTGTACGCGTCGTCGACGAACAAGTTGCCTACGAAATCTCTAGTATCCTGAGCGATCCCGCCGCCCGCGCGCTTAACTTCGGCACTCAGGCTTCTGCCTTCGGTTTCAACGTCCCTGGCGTTTGGACCGCTAGCAAGACCGGCACCACAACGACTACGAGCAGCGCCGTCGCAAAGGATTCTTGGATGGCTAGCTATTCTACCGCCATCGCAACTGTCGTTTGGAACGGCAACCACGATGGCTCCGGTCTGAGCAGTCCAGTAAACGATATCGTTCGCCGCGTGATCAATGACTATATGGAAAAAGTTCACAAGGATCTCTATGCCGAAGAAGGCCGTTGGCGCTCTGGCGATCAGCCCGTTCGTCCGGCCGGCATCCAAGACCTTACTATCGCTGGCAGCAAAGACATTTGGCCAAGCTGGTACGATCCGAAGAAAACCACCAATGTCACTACCGAAAAAGTTGAGTTTAACTCCTCGAACCATTTACGCGCTGCCGATTGTACGCCGGCTCGTCTCCGCGTCGAGATCGAAGTCTCTAAAGTCATTGACCCTGTCTCTCATAGTGAGACCATCTCCGTGCCTGAACCGTATAACTATGAAGAAATCGATACCTGCGTCAATACTGGCACACCGCTCCAGCCCGCCTTTGACTTTGTCGAAGTCAAGAGCGCCTCTGGTCTCCCCCAGCTTCAGATTTCTATCGTCCCAGGTCAATACGATCTGACTAATTACGATATCCTAGTCGACGGCGAAGAGCGCCGCAATGGTCAAGTCACTTCCGACATCCTCACGAATGGCATTTTCATCACCTTGAGTAGTAACGACAAGACCGTCACTGCCCGTGTCGTCGACGAAACCGGCAAACCTTACCAAAGCCGCTACACTATTACCGGCGTCAACACTACCGACGACGAAGAAGACGAAGAATAGCCTAAGCTTGTTTCTTGCGTCTCTGATGCGCGCTTTTCGACGGCTTGACTAGTCGTGCGAACATCATGCTCCCCGCCGCCGTCTGGTTTAGCCTGACAAACTCGACTTCGACATCTTGGCCAACCCTTTTGCTCGCCTGATCAATCACGATCATTGTTCCGTCGCGCAGGTACGCTACTCCTTGATGCGGATTACTCCCCTCGGCGACCACTTTGACGCTCGCGCGCTCGCCCGGCAAATATTGGTTTCGCAGGACTAAAGCCAGCTCATTCAGACTTACGGCGTCGATATGCTCCGTCGCTGCCAGCTTCTTCAGATTAAAATCGTTCGTCAGAATCGCGCCACGATTCGCTTTTGCCAGCTCGATCAGCCGATTGTCGACTGGCGTCCGATCCAGCTCATCTCCCAGAATCGTTGTGTCAAAAAACACCACCCGTTCTAATTCGCGCACCGCATCAAGCCCTGCCCGCGCCCGCGCCCGTTTGTCGGCGTCTCTCCCGTCGGCGAGCAGTTGCAGCTCATTCGTCACGCTTCTTGGCACGATCACATCGTCACTAATAATCCCCGTTTGCGCTACGGCGAGTAGTCTCGGATCCATCAATGCCGATGTATCGACGTATAATTTTCGCTTTTGTTTTGATGCCAAGAGCGGTGTCGTACGATTTTTTACTATTAAAACCGTAGTTTCCGCCAAAATCAACAGGGAAACTACCAAAATAAATAATTCCATTCCTATATTATAATATACTGCATCAAAATTGTCCATAGAATCCGATCCAGCTATTGACATTCTGTCCTATCTGTGCTAATATAGAGATATAGCCTTTTGGGGCTCTGCTTAGCATGTCTAAAATCCGCTAAAGTACTTTTCAGAAAGGAGCAATTTTCAGCATCTCAGCCGCTATCGTCCACTCATTTGCAATTTTGCCTCTATCGAGGCCACAGGAGGAGAGAAAATGTCATTCGACCACAACCGCCCCGATCAGCAGCTTACCCCCGCCGACCCTCTGGATTTCGATTTTCCCAGCGCCACCGAAATCAGCGAGCAACTCGGCGAAAGAATCACCTTCTTTGAGCACCTCTCGAAAACCGTCTGCATCATCCTGATCATCGCCGCTTTCATCGGCTGCGTCCTCACGGTCCAGAATGATCAGCTGATCGCGTTTATCGTTTGCGTGGTCGCGCTCGTCGTCGCCGTCATCATGGTCGCCATCACTCGCACCATCAACGAAATTTTCTCGATCTTACGTATCGAGAATCTCCGCTTACGCCACCGCGTGGATCAGCTGGATCCTGGTCATCATAACGCTTAATCCACATTCTGCCCTTTTTGCCTGTGCATATCAACCTTCGCCCTGGTTCCCGTTTTGGCTATGCGCCTCGTCCTTGCGTTTAAGGCATTTGTTTCGGTTTTTGCTTCCTTTTCGTTACCGCTGGCGCCGCGAAAGCGGCGCCAGATTTTATCAACCGTCTCACCATAGACACAACAGGGAAGGAATCGCAAAATCTCCCGATATCTCGAGTTTTTCATGATAAAACGCTTGACAAATTAAGTTGAGTGTGCTATCATGGAAGTGTCGACTGGCACAAATGCTACGAGAAGAACTTTAAGGAGGAATTTGTATGAGTTTTTGGAGAAACTTGATCGGCCCGAAGACCGAACGCTCTGATGGCTACGATTATCGGAGCAGCGAGCGCGAGCCGGCCCCCGGCCCTATCCTCGCTCCCCCGCCGCCCCCTGTTGACACCCCGGTTCCGTCGGCCCCCGCCGACAATCCTGTTCCTATCCCCACCCCCGTCCCTGACCCCCCGCCGGAGTCCATCCTTCCGGGCATGCCCCAGCCCGCGGCCGAGTCGGAGCCGTCCGACGCGGAAATCGACGCGGCATTGCGTACCATTCATAAGGGAGGCGAAAAGAAAGTTCAGGAGATCCGGGAGAAAGACCCCGTTCTGGACTCCGGAGCGCCGAAGAAGGATGCGCCGAAACACGCTCCCTC
Organism: uncultured Candidatus Saccharibacteria bacterium; assembly: GCA_964469535.1. GTDB lineage: Bacteria > Patescibacteriota > Saccharimonadia > Saccharimonadales > Saccharimonadaceae > Nanosyncoccus. Next base: position 11,594 of record CAYXZG010000011.1, read on the forward strand.
GCCTGCCTCTGCGCAGCTCCATACCCCCGCGGGTTTCTCCGTCTTGGTGCTCTACACCGTAGACGGGAAGAACCTCATGAGGGCTGCAGAGCTGAATGAGGCACTGATGGGCGAAGTGGCCGAGCGCGAGCAGATGGCCAAGACCCTGCGCGCCATGTATGGTGAGCAGAAGGCGAAGGCTGCACTGGCGGCGCTGTCCGACGATGACGCCGGACTGGCTAGTCAGGTGGCCCGCGCGGTCATGCTGGCTCCCGCCGGCTCCGACGCCTATGCGCGGGCTCCCGAAAAGCTCGAGAAGTTTGTGCTGACCTACTTCGACGCCTTGTGCAAGGAAAAGCAGGTTGCTATCCTGCCCTGCGGCCTGAATCTGACGAAGATCCCCGCCGCCCCGCAGAAAGAGCCGCCCGCTCCGGCCGCCTCGAAAAAGGCTGCTCCGAAGCCCGAGGCGAAGCCGACGTCCTTTACGAGTCCCTTCGCGTCCTTACCTGCAGTGATGATTCCGCTGTTGGATCCGGACGCCTTGGAGGAGACAATCGGCAAAGTTCCGCGCAGTGGCCGCACGGTGAAGAAGCTCTTCACTGACGAGCAGATCGCTCAGTTTTCCCCGAAACAGTGGGAAGCGGTCAAGTCGGCCACCAGCCACCGCAAGGGCAAGACCGGCGGCTCCAAGCCGAGCGACCCGAGCGACCCGAAAGCCGAGTAAATCGGCCAACTCATCCATTGTTATCCCTCCGCACTTGCCGCGCCCGTTCCGGGCGCGGCATTTCTTTATGTTTGTCAAATTCCGGTACACCTAAAATAATTGCTTTTTCGCCCGTACGATCGTTGACATCTACCTCTGTTTTATACCTGTTATGCTTAATTCCATTGAAATTATGCTTATTTGACTATTTTCCTATTGACTTTTCTCATAATGTGTGCTAAAATGGAATTAGTCTGGAAGGATCGTGGGAGCGACCCGACCAGAGGTCCATTTAACAACCGAATCATCTCAGATACAATGCCGTTTTCTATACGGTCTGTATCTGATTCATATATAAAGTCAACGCAACGGCATTCGGTCCTTTTCCTAGCGTTGTCGGTAACGCGAGCCGGCTCCTAGTTCCTAGAACGGGGCTTGGTACCCCCGTTCACTTCAACGTTTTCTGAAAGGAGGGTCATCTCATGATGACTTTAGGTAATGTTCCTGCCCTGGTTATCTGGGGAAGCCTGGCGGCGATCGCCGTCATCTTTCTCGGGTGGACTACCCGCGAGGTTTACACCGGCGTCCGCTACGGCGCTGGACGGCTTACCCGCACGAATTATATCGTGCGCGGCGTGCTGTTCGTAGTTGCTATGAGCATGCTGATCCTGACGGGCTTTATGACCTGCCGGAGTTACGGCAGAGTCATGGCTGCCGCCGATACCCAGATTGATGACGGGTATCAGGCGCCCTCTGGAGGCACAGTCGCCGCCGCGTCGAACGATGGCCGTTATGCTATCGACCCGACCGGCGCGCAAGCCTGGAGGGAGAAAACGTTCGGCGACCAGCTGGACGACCTCCGCGAGACCGTCAGTAAGAACATGTGGCCCGAGAACGCGGCCTACCGCAACGACGCGGTGGCTGAGTTCCGGGACCGCAACGGTCGGCAGCCGAAGTTCACGGACCCGGCGAATTTACCGCTCGGTCCTACAGACACGTGGCTGACTCGCGATCTGCGCGACTTCTACAAGCTGTCCAAAGAGGATCAGGCCGACGCAATCGGCGAAATGATCCTCAAGGTCCAGATCCGTCTCCAGACGGACCCGCTCTACATGCTGGAATTCGCCAGCATGTACAGGGCGATGAATGACCAAATCCTCGGGGATAACCCCTGGATCCAGGAGTTCATCGACGCCTACACTCAGTCCGTTAAGGACGAAAAGGGCGTCACCGCGTTCACTGAGGTGAGCGCGAAGGGCGATCTTCGTTTGAATGATGAGACTTGGAATCTCGGCAGCTACTTCGGTATGCTGCTGGATAAGTTCCGCGACGAAGGCATCCAGACCCTGAAGGCAGAAGAATCGTGGACGGTCAACAAGGCGACGATCTTGTATCAAGTCAATATCGTCGTCCGGAGTGCCGGCAAGGACTCTTGGCCGGCACTGGTCTTCATCGACCGCGTTAAAGACGGTACCGACGGCAAGGACGTTCTCATCGGTAAGTTTGGCGTGAACGTCATCGACGGAAGCACCGAGCTTTTCCCGACTGTGGAGACTACTCCTACGACCCCGAAGGGCAATCGTAATCCCGGCGGCAAGACTCCGCCGAAGGAAAACGAGATTCCTGAGAACAATGACCCGGTCATTCCGCCCAGTGGTGGCAGCGATATCATCGTTGTCGCCTCGGCCCCGTTAACGATCGATTATGTGTGTGAAGGCTCGATCTTCCACACGTATAGCGTCAACCTTGAGGTCGGCGCTGCGTATGACGTCAGCACCGAGCGGGAAGCCGGGAGCAAGACTGGCTACACTGCCGATAAAGCGTTCGTCAGTGGCACTATGACTGCGGCGGGTGTCCATGAAATGGTCACCTTCCGCCCCAATACCTACCACATTACAGTGGAGCATTGGGATGTCAGCAGAGGTCGCGCTTTCGCAGCTACAGAGACGATTGACGTCCCGTACAACCAGGATTACACGGTAGAGCCCGTAGCTCACCGTGGATATACGGTTAGTCCGCGAAATTTCACCGGCAAGATGCCGGCCAGAGATTTCACGGTGACGTTCGAGTACGAGGTAGCCGAGGAAGAAACCGGCCGCCTGCGTATCAGCTATGTCTACGAAGACGGGTCCAAGGCAAGCGAACCGTACGACAAGAATGTCACGGTTGGCAAGCCCTATCGTGTGGTTTCGCCCACGATTGAGGGCTATATCCCTGAACCCGCAATTGTGGAAGGCGATATGCCCAGCACGCGCGGCGTCAATGTCACCGTCACCTATAAGCGTTCTCCGCTGTATGATCTTTGGATCTATTACAGGAAGGACAATCAGCAGGGAGCCGAAGCCGCTACTCCGTATCACGCTCAACTCCGCGCGGGTGAGGAATTCGATGTTCCTTCGCCCAGGGTCCCTGGCTATACGCCGGACAAGCCGCGGGTGAGCGGCTCCAAAACTTCTGAATACGAAGTTTGGACGGTAGTTTATCGGCCCGATTCGGCCGATGTCACCGTCACCGTCCACTACCGCTATGCGGATGGTGGCGGTGTCGCTCACGCCGACAAGACATGGACCGGAAAAACCGGTGATCGCTATGACATCACTAGCCCTCGTATCAACGGCTACAAAGCCAGCGACGAAGCAATTTCCGGTCGCGCCACCCAGGGTGATGAAATCTTCACCGTTTTCTATTATAAGGACGGCGAGATTCCCGACGGTGGCGGCGGCAAGGTTGAGACCGTTCGGCCCGACAAGGTGTCGGACGGTAAGGGTGGTACGAACGCCGATAAGATCGGCGGCAATAACGACACCCGCGGCGACGGTGAAGCTCAGACTACCGATCCGGGCCAGACGAACTACGTCGACCCGAACGGTAAGACGAACGGTAACGGCAACGGAAGCACCGCTTCTAACACCGAAGGATCGTCCACGTCCAGTAGCACTACTACCAATCCGCCTGTGACATCGGGTGGCTCCGACGGTAAGACTTCTGGGTCTACCGGCGATAAGAGCAAAGTCGATCCGACCGCGATTGATAGTAACACCGGCAAAGTCGCCGAAGGTGGTACGGCTCCTTCCACCGAAAAGGAAGAGAAGCCCATTACCACCGACAAGGTGACTGGTACGGAGATCGCCACTGGCGGCTCCACTTCCGGATCCGGCAATAACGCGAGTCAGGGTAACGGAAACTCTGGCAATAGCGGTGCTGGCGCCACTACCGGCGGTCAGCATGTCAATACAGCAGACGACGGGACGAATCGTGTTCACATCACGGCTCCTCCTGTCGATGACTAAAATGCGTTGACTTTTGGCCTCGCGAACCCCACTGGCCATGGGGAGTACCTTATCCCCGGGGGCTTCGGCCCCCGGGGATACCCCAAGATGATCAGAAAATTGTGTTTGAGATGATTCGGTTTGTTGGACTGATGGAGTTTAACAATTTGGACCAGGAATATTAACTTTAACTAGTAAAATCATAAGAATCTTTTTGAGAGGAGATTATATGAATAAAGCAGTTAAAACCACTCTCGCTTTGGCAGCTGGTGCAGTTGCTGTAGCGGGAACCTCGTTGACGCCTGCGATGGTTTCGGCCTGGGGCGACAACGCTGGTGGACGTGCTAGCTATACCAAGTCTGAGATCGAATCTGGTATCTTGGGCAACAGCATAGTTTTCAACTCCATCAGTGATGGTGAATTTGGTAGCGAGAAGAACTTCGTTGGCGCTCGCGTCAATGATGGCACTAACCTCGGCGCCAGCAATGTCTGGGCAGCAGACAATATCACCGTCGAAGAGGGCAAGGAATATTACATCCGTGCCTTCGTGCATAACAACAACCCGAATGGCGAAGATGCGATCGCGGAGAATGTCCGTGTCGCCTTCAGCATTCCTAACACCTCTGCGAAGGACATTCGTGTCAACGGTTTCATCACCGCTTCGAATGCTACCCCAAGCAAGTACTGGGACTACGTCGACTTCCATAGCGATCGAGCTTTCCATCTCGAATACGTCTATGGCTCGGCTATCCTCGAAAACAATGGTATCGGTTCTGGCGACGGAGTCCAACTCCCAGACGCTATCGTTACCAAAGCCGCTTCTGAGAACGGTGCCCAAATCGGCTACTCGTCTCTAAACGGCGAAATCCCTGGCTGTTACGCCTACTCTGGCTTTGTCGGTATTAAGGTCCGCGTGGTCTTCGACGAAAGCGATGATTTCACGATCAACACCAAGGTCAAAGTTGTCGGTACTAAGACTGGTTACGAAGAAGTTGTCGAAGCGAAAGCTGGCGACCGCGTTCAGTTCCAGATCGAATACACCAACACTAGCAGCGAAGACCAAAAAGATGTCATGATCAAGAGCATCTTGCCAGCTCACCTCCGCTATGTCGAGGGTACGACTAAACTCTACAACTCGAACCACGAAGGTGGCCTGATCGTCGACCAAAACACGATCACCGGCAACGGTATCAACATTGGTGACTACGGTCCAGGCGCTAACGCCTACATCCGCTTTACCGCGGAAGTGATCGATGAAAATACTCTTTCTTGCGGCTCCAACACGCTTGTGAACTGGGCGCAAGGCTGGGTTAAATCCACCGGTCTTCAAGACTACGCTTCTGTCGTAGTCAACAAGGTTTGTGAAAACGTCCAACCTACTCCTAATGACAAACCAACAAATCTCCCAAGCACTGGTCCAGAAGCAATCGCTGGTGGCGCTATCGCCGCTGGCTCGATCGTAACCGCTGCTGGCTACTTTATTGCTAGCCGCCGCTCGTTGCGCTAATCGAAACAGATTATTTTAGAGTCAACTCAGCCCACCCTGGTTGAACGACTTATAGCTAATCTAGATTGATCGCTCCATACGGCTAAAAGGCTCCTCGAAAGAGGAGCCTTTTAGGTTGCACTGCTCTCATCGCGAGAACAGCGACTTTCGGAGACCTGTCGCCTCCGTTCGGGGTCTTCGGCGAACCGGAGCTTGACCTCGTTGCTTGCTCGCCGTCAACAACCACGAGCGTTGTTGCTCACGCTTTTATTATAGCAGTATAAAATGGCAAAAGCTCAGGTCTTCCGACCCGAGCTTTCACCGTTAGCGTCTCACCGACCTCCTGATTTCGGCTCTCCGCGCTAGCTACGCGATCTCTACGGACCGCCAGCTCCGCCAGGGCCTCCAGCACCACCTCCACCCCCGCCGCCTGAGCCACCAGCTCCTCCGCCAGCTCCTCCCCCTGGACCGCCACCAGCGCCCGGACGCGGCCGATCGATATAACCGCGGCGGATGTTCTCGCGCAGAATTTCCTCGTTCGCTTGCCGAACCTCTTTCTTCGCCTGGTTAGCGGTAATCGTCTGAACCGAAGAGTCAGCCTTCCAGCCTCCTGCGCCGCCGTTCAGAGTTTGATCGAACGTGGCCTCGCTCCGGCGCACTGTCCTCGTTCTACCTCCACCAGCATCCACTTGCACAGTATAGTCAGAAGTTTGAATCATCTCGAGCCGCGGTTGAGACTGCTTGATCTTAATATGTGCCGGCTGCCGGTCGACCTTAATGTCGACGCCACTCAGGTCTTTATCAAACCCTTTAGCGCGAATTTGTTGTAGAACACTCTGCAAAGACTGCGCCGACTCCGCTGTATGCTCATCATTGAGCAACGAGCGACGGATATTATCTGCAAGGCCTTGCATGCGCTCCTTTTCTCTTTGCGCCAAATCGATGTCAATCGCACTCGAACTGCTGCTATGTATAACAGCGTCAAGGTCAGCCATACTGCGTCCACTCATCACCTGATTACGAATAGACTCAATCGTCTTTTGCCCAGAACGCCCAATGTTTCTTGAAGCCGTAGTCGTGTCGTTCGCCCCCACAGCTCCGCTGCCAGTGGGCACTTTACTTGCTAAGGTAGCAGCAATCTTATCCATCAAGCGCTTAGACTCTTGCTCCATAGACAACGTGCCAGTAGTATCGTTCTGGATCTGATTGTAAAGACTCATGAAATCGGATGCCTGACGGTCATCAAGGTCGCCCCTGCGAGCAGCGTCGTACAGGTCCTCGAGCTCGGTCGCTTTAGTTTTGCTAAACTCGGCAGCAGTAACCCCGTCCAACTTCCGACCAGCCATAGATTTTCCAGCACTGTCAACACGATGTTTGTGTCTTCGTACCCGCATCACTCCGTGCTCGTCCATTTCCTCAATTTCGGTATCGGCGAACTCCATGTCTTTAGTCCCGGCCGCAAGCGCCGCAATTGAAGCTTTCGTATCCGCACCATCGCCAGCAAACTTTCCGAGAACTTTCGAATCATTCAAGAGGTTTGTAAATATTTTGCTGACTGCAGCGTTCGTCGCGTCAATCTGGCCAGCATCATGTGAATCATTTGCGGTGTCAATAGCATCATAAACTGTATGAAGCGCCCCTGCTCGAGTTCCGCTCGTCTGTGTAGCCAAAGTTCTAATAATAGCTTCCGCAGTCCGGGTATATTGTGTATTATCTGCAGTAGGATTATCGCGAATACGTTTTAGTAATTCTCCAAGCTCATTTTGTAACCCAGCCGTATCGCTAGCGTTCAACATCCCGGTGCCGCCAATCCGTCCTAGCTGTCCGTTATTAATCAGGTCCATCTGCGCAGCAATTGCTTCGTTATCTTGGCGCCGCTGGATCTGAGCCCTTATAGCCTCACCTTGAACCGAGCCTTCCAATAGCTCGCCGACGTTTTCATCTTGCGTTCTCTCCACGAACCCAGCATTAGCGATTTTAGTAGCCCGATTTAGTCGTCGCCGCTGACCAGCGCTCAGTTTGCCGCCTCTGTCCATGATCCCTCTCAGGTGATTCGACTTTGCTTTAGCTACTTCGATGTCTCTCCTATGTTGGAAATCCTTATAGGCCTCTAGGTTTCTTGTTCGACTCACGAAGCCTCCTCTCAGGCCGCGCCCGATTCCGCTAATCTTCGCCCCAATATTTCCGATCATCGACATAGAGCTACGCACGAGGCTCGGGATGAAGAAGAAGGGAACAACCTGAACAAGCATTGCTACGATTATAAACATATTGCCCATGGCAGTACCATTAGCTCCCTTAGCGTTAACTAGCAATGCTGATGCCCACTTCCCGCCGCCCATCAATATTCCAGCAATCGGGTAGACCATCAGAAGAGCTGTGAAGAGTTTTTTCCATCGATCGAAAAGGTTTTTCGTGTTCGGTAAGGCGTAACAAACTATCGCTACTGGCGATAAGGCAATCAATATCGCGATCGCTGCTTGACGCACGCCCAAAGTAAGGAAGAAGAAGAAAATCCCGATCAAGCATCCAAGGACCGTGATTAGTAGCATCAATAGCCACCCAGGTAACGACGCGACTATGGCTGGCAGAGCTAGCCCAAACAGCGCTGCGCCGCCCCAAGCTGCCCCAGCCGCCAAGCCTAGTTCGCCCAAAATCGCACCAACTTGCATTGCTACGTCGTATTGATCCGCCGGAACGCCAGAGTCTTCAGCGAAGCCTGTAAACATATTATTCAGACCAGCACCTAAAATGTTTGACACGTCTACGGCCAGTTGGCACAAAATAAATGAAATATTCACTAGTATCACTACCATGATAAAACGTGGCAAGATTTTTTTGATATTATAGTTCGAAATACCAAAGCCAGTTACTTGCGCCAAGATAATGATGACAAAGCCGATCACAAAAAGAATATTTGCGAAATCTCGGAAAATCGTCCAGCCGTTATATAACGAATTGCTAGGGTCCGCTGTCAGATTAAACTTAACTTCCAAAAAGTTCTCAATAACGTTTTCATAAATAGCTTGAACTGCGTTGCCAACTGTCTCAATCATCGGACAAGCGATCCACGCCAAAGCTCCACCGTTTTTGTAACATAAAGCTGTTGATGAAGCCTTATCTTCATCTTTAGAATCGAGCGAGCCGTCAACCGCACCAGAATTAGAAATGTCCGTATTATTCTGGCCAAACTGTTTTAACAAATCAACGACCTCGCTGTAGTTGAACTCAGTGCCATCCACGTAGCCGTTATTGTTATATCCAATAACTTTTTCTCCATTTGTGTTTGCTGTCGGTTTTATATAGCACTGCTGCCATTTTCCATCATTATATAATGTAGCTTGCGAATAACCTTGACCAGTTGCTACATTTCCGGCGCCATTACCAGACAAGTCACAACCATAAGTATCGATTTTGTAATAATTCGTTAACTCCCATTGTAATAAATAGACTTTTTCGTCATTCGAAAGCGTAATTGTACCAAAATTGTAATTTTTCGACAAATAATCGATCGCCCTAGTGCCAGCGCTGGTTCGACTAGTAATACGATAAACGGACGTCGGATTATAGTTTCCTGTTTCATACGCGTCTTGTAGAGAATAAGTAGTAGAAACCGATTGTAAAGTATCATCCACTCTCGTTATGCTGCTGTTGGGGTTCGTGCCTGCGAGAGCAACGTGAAAACCGTTCACGAAGTCATTCCAATTCGCATTTAAATACGACACGCAATGCCGCTTATCATCAACTCCAATCCTCGGACGAAGCACGCAGATATCGCCACTATCTTCGCGACGCTCGACTCGAATAATATTAGAAATTAATGGTTGATTTGAAGTTGATACGCCGAAAGTATCAGTAGGTAGAGTTACCTCTGGCACAGAGACAATTTTAGCGTTATTCCCGCTGCCGTCAAGTTCCGCACAGACTCGAATCTGTAATTCTGGAAAAACACTATTATCAGGCATGTATGTAAAAAGCGCACAGGATTCAGATTCCCCTTCCGAACTTTCTGTGTACCCCATACCAACCAAAAACTCGTTTACAGCAACAGTGTCGGTTTTGGATGGGGGTATATTCTTTCCAGAAGAAGCGTATAGACCACCATAATATCCGCTCACTCCCGATAACAACCCATTACATGTCAGATTTGAGCCCTTACCAAAAGGTAAGGCGATCCGCCATGACGGTTGTGAATCTACTATAGAACCAGTGTAGTCACTAATGGGGATCTGCTCTTTCATAACTCCTTCGTCGTAACATCTATAAAGAGCCCGAAGAGCCGCTTTCTCAGTAATTGAGCTTTCAAGCGCTGTACTAGCGGCGGATGTTGGAGCCGTCTTAATAAAAACTCCTAAAGATACACAAAATATGCCAGCCAGAAACACCCAAGCTAAGAATCTACGTTTATTCATTCGCCTCGTCCTCCTTTTTATCAAGCTGATCAGCAATCAACCAACAACGGCTCTCTAAACCCTGAACTAAATTATGTAAATGTTGATCGCCGAGTAGTTCAGCACCGATATAGGCGCTAGTCGCATCTTCGAGATCTTGATTGAGCCCAATAGAGTCAACGCAAGACTCAATAATCTTACCATCATCTATGCACCCGTTACGGCTATAGATAGACAAAGCATCAATATATGATCGGTACTGAACTATTCTTTCACTAACAACATCATCCCCCAAATCGGCATAATCAGAAATCAAGCCGCCATAAAAGGATGAGACGTATTGCTTTGCTGCTTCTTCGCCATCGTTCAAAAAGCGTTCCAATAAAGTATCCACGCTAATATCCCCCAAAGTAAGATATGATTTCAAATACATATAATCAGTTCTGTAACTTTGTAAAAGGCTTACCGCCGTATTGTTCTTATTAGAAATGGAATCATAATCTGATATAGCGTTCTCTAGAAGATCCGTTGCTTTTTCCCAGAAAGCAAAGTCCAAAGACTCCTTGCTCACTTGACGACTCAGCTCATATGAATGGTTTCTCTCAAATTCTCCATCTAAAACGTCTAAAGTATCGTCAAATAATATGTATGTTGCGTAATTTATAAATTTTGTTTTAGCATCACCAATGGTAACAAATTTCTTTCCGCCTCCACCCATCAGTATCGCCATCGCCCCGCCAATCACCGCCACGACCGCAATCGCCGCGATTATGAGTAGCGGCATCTTGTTCTTCTTCTTTGCGCCACCGACTTTTATATCGCCCGTTGCTGTAGAAGCAAAAGAATTTTGGCGGCCTTCCAACAAAGCTTGATTCTGTTGCGTCGCGTCCGTCTGCGCGAAAGCCGCCGATATGCGCGACTTATTATTTGCGCGGTCGCTAATTGTTGCTTCAGGAATATTTTCGGTTTCAATCGTCAAATCCGGCGTACTAAAAATCCCGCCTTTTACGAAACCGGCACTATCCTGTGCGCCGTTTTTGTCGTCATGACCATCCATAACATTCATTATAACACAAGCACTATAAAATCCGTAGAATATTTCAAAAACAATTTGACAAAGTAAAAAATATTATGTCTATGCTTGCTATTGCGAAACAGGTGCGATATAATGAACCCATCGACCGCAAAAATGTGGCATAATAGCCACCATGCTTGTGCATTTTTCGCAAGACCCAGGCCAGAACGTTAAAAGATCGGAGGAGATATTCGACATTTTTAACGCCATAAGTATCCAAGTTTGTACTCACATTTCGATTTTAGAAAGGAGCAAGATCCACATGGCACAGAAAATTCGCTATCCCCGCGCCGCAAAGCAGGCTAACTACACTTACACTTGCGATATCTGCGGCAAAGTTTGCTGGGGCGCCACCCTCGAAGAAGCCCAGGGCTATCTCACGCATCACAAAGAAAAGCACGGTCCGTCCGGCGCCGTCATTCTCAGCCCGCGCACGGGGCGCCCTAAGACCAAATTCAAGGATGCGCAGCTTGACGGCTTCATCATGGGCGTGAATGGCAGGCGGTGTCCCGTCTGCAACGGCAAAAGGTTTATCGGTAATATGCCCTGCGCTGGCTGTGGCGCCTATGGCAAAGTTTTCTTCTAACCCTCAGCCCCCATCCCCTTCCAGACCCCGAAAGCCCGCCTTTCTTCACCTGGGACCCAGTCCCTAATCGTTCAGGCGTTTCGCTTCGAGTATCAGATTTTACGAGTTGCTCTTGAGCAACCCAGCGCAAACTAGCGTTAATCTCCTCGCTTTTGAGCAAGTACGGAAACACAGTTAGTTCCGTCTGCTCACCCCCAAAGTCTTGCGGGGCGCTCTTTCAGAGCGCCCCAATTTTCGTTCTAGCGTACACAGCAAGAAAAGTAATTTTTTCCGCCTCTCTCTTTCTATAATATTACAATGTTGAAGCAAGCCGCCTTTATTAATGGCAACACAAAAAATGAGAGACTTGGCCTCGTTCAGTTAAGAACCAGGTCGTCCCTCATTGACTATATTCTAGCACACCTACTTATAGAGGTCAAGCATTTTTCCGCACTTCTCTATAATCATCATACGGCGAACCTGCCCACGATGAGCATATCGGCATTTTTTGCTTTCTCATGATCTTCATATCTCTGTATTATAGCATGATGGTATATCTACGTACAGAGGTCAGATAGATAGAAAAATGAACACAAAATTGATAAGTGGTGCGGGCGGTTGGGTTCGAACCAACGACCAAGCGGTTATGAGCCGCCTGCT
>CAYXZG010000012.1:0-23203 GCA_964469535.1 uncultured Candidatus Saccharibacteria bacterium
GGTAGCTCAGTTGGTTAGAGCACGGGCCTTTTAAGCCCGGTGTCGAGAGTTCGAACCTCTCCCGGCTCACCATCCATGTGTTGTGATATGCAGTTTGGTCGCATGATTTTGGAATTGTTTGGGGTTGAGATTAGGGTTTGGATACGCTTTGTGCTAGAGCGTATCTTTTTGATTCGTTGAATGAACATTTATTGGCTGACGCTGACGTCGGGATCAAGTTGACCGACGAAAGTGTAATCGGGGTACCAAACTTTTAGTTCTTTCGCAAGTCTGCGGATGATTTTTGCGGGATCTTGGACTTGCCAATCAATAACGACATCATAATAGACAGTTTTGGTTTCGTGGTCGACTAGAAGACCATGAACTTGGAGGATTTCGGGAGTGGATTTGATGGTGGTTTTGATGGTCTGCCAGATGGCTTCAGTGTCGTCATCGGGGGTTTGCGCATAAATGCCGATGATCATGGCGACGCCGTAGCGACGCAGGAGATCGACTTCAAGTTTGCGAGTAAGTTTGTGAATTTCGGGAGCGGTGAGATGGCTGGGGATTTGGATTTTGGCGGCGCCGACGAGGTGGTTCGGACCGTAATCATGGAGGGTGAGATCATAAACGGCTTGAACCTGATCATTCATGAGTAGACGTTTTTGAATCTTATTGATAATGCCAGTGTTAGCACGTTGGCCGAGGACGGTGGCGACGGCTTCGCTCATCATGGTGAGGGCGGTTTTGATAATGAAAATGGCAATGACGATACCTAGCCAACCTTCAAGTTTCCAGCCAAAACATAAATTTAAAATTCCGGCTACTAGCGTTGCGAAGGATAAGATGGCATCCATGAGAGCATCTTGTCCGGAAGCGATGAGCGCGGAGGAATCGGCTTCCTGACCGCGATGTTTGACGAAGGAGCTGAGGAAGATTTTGACGATGACGGCGACGGCGACAATGGCGAGCGTCCAGAAGCTATATTCGACGACGCCAGGATCGATGATCTTGGCGACGGATTCTTTGATGGCGGTAAGACCGGTGAGGAAAATAACGATGGTGACAATGAGCGTAGCTAAATATTCGAGACGTCCGTGACCATGAGGGTGGATTTTGTCGGGGCGGCGGTTGGCGAGTTTGGTGCCGACGAGGGTGACAATCGAAGAGAGTACGTCGGTCAGGTTGTTGACGGCGTCAAGAATGATGGCGATTGAGCCAGAAACAAGTCCGGCAAGCATCTTGGTGCCGACGAGGGCAAGATTGGTAAAAATGCCAATAAGGCTAGTGCGAGTAATGAGGCGTTCGCGTTGAAGAGATTTTTTCATGATGCTGATGTATTATAATACGAATTCGAGATTTAAGAAAGTCTACTCGGGGAGATTTTTCTTTTCGCAGACGAAAGTGTATTGTACGGTATAATCATTCGGACCGTAAGGTTCGATTGGATAGAAGCGGGCGGAAGTGCGGCTAGTGTTGCAGGAATAATACTGGTTGTCGAAGTTTTTGAGCTCGTCGAGGTGGGCGTCGTTATTATAATGGAGCATTTGATAAAGGTAAGCGGTCGGGAGACCAGTGCTTGCGTAGCTCGTGAGAACGCCGGCAGGGTTCGACTTATGGACGCCAATGGTCGCAGGATAGAGATATTCGGTGTAATAAAATTTGGCAAGTTTGGCGAGAGATTTTTCGGCGGTGCGCTCGGGATTAAAGGAGGAGCCAAAGACGAAAGCGCAAAGGATCGCTGCGGCGGAAACGCCGATGATAGTAAGAAGGGAATGTTCGCGCCAGGAGAGAGTGCGACGCTGGGAAACAGAAGAAGCGGTGCGGCGGGAGGTAGAAGAATTTTTGACGCGGGTAGACGATTTTGAATCTCGGGTAGACGATTTTTTGTAGCGGTTAGAAGATTTTTTGGGTTCGGCAACGGCGCGAATAATGATCTCGGGCTGAGGATGGGACTTTGGACGGCGCCGAGAGCGAGAAACGGACGGAACATAACGATCGACACGCCGTTTTGGCGTGGCAGAACGAGAACGCGAGCTGCGAGATTGGATTTGCGTTCGGTAGGCGCTAACGGAATTTTTCTTTACCGTCATAATGCTTATTATTATACACGAAAAGTCGCGGAAAACACGAAAAAATATAGCAACTGTGCTAGAATAGAAATTGAAAAATACAAGAATAAAGATAGATATAATATATGAGTAAAGTTTTTAAGCGTACAAAAATTTTGGCGACAATCGGTCCAGCGGTGTCGACAGAAGAAAAAGTAAACGAGTTAATCTTGGCGGGCGTGAATGGTTGCCGACTGAACTTTTCGCACGGTGATAACGAAACGCGTGAAAAACAGATCGCGTGGGTACGGAAAGCGGCGGCGAAAAAAGGTCGTTCGGTGGCAATGATTCAGGATCTCCAAGGACCAAAAATTCGGTTGGGTTTGGTAAAAAACAATCATTATGATGTTAAAGAGGGGGATGAGCTGATTCTTGATGCGAGCATTAAAGAACAGAAGAAAGCGGGGGTTTTGCCGGTGCAATATAATTTGGCGCCGAAGGTGAAGGTGGGCGAGCCGATCTATATGTTTGACGGGAAGGTTCGGACGCATGTGACGGAGGTGGTTTCGGACACGGCAATTAAGGTAGTCGTGGAAAATAGCGGCTTTGTCATGAACAACAAGGGATTGAACTTGCCGGATACGGATTTTGGCGGAGATATTTTGACGCCGAAAGATATGGCGGATATTGAGTTTGGGGCTTGTCATGATTTTGACTATGTAGCGCTTTCGTTCGTACAATGTGCGGATGATATTCGGAAGCTGCGCGAAATTCTGAGGGGGCACGATTCGACGGCAAAAATTATTGCGAAGATCGAGACGAAAAAAGCAGTAGAGCGCGATAGAAACCTAGAAGAGATCGTGAAGGTCTCGGACGCGATCATGGTGGCGCGGGGAGACATGGCAGTCGAGGCGGGGGCGGAGATCGTGCCAATCGTGCAGAGAAAATTGGTCGAACTGTGTCGGGAATACGGGAAGATTTGTATTGTGGCGACGCAGACGATGGGCTCGATGGTAGATAATCCGGAGCCGACGCGCGCAGAGGTGAGTGACGTCGCGAACGCAGTAATTCAGGGAGCGGATGTCGTGATGCTGTCGGACGAAACGGCGAACGGGAAATATCCGCTAGAGACGGTGAAAGCGATGAAGAAGGTGATCCTCTATACACAGAATCATTCTTCGATCCAGCCGATTCCGCGTAATCCGGAAAGTGAAAATCGGGACTATGATGCGATTTCGGCGGCGGCAGCACGCTTAGCGGAGGATTTGAAGGCGGATGTGATTATTTGTCAGACGGCTTCGGGCGCGACGGCGAGGGTAATGGCGGCGCAGAGACCGAATTTGCCGATTATTACGGTAACGAGCGATGTCAGAGTGGCGAACCAATTGGCGCTCGCATATGCAAACTCGGCGTTCGTGCGGCCGTATTCGGTGAACTGTGGGTTGGAGCTGGCGCGTGAATTGAAAGAATCAGGATATTTACAGACGGGCGAGAGAAAAAAACAATTAAAAGTGGTGCTAGTGTCCGGCAATCGCGATGTGACAGGGACAGATACGATTAAACTAAGATATATTTAAGATTTTAGGGAAGATATGTTCGAGAAAAAAACCGTACGCGATGTAGATGTAAAAGATCAGATTGTGCTAGTGCGGGCGGATTATAATGTGCCGCTGACTGAGGATGAAAATGGTTCGGTGCAGGTGGCGAGTGATTTTCGGGTGCGGGAAGGGGTGCCGACGCTGAAGTATTTGCTGGAAAATGGCGCAAAGAAGATTGTCGTGATTTCGCATTTGGGACGTCCAGAAGGAAAGGATGAGCGCTTGTCGCTAAAACCGATCGTAGCGACGATGGCGGAACTTTTGCCGGGGACAGTGATTGGATTCGTCGAAGATGCGGACCCAGAGTCTGTTGCGGCAGCGATCGAAGAAGCGCCAGAGGGGAGTATTACGCTATTGGAGAATTTGCGATTCTTGCCGGCGGAGAAGGCGAATGATGAAGCTTTTGCGCGGGAATTAGTTGGGAGTACGGGGGCGACACTGTTTGTACAGGATGGGTTTGCGGTCATACATCGGGCACACGCCTCAACGGCGGCGATAACGAAGTTGCTGCCATCGGTGGCGGGATTGTTGCTCGAGAAAGAAGTCACGATGCTAAGAAGTGCGCTGGAAAATCCGACACATCCGCTAGTCGTCGTGATTGGAGGGTCGAAGGTGCAGGACAAGCAGCCGCTGATAGATAAGTTTTTGCCGGTAGCGGATAGAATTATCGTGGGCGGGAAGATTGCGGCGGACGGATACACGTCGGAAGAGCCACAGGTTTATGTCGCGGAAGATTTTGATGAGAACGGGGCGGGAGAGAAATTAGATATCGGGCCGATTTCGACGATGAAACTGGTCGATATGATGAACGGAGCGAAGACGGTAGTTTGGAATGGAACGCTGGGCAAAGTAGAAGATCCGGCTTATGCGACATCGTCGACAATTGTGGCGAAAACTTTGGGGGAAAGTAAGACGGTAACGGCGATCATTTGCGGGGGCGATACGTCGGGATTTGTCGAGAATTTGCGACTTGACTATCCAGAGCTAGAATATGCTTTGGTTTCGACGGGCGGAGGTGCGGCTTTGGCGTTACTATCGGGAGGAGCGTTGCCGGGGATGGAAGGGCTGGAGAATAAGTAGATTTTTAAAAAGAAATCAAAAAAGTGCTTGATTTTCCAAAATGGTTGTGTATAATAAGAATTGCAAAGGTCAAAAATAAAAAGTATAAATAAAGGAGATAAATTTTATGTCTAACACGACAAAAATTGTCGCTGCTTTAGGCGTGGTTGCTGGCCTCGGCGTGGCGGCTTTACCAATGAGCTCGTACGCGGCAACGGTGACTGATAGTACGGACGTGTTGGTGACGGCAGAGATCAAAGATGTGATTTCTCTGTCTGTTGATACTGAGAAGCTCGAACTTGGAACCGTTATTCCTGGTGGTGACTATAAGTCGGGTGATGTGACGGCTACGGTCTCGATGAACAGCGATGTCAAGACTTATAACTTGATGATCCAGGGTACAAATGGTGATACTGCTATGTCGCAGGTTGATGCTGGTGGTGTCAAACTTCCGGGTGCCAAGACGATCGCAACTGGTACGACTTTGAGTGGTGCTACTTCGGCTTGGGCATACCATACTACGTCTGGAACTTGGACGGAAATCCCAGCCACTGCGACGAGCGTTTTCGGCGCGGCGCACACTTTAGCTACGGACGTGACGGAAGAAGCTACAGTGCTTAGCTTTGGCGTCTACGCGGCGAATGGCCAAGAAGCTGGTACTTATCAGGGTAGCGTTACCTTGACTGCTACGGCTGATACGACCCAGGCTGGTGATTAATCACGGCAGCAAGATACGAAAAGGCGTTCCTGAAAGGGAGCGCCTTTTTGGGGATTGAAAAGACACGCCATGTGCGTTATACTGGTCGTAGTAATGAGAAGGAGGTATTAGTGGTTTTGTATAAACGCGTGGGTATGTTTTTGGTATGCCTTTTTGCGGTTTTTGCGAACGTGTTTTCTGTGGTTTTGCCGGTGTCTGCGGAGGAATCGACGCCAAAATATAGAATGCAGGTTTCGCCGCCGACTTTGGATCTTGATCTGCAACCGGGTAAATCGGCGGAGGCGGTGTTTTATATACAGAATACTGGGCGTGAGGCTTTTGGCTTTGAAGTAAGCGCGACGCCATTTAGCGTTTCTGGTACGGACTATAAGCAAGACTTTGAGTCGGAAACTGCGTATACGAGTTTGGCAAAATGGATCACTTTTTCTGAGGACCACGGAACAGTTGAGCCTAATGCGGAAGTAAAAGTGATCGTAAAGGTTAATGTGCCGAAAGATGTGCCGTTCGGTGGTCAATATGCGGCGGTAATGGTCAAGATGGTGAATAAGGATAATGGTGGGAACGAGTCAGGGGTAAATACGCAGCAACAAATCGGGATATTATTATATTCGGCGGTAGAAGGACAAACTCGCAAAGAGGGAAGTATCCTAGAAAATAAAGTCTCAAGTTTTACGTTTAAGTCTGCGGTGACAGCTTCTTCGATTGTGGAAAATACGGGAAATGTGCACGAGACGGCGACATATACGTTGCAGGTATATTCGATTTTTGGAGGGGACGAGGTTTATACAAACGAAGACAAGCCGATGGCTTTGACGATCCTGCCGGAGACACGAAGATTAAACACGATCAGCTGGGATAAAGCGCCGAGCTTAGGGATTTTTCGAGCAAAACAGACGGTGAAGTTCATGGGTAAAGAATCGGTGACGGAGAAAGTCGTTTTTATCTGCCCTCTGTGGTTTTTGGTGATCGTTTTAGTGGTCATTTTTGTGATTATATTTGGAATTATAAGCAGGGTGCGGGGAAGGAGAGTATAAAATGAAAAAGAATATTTTAGGAATTTTGGCGGCGGTCGCAATGATTGCGGGGGCGGTTGCGTTGCCGACGGCGGTGCATGCAGAGGAAGAGCCGGCAAAGAGTACAAGCGTGATCGAGATTTCTCCGAATGGAGCGAGATTGATTATCACTGGAAACCAAGTGATTGAAGGAGATAATTCAAACTGTCCGCAGAATAATAATAGCGATGGCTGTGCGGTAAAAGTGACGAATAATGGCGAAGAGGCTTTTCGATATCGCGTTTATGTAACACCGTATGTGGTGGGTCAAGGAAATACTTTAAGTTTTGATGATGCGTCTTCAAATTCTTACACTCAGCTTTCGCGTTGGATTACTTTGAAAAATAGTGCGGGGGAATATGCAAGTGAAGCGCAGTTCACAATTCAGCCGGGCGAAACGCAGACGATTCCGTATCGAGTAACGGTACCACAAGATATTCCAGGCGGTTCGCAGTATGCGGTAATCTGGGCGCAGCCGATTGTGGATTCTAACCAAGCGGGTATTAATACGGTTGGGCAAGTTGGTTCGGTGATCAAAGGGAGCACGCTCGGCGAGACGAATGAGTCGGTAGAAATTAAGGAAATGGGCTTCACAAGATTTGCGTTTAATGGGCCGTTGGATGCAAAAATTGTGTACAAAAACGATGGCAATACGGATTTTCTGGCAAAATATTCGTATACGGCGAGGACGTTTTTCGGGAAAGAGATCTATACGAGCGGAGAGCTGACGCAGGCGTCTTTTCCGGAAAATGAATATACGCTGGAAATGAGCTGGGATGATGTGCCATTCGTGGGGATATTTCAGGTGGAACTGAACCTTTTGGCGGCAGGCGAGTCGAAGACAGAGAAACATGTCGTCGTCGTGATGCCAATTTTCATTATGGTTTTGCTGATTTTGCTCTTGACGGTCATAATTGTGTGGATTATAATCATAATCAGAAAGCGCAAAGAGCACAAAGCCCGCAAACTGGTTTAGCGCATTGATGATATCTAGTTCGGGCTGTCGTAATACTGCGTGTTGTGGTATTCTGCGAGACGACAACTCGAGCGAGTTCAAATAAAAAATTAATAAAAACAAGAAAGAGTGTAGAGTATGCAAAGAAGAAAAAAGCAACTTTTAGGCTTGGTTGGTCTTGTGCTGGTGGCGGCGATGACGATTGCTGCGTTCAGTTTGCCTTCTGGTGATGCTTCGGCAGCAGAAGAAGGCGGTGGAGGTACTCAGACGGTGATCAATGTGACGATCCCGGAGTCGGGGCAGGTGATTCGGGTGCCGCAGATTAATAGTGAGACGTTTGTCGACGGTATGACGATTATCACGCCAAATGTGGATCTTCCAGTTTATTATTCACATATTACGACGATGTCGGCTTACCTGACTTATGTCGATAGGGACGGCAAGGAGCAGAGAATTTCGGCGCCGACGTTTTTGGCGACGGATGAAGCGGGCACGCACACCTTTAATTTTCAGCTGACTGAGCAGGCTGATTATACGGCGCATATTACTGCGATGGGACGGAACGGTCAAGAGCTGACGGAAACAATCACTTTTAAGTATCGGGCGATGCGAGTAGTTTATAATGAAGAGTCGGACGACAAGAAGAATCCGATTTTCAAGATTGAAGCGAACGAAGCGGTTTCGAGCGTAGTTTTGCACGTGTATGACAAATCGGGAAAACCAGCTTTTCGCGATGAGCACGGGAATGAAATTACGTTTGACTATACGAGAGCGGATTTCGATGCGGAGACTGGAGCTTTGACGGTGACTTTGCCTTTCGCGCAGTATAAGTTGGCAGCTGGGGACTACACGGTGGTGGCGACTGGATATAATGCGGAAGGTGATGTCGTGTCGGTGAATACGACGACCGTAAAATATGCACCGATTGCACCAGACGTGCCAGGAACTGGTTCGATGTTGCTTGATGATTTGAACATTTCGCGCATGGATTACTTGGTGACTGGCTTGATCGCGTTTGGCGCGGTGGCGGGATTCGCACTCTTCTTAGTGTTTCGTAAAAATCGTCGCTAGAAAATAGCAGAACTGCTGGCGTAAGGTGGATGCGTCAGCAGTTTTTTGTTTATTTAAAAAACCGGATTGGAATCCGGATGAACTTGATTAGATTTGAACGTATGCTCAATTGCGTAATTGGATGGAGAAGTTGGGAAAAATTATAAAATAGTTTTGACAATTATACAATAATCTGGTGGGCGATAGAGGAGTCGAACCTCTGACCTCGTCTACGTCAAAGACGCGCTCTAGCCAACTGAGCTAACCGCCCGATAGTTTTATTATAGCACGTCGTGTGGGGTTTGTGAAGATTTTACGGTTGAGAATTGGTAAAAATAGTAAAAATTAACAAAAAATTACCCGAAATTTGACAAAGAATTGGTGAAATGGGCAATGCCTATGCTATAATTGGGAAAAGGAGTGGAAAATGTATATTGATGAAGACTTTATGAATGATGTTGGTTTAGGCGAGATGCCAGAGAACGAAAAACAAGAGTTCATGAAGCATGCGGAAGAAGAGCTGGAAGTGCGGGTAGGACAGAAAATCGGGGCGCTTTTGACGGATGAACAGCTTGATGAGTTCGAGTCGATTCAGGATATGGACGAGGCAGCGGCATGGCTAGACCAACATGCGCCGAATTTTCGGGAGGTAGTGGCAAGCGTGTATGCGAATTTTAAGAACGAATTATTAAGCGAGCGCCAGAGGATACTCGATTAGTTGTTTTGATTTTTTGCGTAGCCATTGTAGAAGGATTTGGCGTCCATGGGGCGTTTGCCTTCGGGCTGGAGTTTGTCGATAACGACAAAGTTGCGGTCGGCGCATTTAATCATGAGCGGTGAAGATTGACCGTTCAGACCGGCAGCTTCGCAGAGGATGTCGGTGACGCGGAGTAAGCGCGCTTCGAGAATGATGCAAACTTTGCCAAAAAAAGTGTATTTTGGTTTCGGATACCCTTGGTAGGCGACGATTTGACGAAAAATGGTCGCAGCAGGGTATTTTTGTGGTTCAAGGTAGGACATGGCTTTGTCAAGTTTTTCGGTAAAAGTAGCAGCGGAGTCGTCCTGTGGAATAGGAGTAAGCTGGCGGATGTGGGCGAGATTGTCGTTCAGCCACTGGGCACCAGCGGTGGCGAGAGCATGATAGATAGAAACTTTGTCGAGAGGGAGGTTTTTGAGAGTGGCTTGGTGGTAGATCGGACCGGCGTCCATGGCGCGAACGAGCTTCATGATGGAATAGCTAAAGTCTTGATCGCCATGGAGAATAGCGGACTCAATCGGGGAAGCTCCGCGGTAGAGGGGGAGTTTTGAAGGGTGAAGATTCAGGATGCCTTCAGGTTCAAACAGTTTAAGGAAAGCGGGTTTAATCATAACACCGAAAGAAGCGAGAATGCCAAAAGCGTGAGGGTGAGCTTTTTTGATTTCGGCGGCAGTGGCGAGATCTTCTTTAGCGTGAGCATGAAAAAGAATTTTGCAGTGTTGCTCGAGCGTAGCAAGAGTTGAGACGGCGAGCGGACCATTACCAAAAAAGATGACTTCTGGGCGAGTTGAACCAGCGGCAGGGGCTTGGGAGGGAGACATGCTAAAAGTCCTCGGGGAAGAGTTCGGGGTTGTTTTTGATTTCGGAATCGTAATCGGTAATGGGTTTTAATTCGCCGTCTTTGTCCATACGATAAAAAGCCTTGGGATCATCTTTGATGTGATCTATAAAAAGAATGCCGTCGAGATGGTCGATCTCGTGAAGGAGAGTGCGGGCGAGGAAGCCGTCGGCTTTAATGCGGACTTCGTGGCCGTCTTCAAGCAGAGCTTTGATTTTGGCTTTGTGGGGGCGAGCGACCAGACCGTATATTTCTGGCACGGAAAGACAACCTTCGTAGTCACGGCGGGGTTTGCCTTCGGTACGGATGACTTCGGGATTGATGAAAGCGGTAAAAGAATTATTTTCTTTGTTATTGAGATCGTCGCGAACAATAATGATACGTTTATTGATGCCAAGCTGGGGCGCAGCCATGGCGGCAGAAAGTTCATAAGGGTGATCTTTTTCCCAGGCAAGTGAGGCGTTGACCATGTCGGCAATGATATCGCGGACTTCATCATTAATCTCGCGGATGCGAGTAGACTTTTGGCGCAGGCGAGGGTCTGGAGTGGTAATGATTTTTTTCATGTAGGTTTATTATAGCATATTATTCTGGTTTAGAGTAGGGATGGTGGATCGAGGACGATGGAAAATTGAGCAGAGCGAGCAAGGGGGGCGAGTGCGCGGCGTAGAGATTCGCGAGAGGTGGAGCGAAGCACGATTTGCCAGGTGTAGCCGCGGTTAGTGCGTTCGTGAAAGGCGGGGAGGGGAGGGGAGAGCGAGAGATCGGGATTCTTTTGGAGAATGGAGGCGACTTGCCGAATTTTGGCGAGGGTGGTTCTTTCGGTTTTATAGGTGACAGAGAGGCGAGCGAGGTAAGAAAAAGGCGGAAAATGCTGTTCACGGCGTTTTTTAAGCAAGTAGGCGGCAAAGGCGGGGTAGTCGGCGGTGAGGGCGGTGCGAATGGCGGGGTGGTCAGGCTGGTAGGTCTGGATAACGACGTTAGCGGTGTTGAGGTGGCCGCGTCCGACACGGCCGATAACCTGGGTGAGGAGCTCAAAAGTATGCTCTTCAGCAGCAAAATCAGGTAGAGAAAGGCCAGAGTCAGCTTGGACAATGCCGACACTAGCGAGATGAGGAAGATCAAGCCCGCGAGCGAGGGTTTGAGTACCAATGAGTAGGTCGATGGCGCCGGATTTAACTTCTTGGTATAGGCTGGCAAGATCGTCGGTTTTTTTGTTATCGCCGTCGAAACGGGCGATTTTGGCGTTAGGAAAAAGATGTTTGAGCTCGGTTTCGAGGAGTTTGGTGCCGAAGCCTTTGTGAAGAATACCGGGGTTTTGGCAATTGGGGCAACTTGAAGGCACGGAGGTTTCATGACCGCATACGTGACAAAAGAGTTGGTAGCTGTCGGCGTGCAGGGTGAGCGGAAGATAACAATTGGGGCAGAGAGCTTGCCAGCCACATTCTTCGCAAATAGTGAGGGGCGAAGAGCCACGTCGGTTATGGAAAATGAGAGTTTGGTGTTGATCTTGGAGGTTTTTTTTGATGTTTGTCAATAGTTGGTTGGAGAAATAGCGGTTATGAGTAAAATTGGTACGATCTTTGAGATCAACAACAGAGATAGTTGGAACGATAGCAGTACGTTTGGCTTTGACGGAAAGTTCGACAAGAGTGTGTTTGCGCTTAGCGAGATGATAATCGACGATATTGGGGGTAGCAGTGCCGAGAATACAAGAGAAGTTGAGGGTTTTGGCAATGAAGCTGGCGAGACGTAAGGCGGAATAACGAGGAGTATTATCTTGATAATAAGTATTTTCGTGGGCCTCATCGATGATAATAAGACCAAGGTTATGGAGCGGAGCGAAGAGGGCGGAGCGCGGTCCGATAACAATGAGAGGCTCGTTTTGATTTTGGAGGATTTGGGTCCAAATTTTGCGGCGCTCGGCCATGGTTTGAGCGGAATGGAGGAGAAAAACACGTTCGCCGAAAGTTTGTTCAAAAATTTGGACGAGTTGGCTAGTGAGGGCGATTTCGGGGACGAGAAGGATAGTGGAAGTATGTTGGCGTGTGGCACGGGCTGCAAGTTCGAGGTAGATGTTAGTTTTGCCGCTACCAGTGACGCCACGAAGGAGTTTGGTTTGACCGGGAGAGACTTCTAGGGCAGAAAGGGCGGTTTTTTGGGCGGGATTTAGGGGAATGAGAGGGAGTTTGAGCTCGCTGGTTTGGCGCGGAAAAGGTTTGAAGGCAGTGCGAGAAGTGAGGCCAGCAGGGAGAAGGAGATTGGCGACAGTCGGAAGCGGGGCGAGATAGTATTCGGAGAGCCAGAGGGCGGATTTTAGGAGGTGCTCAGGGAGCGGCGTGGGGGAGAGGAGCTTTTGGATAGGTTTTGTGGGGAAGTCGACGGATTTGACGGGGCGAAGAACGATACCGATTACGGTGCGGCGACCAACTGGTATAATGACGAGATGACCTGGCCGAAGGGGCATGTCGGAAGAATAAGTTAATGTGGCACCATCAGCGCGGAAGACTTCAGTAGGCATCACCTCGAAAAACATAAAATTATTATATCAGAGGAGGAATCGTGGTACAATGGGAGTAATGATGGAGTTCGGAGAGCTAGGAACGGAGGAATTTGGCAAGTTAGATTTCGCTTGTAGAAATTTTTTGCAGAGTAGAGAAATGTATGAACGGTATAAGGAATTGGGGCGGGAAGCCTATATCGTTGGGGTGCGTAAGGATGGTGAAATTGTAGCGGCGGGGCTGATTTTGGGTCGGAAATGGCACTTCGGGAGGAAAATTTTTCGGGTGCCGGGGGGATGGGTGATGGATTATGATCGAGCGGATCGAAAAGAAATTCTGACGCATTTGACGCGGGAAGCGCGGAAGTTTTGCAAGAAACATAAAGGTCTGGCGCTGTTTATTACTCCAAACTTGGAAAGTCAGCCGCGAGATAATGACAATCGGGTGGTCGAAGGGGCGGACCATTTGGCGGTTAAGGCAGAATTAAAGCGCTTGGGCTATAAAGAGCTGGGTGAGTTTGAAGCGCCAAAATGGCAATATATTCTAGGGTTGGATGGGCAGACGCCGGAGAAAATGTTTCAGGCTTTTCGGAACGGTCATAAGTGGGAGATCAGGAGAGCGGAACGTGACGGGGTGAGGGTGCGCGAGCTGAAGGAAGATGAGATTGCGATCTTGAAGGAGATTGCAGCAGAATCGGGGGAGCGGCACGGTTTCCAGGACCCAGAGATAGATTATTATTTGTCGATGAAGCAGGCGTTTGGGGATAAGGTGAAGTTCGTGGTGGCGGAAATGCCGGCGGAAAAAATAGAAGGGGTGGAGGTCGAACAGAGGACGGGTTACGTGCCGATTGCGGCGTCAATGTTTGTAACGGATAATAAAGAAAAAGTATATTTATATAGTGGATCAGTGCGAAAAATGCAAAAATACGGTGGAGCGCATTTGATTCAGTGGGTGATGATTCAGGAGGCGCTAAAAGAAGGCTGTTTGAAATATAATTTTTATGGTGTTAAGCCGGTAGAAGGTAACGGTGTTTACCGATTCAAACAAGGGTTTCGTGGGCATGTAGAGGAGTTGATAGGATGTTTTGTGTTGCCGATCGGTCTAATGGGAAAAATTTATACATCGCGCTTGAAATATTATGAGTATAATGAAATAAAATAGTGGCAGCCGACTTTCTCAATGTGTTGTGAAAATTACTTGCGATGGCGTAAGTTGTAGCGTATAATGGAAGGAAGAGGAAAATATGCTGGATATTTTTATTACATCAAGAGTGAGGCGAAAAATTATAGTCGTGTTTGCGAAGTATCCAGATTTTAAGACGCATGTGCGGGCGCTTTCGAAGTTAATTAAAGAAGATCCAGGGAATATCCAGCGTGAGTTGCAGAGATTGGAGCGGGGCGGGTTTTTGTTGGTGACGCAAAAAGGGAATACGAAGATATATCAGATGAATAAACAGTTTCCGTTGCTGAAGGAATTACAGAGCATGGTGATTAAGTCGCAACAGATGTCAAAGGCTAACCGGATCGACAAGACAATCGGGTGAGTGCTTTATTTGAACGATTGCTAGCGGCGCGTGGGCTAGAGAAGGATTTTTTGGCGCCAAGATATGAGGATTCGGTAGATCCTTTTTTGATGGTTGACATGGAAAAGGCAGTGGGGAGAGTGGCTGCGGCGGTGCAAAAAGAGGAACGAGTGCTGATTTATGGGGATTACGATGTGGATGGCGTGACGGCGAGTGCGGCATTGTACGATACGTTGAAGCTAGCGGGGATTCAGGACATTGACATTATGCTGCCGAACCGCTTTACGGATGGGTATGGTATGAGTAAAAAAGTTGTTCAAAAAGTGGCAGAAAACAACGAAAAACAGGTAGAAAAACGAATAAATTTAGTGTTCACGGTAGATTGTGGCAGTCGGAATTATGAAATAGTCGAAGAACTAAACGAACAGGGGGTTGAAACGGTAATTACGGATCATCATGAATGCGGAACGGATTTGCCGAAGGCGCTAGCAGTCGTGAACCCAAAGCGAGCGGAGATGACAGAGGGAGGGGCGGCTGGAGAGTTGCGAGATTTGGCGGGAGTGGGGGTAGTTTTCAAGTTGGCACAAGCATTAGCGAAACGAGGTATGATTCCAGAAGGACAGGAAAAATGGTTATTAGACCTAGTGACGATTGGAACAATTTGCGACAGTATGAAGTTGACGGGGGAAAATCGTCGATTATGTCGATATGGGTTTTTGGTGCTGGAAAAAACGCGACGGCCAGGGTTAAAAGAATTATTGCTAAGTGCGCGGGCGAACAAATTGGACAGCGAGACGATTGGATTCCAGGTAGGACCGAGATTGAATGCGGCGGGGAGAATGGACTCGGCAGAGCGAGCATTGGAGCTATTGATGGCGAAGAAGCGTTCGGAAGCGGCTGGGTTGACAGCGAGGCTAGAGGAGCTGAATCGACAACGTAAGCAACAACAGAATGCGGCGCTGAAAGAGATTGAGGATAGGGGACTATGTGATGGGCCCGTGATCGTGGAAGTGGGAAAATGGCACGAAGGAGTGCTAGGGATTATTGCGGGGAGATTGACTGAGGAATATCATAAGCCGGCTTTTGCTTTAGCGGAGGTTGATGGCGTTTTGAAGGGATCGGGACGAAGTTTTGGGGATTTTAACTTGGCGGCAGCATTGGACGCCTGTCGTATGTATATTGAAGGCGGGGGCGGGCACGCAGGGGCGTGTGGGGTGAAGGTTGCGCCGAGCCGGTTAGAGGAATTTCGGAGGGCGATTAACGAGTATTATAAGAGTTTAGGTTTGGTTGATCAGGAGAGATTTCTGACGACGCATGAAGATGTGATAGTGGAAGAATTTGGAGAGCTGTCGTTAGAATTTGTAGAGGAAATGCGAGAACTGGAGCCTTATGGGGAAGGGAATCTG
The DNA here is from genome assembly GCA_964469535.1 of uncultured Candidatus Saccharibacteria bacterium. Lineage (GTDB taxonomy): Bacteria > Patescibacteriota > Saccharimonadia > Saccharimonadales > Saccharimonadaceae > Nanosyncoccus. Next base: position 15,487 of record CAYXZG010000012.1, read on the forward strand.
GAGCCGATTTTCTTGTTGCCGGAGGTGAGAGTGGTCGAGGCAGTGAGGATGGGGGCAGAGGGGGAGCATTTGAGACTAACGGTTTGGGACAAGAATGGTAAAAGTTTGAAATTGATGAAATTTTATGCGCCAGAAGAATGGAGAGGCTTGCGTGGGGGAGAAACGATTAGTGCTTGGATTACTTTGACGGAAAATACTTTTCGGGGGATCCGGAGCGTCGAAGGTAGGATCGTGAAAATAAAATAACTCCATCATTCGATGGAGGGGTGAGATAGATAGAGTTATTTTATTTGAGGCCCAAGCGCATACGTTCGGCTTTTTCGGCGCGTCGAGCTTCGCGAATGATTGCTTTATTGCGACGCTCACGCTTTGAAATTGGCTTCGAGAAACGCATCTGCGACTTTTTGAGCGGCATAATGCCACTCTGCAAGACCTTACGATTAAAACGACGAATGAGGTTTTCGTTCGCTTCGTTCTGATCTTTTCTGGTTACTTTGATTGCCATATGTTCAACATTATAGCAAACTTTGTGCTATCTGCCAACCCCTATTTTGGTAGCGAAAAAGAGAGTTAGGCGATAAAAATAGAATCTTTGGAGATTGAGGATAAAATATGGTATAATTAGGCGAAAGGAGCAATATGATTATATTGATGGGGCTAGCCGGCTCGGGAAAAAGCACGCAGGGAAAGCGTCTGGCGGAGGCGACGGGGAGGGTGTGGCTTTCGGCGGGGCAGATTTTGCGTGAGACGGAAGATCCAGTGGCTCTGGAAACGATGCGACGGGGGGAACTAGTAGATAATAGAGTGGTGATAAGATTGATGGCGGAGGCGATGGCGCGGGTCGTGCGGAGCGGCAAAGATGCGGTGATAGACGGATTTCCGAGGGACATTGAACAGGCGACATGGGTGGCGGAGAATGTGGCTGAAGTAATGAAGGTAGTTGTGAAGATTGAGGTGCCGAAGGCGGAGTTGATTCGGAGACTAGAGCTGAGGGGTAGAGCGGACGACACGCGAGAGGCGATCGAAGAGAGATTTCGAATTATTGAACAAAATATTTATACAGTTTGCGAGATTCTGAAGGCGAAGGGAATTAAGATTGCGTCGCTTGATGGCGTAGGAACCGAAGAAGAAGTTTTTGAGCGTCTAGAACGAGTAATTTCAGGGGTAGAAAATGAATAAAAAAGTTATACAGAATGATGAAAATTTGGAAGAAAAGATCGTGGCAATGCGAGCGGGCGGAAAGATTCTTGGCGGGCTGTTGTGGGATCTTAAAGAGTACGTTAAGCCAGGAATGACGGGGAAGGAAGTCGATGCATGGGTACGAGCGGAGATCGGGCGGAGGGGCGCGAAGGTAGCATATGACTATCTTGAAGAAGAGTTTCCGGGGGCGATTTGCATATCAGTAAATGATGAAATTGTTCATGGTATCCCGACGGATGAAGTTTTCGAGCCGGGGGATAAAGTTTCGTTTGATCTAGATATTCTGTATCAGGGGTATTATACGGATGCGGGGTTTACGATGCTGATTGGCAATACTGGTTCGGCAGCGGTCAAACAGATGATTGCGACGACCGAGCGGGCGTTGATGGCGGGGATTAATGAAGTGCGACCAGGGGCGAAGATTGGTGACATTGGATATGCAGTGGAGAAGGTGCTACGAAAGGGGAAATTAGGGGTGATTGAGAATTATGTGGGGCATGGGATTGGCAAAAGTATGCATAGCAAACCGTGGATACCGAATTATGGGATTCGGCATCACGGATATACGCTAAAAGTGGGCGATACGATCTGTATTGAACCAATGGCGTGTTTAGGCAAACCGGCAAATTACGTTGATCCAGAGAGCGGATGGGCGGTAAAGATGAAAGATGGCTCGATCGGTTGTTATTGCGAGCATACGATCTTAGTGACAGAGGATGGGTGCGAGATTTTGACCTTGCCATAGCATGGTTGATATAGGTTGTAATTATCTTTCATATATCTACCTACTAGAGGATACTACTACTGAGTGAGGCAGCGAAGGGAGACGCCATAGTTACGCATAAATCCACTACCTAAAATAATTTGCGATATAGTGTTTTTAACGCCGAACTTAAGCGCACCGGATGCACCAAACGTAGTGATTTGCGATATGCTAGTACTGGTCCACCAATAGCTATATTCGTAGGCGCTCTGTACAAAAGTGTCGGAATTAATAGTAAGACCAGCTATGGAAAGGTAAAAGGGGCTAAGAAAAACGCTATAATTAATATTTCCATCCATCCAATCACCGCTTCCGTAGTAAACAGTGATGGCACTTGGTCCAGGATAGTTATAGGTATTGATCAAAGCATATGCACTGTCTTCGACAGGATAAGTCTGCGTCCATAAGCCATTCCATTCGGTTTTACCGTCTTCAGGTTCAAAATCCGTCTTCGCTCTTGGTAGTTGCCAGTGCTTAGTTCGCCTGTCCTAAGCACTGGCAACTACCAAGAGCTACGGTCGAGTGGACCGATCCTAGCAATACCGATGGCGGCAGAGCACAATTAGTTGATAAATCATTTTATAAATGGCTAGATAGCTACGGTTGGGAAGTGACGAGTTGGGAGATCTACACCGGCTCCGGACTTATGAAGTGGAATGGCAATGATATAGATTATAATATTAACTTAACCCCATTCTACTTAGCCAAAAGTGGATACTATTTACAAACAGCCGGGAGCGAAAATAACGGACGGCTAACGATACAATGGTCTGGCACAGCAGGAGATAAAGTCTATCAAGCCGGCATGCTCGGCGATGATACTTATTGGCTTGGACCAGCACGCTATGGCAATTTACGTCGGCACGCCAACTCCCTTCGCTGCCTCACTCAGTAGTAGTATCCTCTAGTAGGTAGATAAGGATGACTTAGCTCGGTCCGGGTTTTTCGTGGTTGAAATTGGGGAGTTTTTACGCTATAATGGGCTTATGGATGAAATTTCGCGTTACGCAGTGGGCTTGGATGTTGGAACGGCAAATGTTCGGGCGGTTGTGGCAAGCGTAGGCGGAAACGGAAAACTGAGCGTGATTGGTCATGCGGAGGCGCCGAATTCTGGGATGCGGAGAGGAGTGGTAGCGAACCTAACGGGTCCGGCGCAGGCGATCGATAAAATGCTGGGCGACGTCGAGAGGATGAGCGGGTATGAAGTGAATTCGGCGACAATTTCGATTAACGGTGCGCAAATCTTGTCGACGCGGACTGAAGGAATGATTGCGGTGGGGGCGATGGAGCATGAGATTAATGAGGCGGATTTGGCGAGGGTTGAAGAGGTGGCGATGCGGGGGCGGATTCCGGCAAATCAAGAAGTTTTAAAGGTGGTGCCACTACAGTTTATTTTGGATGGTCAGGGCGGGATTAAGGATCCTTTGGGAATGACCGGGTCGCGGCTAGAAATGCAAGCGAACGTCGTGTCGACGATGACGCCGAATTATGATAATCTTTGCAAAGCGGCTGAGGCAGCGAGCGTAAGTACGGAACAAGTAATACCAAGCGTGGTTGCGGCGGCGAGAGCGGTTTTGACGGAACGACAGGTGGAGAATGGCGTGGCAGTGGTGGATATTGGCGCGGCGACGACAGGAGTAGCGATTTTCGAGGAGAGCGATTTGCAATATATTGGGGTGATTCCGGTTGGCTCGAATAATATTACGAATGACTTAGCGGTGATGCTGGCGATTGATACGGAGGTGGCTGAGGAGCTGAAACGTAGGTTCGCGACGGGGAGTTTCGGAGAAAGCGAAGCGCCGGTGGTGATTCGCTGGAAGGGGAAGGAACTGAGGTTTGAGCGGGATCAGATTGATGAGGTGGTGCAGGCTCGGCTTGACGAGATCTTGGATTTAGTACATAAAGAGCTGAAGCGTGCGCATTATGAACAGAGGTTGCCGGAAGGAGTGGTTTTGACGGGCGGTGGTGCGAAGATGCGTGATATTGAAAAATTTGTGCGAGCGACTTTGGGCATGTCGGTGAAAATTGGCGTGCCAAGCGGATTGACTGGGGTGGTGGATACGATTGAAAAGCCAGAGTTTGCGACGGCGGTGGGGTTGATGTTGCTGTCGGCGGATAATGGTGGGAAAGTGGTACCGCGCAAAGCACACAAGAAAACAAAAAAGATGTCAAAAAAGGGTGGAGGTCTAAAAAAATTCTTGGGGAAGTTTTAGAAGACAAAGGGCGATGACTTAGTTGTGTTTGGGGGCAGGGTGTGCTATACTGAGGATAGATAAGAGAGGAAAACATATGCCGGAAATTAAGCCAACAGAGGTACAGAGTTCAGCAAGCATTAAAGTTGTCGGTGTAGGTGGTGCAGGTGGTTCGGCGGTTGACCGAATGAAGGAAATTGGTTTATCGGGGGTGGAGTTTGTGGCGGTGAATACCGACGCGCAAGCTTTGCATCATTCATCAGCTGATACGAAGGTACATATCGGCAAAGGGTTGGGCGCTGGTGGTGATCCGGAAAAAGGTCGTGAGGCGGCGGAAAATGGTCGTGAGGCGATCGGAAAAGCGGTTGAGGGGGCGGATATGGTGTTCATTACGCTAGGCGCTGGGGGCGGGACAGGCTCAGGGGCCGGTCCGATTGTAGCGGAAGAGGCGAAGGGGCGCGATATTTTGACAGTAGGCGTGGCGACGAAACCGTTTACATTTGAGGGGGCGCGTCGACGGGAGAATGCAGAGAAAGCAATTTCGGAGCTTTCGCGGAATGTTGATGCTCTGATTACGATCCCGAACGATCGTCTTTTGCAGACGATTGACCCAAGGACGCCTTTGACTGAGACTTTTAAAATTGCGGATGACGTTTTGAGGCAGGGTGTGCAGGGAATTTCTGAGTTGATTACGGAACATTCTTTGATTAATCTTGACTTTGCAGACGTGAAAGCAATTATGAAAAATGCGGGTTCGGCTTTGATGGGGATTGGTCGGGCGTCGGGTGACAACCGAGCAGTTTTGGCGGCGCAACAGGCGATTGAATCGCCGCTGATTGAGGTGAAAATTGACGGAGCAAGAGGCGTACTGTTCAGCGTGGCGGGTGGCTACGACATGGCGATGAGCGAGATTCAGGAAGCGGCAGAAATTATTACGGGGGCGGTTTCTCCGGATGCGAATATTATTTTTGGAGCTTCAATTCGCCCAGAGCTAGAGGATGAGATGGTGGTCACGGTGGTGGCGACAGGGTTTGATTCGGAATATTATCGGAAATTAGGCATGGAGAGAACCAGTGCGGATTCGTCAAGTCCGTATTCGCGGGAGACGTCTGGGACAGGGGCGCCTTACGCCGGTAACTACGGAACGACGAACTATGGGTCGAATGCCTATGGTGGGACAAGCGAGATGAGCTCGGCGTATGGCGGCGAGAATATTGCGAACGTGGGTGGTGCTGGGATTGAGACGGCGGAGCTTGAGCGGAATCGAGAAACCCATGAAAATCGAGATGAACGCAATATGCGGGAGAATGCAAATGGGTTTGGTGGTGAGCGACCGAGTGCTGCGAATATGGGGGCAGAAGATTTTACGGGGGGAAATCGTGCGAATATGTGGGACTCGATTCGAACGCCGGCGGCGGAAGATGATTTAGACGTACCGCCGACACTGCGAGATCGTTTGCGAGGGAAGAAACGAGATTAGAGAACGGACGAAAAGATGTCAAAAAGACCCAGGATCGCAGACTGTAAGGTATTGGAAAGTCGAGAGACTGAGGATGGGATGACGATACGGCGGAGGAGGGTAGATGCTGAGGGGAATCGTTTTACGACTTACGAAAGGATCGAATTGCCGCCGCTAATTGTCGTGAAGCGGAGTGGAAATCGCGAGGTGTTCGATCGGGACAAGCTGATTGCTTCGGTTCAGCGAAGTGTGGGGAAGTTTATGGAGTCTGATCTTGAGGTAGAGGGTGTAGCGGACAAGGTGGTCGAGTTGTTGCGGGCGGAACATGACGAGGAAGTGACCGCGCAGCAAATTGGTGAAGCGGTGCTTGACGTTCTGGCGGGGCGTAATGAAGTGGCGTATGTGCGCTATGCAAGCGTATTTATGAAATTTAAGACACTGGATGATTTCAAAGCGATATTGCAAAGGAAGAAGGAATAGATGCGGGTGGTATGTGTGTATAGGGGGGGGGAGGACTATACGAGGATGGTTGAGGAATGGATTACGTTCTTCGAGAAACAGACTGGTAAAGATGTGGAAAGCATGAATCCGGATACGCGAGAGGGGGTGCAGTTTTGCGGAGCGTATGGGGTGATGGAATATCCGACGCTTCTAGTCCTAGACGGAGGTGGAGTGGTGTTGGCGTCGTGGAAGGGGGAAATGATGCCGAGGTTTGACGAGGTGAGCTATTGGGCGTAAGGGTGAGGGGACAGTCAGCGAAGGGTTATCAAAAATGAAAAAATTGTAGCCTGATTTTTGTTAGTCACCCCTGTTAGCATCGTCAGTGGAGGTTATCAAAAATGAAGATTTTGTAACCGTATGAGTGGCAGAAGGGTGCGCAATGTGAAATATAGGCTTAGGTTCCAGCCGTCGAGAGATGGCTGGGGATTTTATATTTTGGGAGAGGATGTGATATAATAGTGTAAAGCGTTTGAGCGGAGATCGACCGCGAGCTGGCGAAAGAACAGGAAAACTTAGTAGAATCGCTCGTGAGCCTGCGTGAAGGGTGAAAAGTAAGTGTTTTTTGAGAAGGTAATGTCGATATGTTGTGAAAAACACAACATTTGTGCAGAACTGAATTCAAGAAGAAGTTAGATGGTACCGCCCGCTGGGTTCTAACGGAAAGAATTGCGGACTTCGCCTCAGGAAATGGCTGAAGCGAAATCTGGAAGACCAAGGTAACTTGGGAAATAAATTGCCGGGAGAACGGCGGGAGTTTTTATGAAATATAAGGCAGGTAATCGGCGCAAAGCGGTTGAATACGAAAAGGCTTTGGTCGAGTGGTGGAAGAAAAATAAGACATTTGAGAAGTCGGTAGAACAGAGGCCGGTGCATGATTCGTATGTGTTTTATGATGGTCCACCGTTTATTACGGGGATGCCGCACCATGGGACTTTGCTATCTTCGATCGTGAAAGATGCAGTGCCAAGATATTGGACAATGCGGGGGAAGCGCGTAGAACGGCGTTGGGGCTGGGATTGTCATGGCTTGCCGGCGGAAAATTTTGTCGAGAAACAACTGGGGATTACGGATCGACGTGAGATTGGAACAAAATGGTCGCTCGAGGACTATATTCTGAAGGCGCGTGAAAGTATGGTGGCGAATTCGGAAACGTGGGAAGGGACGATTGATCGGATTGGACGCTGGGTGGATTTCAAGGGGGCGTACCGAACGATGGACAAGGACTTCATGGAGTCGGTCTGGTGGGCGTTCAAGACGCTTTATGAGGCGGGGAAGATCTATGAAGGGCGGAAGGTCTTGATGTATGACACCAAGTTTGCGACGCCAGTCTCCAAGTCGGAAGTGACGATGGACAATGATGCGTATCAGACGGTGACGGATCCGTCAGCTTATGTGAAGTTTAAATTGACGAAGGCAGCTTCTGAATGCATTCTTTCGGGACACGATGTCGCGTCCGCCCGCCGTTGCGGGGGTCGCGCATCTTCGTCCTCGGTCGTAACCTCCGGAGATTCCCGAAAAAATGATTCAGGTGCTGGTTCGTCAGCGTACGCTTTAACTTCTTCATTGAAACTCTCCGCGACCAACGGGGAGCGGTCGGAGCAC
>CAYXZG010000013.1:0-22840 GCA_964469535.1 uncultured Candidatus Saccharibacteria bacterium
ACCAACGACCAAGCGGTTATGAGCCGCCTGCTCTAACCCCTGAGCTACGCCCGCCTGTGAGTAAAAAGGAACGCTTGCGTTAACTTTTTCGAGCAGGCATAAGTGCTGGAGTAAAACTCCGCTACGCCCGCCTGTGAGCGAAAGTCCGCTCCCAATTATTATATCATGCTCTCCGAGCTCTTCGCCAAAATCGCGTACCCTAATACATAAACCTGCTATAATGAAACCATGAGCGAGTTGAGGACGAAAATACGCAAGGCTCAATATTGGCTTAAACATAATTTGTTTGTTTTTGATAACGTCATTTTGATTATTGCTGGCGGTTTTTGCTTGGTCTGGACATGGGGATCGATTTCGTCGATGTCTCGCAACTGGACTCTCGCCCAAGAAGTTATGAATCGCCAACGTGAGCGTGCCCTCCTCGAACTTGAAGTCGAGACCCTCGAACTCGAGAATGAGTATTACCTTTCTGCCGAATATCAAGAACTCGCCGCCCGCAAATATCAAAACAAAAAACTCGCCGGCGAGACTATGATTTATCTCCCCGCAAACTCCATCGCCGCCAAAACGAAGCATAATACGCCTATCGATGACCTTTCGTCCGAGATCGAATCCCCCATGAGTAATTTCGAACAATGGTTGACGTTCCTGTTTGGGATTGAATTCTAGTTTTTCTTCACTCGCAAAAACCAAAACCGTGATAATATAATAATATGAATAATTCTCCGGAACGAAAACTTCGAGGCACGAAGCGAGGTAAAAACGGATACACGCCTCTCATTATCGTCCTTATCGTAGCGATTATCGCGGTAGTAGCTGGTACGGTTACGGCGGTGATAATCGGAACACGGGAAAAAGACCCCGAGATAACTATCGGCGCCGATGGCGACGTTTACGATTATCGCGACGCGCTGTTTAACCTATACGAGCAAAAAATTAACGAAGGCGAAAGTGGCGAAGACGCAATGAAAGCCGTAAACGACGCAGTAAACAAGGAATTAGACACTGACCGTGGACGCGAATACCGTAATCAGACTCTTCTAGCGCAAATGAATGTATATCAAAACGCCAGTGACTACGCTAAAGCAATCTCGATGGCAAGCAAAATTAATCCCGATGAGCTGACGATTGAACAAAAAGTCGTCTACTACAATATATTGTATTATAGTAATGCTAAGCTAGGTAATACCGAAGACGCAAACAAGTACTCCATTATAGTTTACGACCTAACGGATGAGCTTGGAGGAGAAGGAGCATAAGATGATAGTTAGCAGACGTTTTGCAACAGCTTTCAGTACGTTGACGGTTTTTCTAGGTGTCATTTTTGGAATATCTCTTTCGCTTTCGGGCATACCAGCGTATGGAGATACTCAAGGTAACGCCGGTACGGATGGCGGAGGGGGAAGCAAAGGCTGTTATAAAAATAAAACGGACACTAGTAGTCCCACATGGTTCGACTCATGCTTCGGCGGCGGATGGATGGTCCACGACACAAACGGCCGAGATTCGATAGATATTCCGAAAGCAGGAGACGTTAATGGCGGTACGGTAAAAGGCTGTGCGTCTATAGGTGCGGACAAGTATTATACTCTAGGCCTGATTCAATTTAAAACCAACGATAGTCATGACCCGAGCAAATTTGAGCCAGTTTTACCACTTACCCAAAAGGGTCTCTGGCCAGTAAAAAGGTTTGCCTCTGTGACTGGAGCGAATGGATATACGAGGTTATTTGTGCATGATGGTCTAGAAGATTGGAACGACGTCTACCAGAAGTTTACTACCGCAAAGGAAAAAGGTGCGGGTATGAATGGTCACGAATGGAACGAAATTAGTTGGTTCTGTTACAATACGGAATGGGACGAAGACAAAGCCGAAGGTAGCTATTGGACGACTTCGACTGCTTCTATTCCAGCACAGGATATCGAAATCGAACTCCAAGGCAAAGATGTCGATCCAGTGACTGGCGACCGTACGACGACAACGATTTCTGGTCACATAGATGGGCACCCAGGGATCACTTCGCCGATCAATGGAAGGGCTACACCCATTGAATACTATACGACTGCAAAAAGCATAAAGGTAGATTTCCATCACAACATCTATCATGATGAAAGCCTCACGCGGTTTTATGAAGGAAACACCCTCAGCGAGTCGTTTCTAGATCACTATTATGGAAAATACAACACGGACAGGGACTACGAATCTAAGAACATGCTATGCACTCAGTGGGATGCAAAGGATCTTATAGATCGCAATGAGTCGAGAGTAACGGGTGGGCTGTTCTGTCCGCCTGACTCCAGCGGACAGCAAGTTGCGACGCAAAGTATGGAAAACGGCAATGCCGTAGAAATAGAACTAGATCCTGGAAAATGGACGACCGTTTGCGGAAAAATAGACTTTACTCCTGAAACAAACAAAGTTGAGACTCAATACTATAACCCAGACGACCCAAAGTACAACGACTATCCAGATGGGGAGCAGTATATAGTGAATTCTAGTGGTGCGAATGGATCAAGCGCTTGTGTGCGCATTTATCGATCCGACGTTACGGTACAGGCTAGCTTTTGGGGCGAATCAACTGTCAATATCCCAGCGTACAATGCGGGCGCACCAACAGTGGCGACTGACGCCGAACTACAACAGTTATTCCATGATAACGCAAAGCTCAATTCCAAGAACACAACTATTTATACTAGCAGCAATAAACAGAGTCATGATGTAAACCATCATATTATGACTTCTGGTCAATCGGACGGAGATGGAGTAATGATCCGCTTGAGCGCTGATGGTGCTCCTGGAACCTCTAACTTTACCGCTAATTTCTTTCACAATATGTATATTTCTCCATCGCTCTATCAATGGGATTATTATGAAAATCCAACCGAGTGTCAAAACACATACGACACCGGTGACAGCAATGACCTAGCATGTAAAATAAGTGGAGATGACGTCTTTCCTAACATCTGCGCAACTTGGCGTATCGATAATAACGATGGCACTTTTAGGAGCAACGAAATATGCACTAAAGACGAAGACCTCACGTCAGTGTCTATCGATGACCCAAGTGGAGAGCTCAGTCCAGCAGCCAATGGATATAAACGTAAAATTGTTAACAATGAAGATCACAATTTCACTCTAAACGGTGGTACGGGGTATGAATCATATAGCGAAACCTTATCATACCAACCGGTAATGGTCGTTCTCGGACGTCGAGAGATATATCATTACGTAGAGCACTCCTGTGCTACTGAGGAAGATCCGGATTGTACATATTCAGACAAGCACTTTGATCATTACGAGTACTATACAGAAAACATCCCAACTACTGACCCAGTCAAAACGTCTGCCGGAGTAGAAGTAAATCACTTAACTTCGCCAAGTGGTACCTTGGGGTTACCTAACGATTCCAAAGGAATAATTTATGCTGGGGAAGAGCAAGGTAATGTCAGTTGGCAAACCAAAGCTTATAGCCAAGCCGCACGCCGATTAAAAGCCTACCGCGCTACCGTCTACTCAGTACTAAACGATTTTGAATACTCTTCAGACGCAGTGAAGGGTAACCTAGGAGATGTAGGAAACCGTCTGACTATACCATCGACGCAAGAACCTAGCAGTGTTCTAGCGCCCTTCATAAACTCTAGGTATAATGGTCAGTCAAAAAACTATCAAATATTTGGAAGTGTTAGCGACGACAACTTATCAGACGGCGATAGTGGTGATCGTGGTGGACAAACCAGCTTCGATTATTCTACCATCGAAGCGCTGACGGATACTATCAATAAATCAAGCGAAGTATGGGAAGCTAGGGAACACTCGACAGACTACGCTAGTAGCTTTGTCACACCAGACGATGTAGGTGAAAAATACTGTAGCTCATATGCGTACTTGTACGAACACTGGATTTCAAAGTTCTATTTTAATTCAAAATCCCCCAGCAGCGCGCCTGCTCAATGGGAGCATGAAAATATCGATAACGCTTTAGACTACTGGGAAGTCTTCGACTCAAAATGTCGCACAATCGCAAAGAAACCATCTTTCGCTGTCTGGAATGGTAGTTTTATGACAACGCGGGGTGTAGGAACGAGCATTTCGACGCGTTTTAATGACCCGGTTAGCGACTTCGCTCAGCCAGTTTCCCTGATATCAGATGAAGAAAAAATCTATGGCTCATGGACGGAATATCTAGCGGCTATAGGTGCAAGTGTTGACGGCTTTACGTCAGGAGCCGATCTTGGAGCTGGCTCGACGGTTGAGCGAGTCGGTCAAAGTTGGAGAGATAGCTCACAGATGACGATAGCAAATGTTACCAATATTCCAGGGTTCGTAACGACTCAAACATTAGGATATTCAGACATTACCACAAATTCCACGTACAGATTACGCCTCCGAACCTATTTCGAAAATCTATGCGGGTCAAATGTGGAAAAAAATGCGACGTGGAATACGCTCGTCAACGCTAATTCTCTAACGTGCTACAAGGTAGCTTATGACGACAATCAGGAGCGAATACAAAGCATACCTAACAACCTGTCCGGATTTAACATTATTCTTATCGATGCGAGCAGCTACGCGGATGGTACATATACACTTCAACAACCAATCTCAGTATCGCCGAGCGTGCCATTTAGCGGTGAATATTCTAATATCTATCAGATCCCCCGCACGATCATATTTGTGAATGGCAATCTGAACATCTCGCCAAAAGTGCGACATATCGATGCGTGGCTGGTCGTGTCTGGTACTATTAATACCTGCCCCAATTACAGAACCGGAACTACTCGTGCTGCCGTTCCGCAAGGAGAGGGGGGAGATATTGCATGTGAAAATAAGCTCATTTTCAACGGACCCGTCCGCGCTTCTAATATCATCATGCGCCGTTCCTTTGGCTCTGACCTCTTAGACACCGATACTACTGATGAAGAAGAAGACAATACTAAGTACACTCCTGCTGAAGTATTTAATTACCGTGCTGACGACTATCTCTGGGCCTATGCTCAAGCCAGTCGTTATAATTCCAGCTATGTTGAATCGTATTCACGCGAATTGGCGCCGCGGTATTAGGGCTAAAATAACCAATCATGAGACGAATAACGCAAAAAAGCATACAAGAAGAAACAAAAGTAGGCTTCACTATTATCGAAGTCATGCTTGTCTTAGCTATATCAGGCTTGTTATTAATCGGAGTATTGACGGGAACATACCGTTCTATTGGCCAACAACGTTATAATGACGCCGTCCGCGGTGTTGCGGAATACCTCCGCGCGACCTATTCTGCCGTTATGAACCCAGAGACGTTTGGCGGCAACGACGCTGATAGCTTCGGTAGTTCAGACGACACGGTCATTTTGGGCAAGGCATTAGTTTTTGGCTCAGAAAGTGGTAGCCGCGTCTATTCGGCAACGCTTATTGGTAGTGCTACTATTCCTGCCGGCAGATCTAACTTTGTTGATGAACTAAAGGCTGTTGACGCTGGCTTCTTTTGTGGCGAGACGCGGAATTTAGGCGTTACGGAACTAGGTACGAGCGTATCTAGCTATACTCCGCTCTGGGAGTCGAGCATCAATCAGGATTACGACAGTGCGCTAGGTCATAATGGAGGGCTCCTAATCGGCACTCTTATTGTTGCTCGCGCGCCAAGCTCTGGTGTCATCCACACAGCATTTTTAGAAGGCGAAACGTTTGATTTAAAAAACGAGTGCAGTCCAACTAATAAAACGGCCAGTACACAATTTAATTCTGTGCTAAATAGCCGCCCAGAAGACTTTAATACCACGACGGCGATTAATTTCTGCGTTAAATCTGAAGACAGTGCGATTATCCGGGACGTACGTCTATCAGCTGATGGGCGTAACGCCTCCGCAGTTAACATTATCGACGCAGACGTTGAGGAGAACAAATGCAACCCATAGATAAAAGACTACGAAGGTCAAAACGTGGTGATACTCTCATTGAAGTTATGTTTGCTATAGCTGTCTTTAGTCTCGTCGCCGTTCTTTCGATCTCTATGATGAATCTCGGCTTAGCAAATTCTGAAACATCACTAGAATTCGTCGTTGCTCGCAATGAGTTGAATGCGCAAGCCGAAGCTTTACGTTTCATACATGCTTCATACTTCTCTGAGCTTAGTCTACCAACGTACGGAGAACTGTCGGGGGCTGCTTCTATTGAAACGGAGAAATATCAACAGTATACTGAAGTATGGCAAAAAATAGCCGAATCCGCGGTAAATTCATCGGAGTATAACATCGAGTATCCACTGAATAGCTGTTCGTCTGTCTATAACAAACGTGAAGGAAGCGATCATAATCTTCTGTATGATAATAAAGCCTTTGTTATAAATACCCGGGATTTGACGCTCGGAGAACCAGCCCGCACAGGAGACGCTAGCGGAGTCTTCATTAGCGCAAGAACGAACCCGTCCAAATTTCAGGAGGCAACGCTAAACGCCAGAATTATTTACTCAAAGGATGCTGAGGGAAGTGACAAACAAGATGTCAACGAAGGTAACATGATCGGTGAAAATAACCCAAATAATGGACATCTATATAATCATGTCGCTCTTGTCGAAGGAATTTGGGTCGTAGCAGTAAAAAGTGAGAAGACCAAAACTCTCAGAATCAACGGTCTAGATACAACGATTCCGCTCTATTACGACTTCTACATCGAAACCTGTTGGAACCCGCCAAACTCAACGCGACCAACGTCGCTTGACACAGTTATTAGATTATATAATCCGGAGTATCACAACCAATGAGCCAAATACAGAAAAAGAAGAAGTCTTTATCGTCCGATCAAACAAAATCCGGTTTTACCCTTATCGAACTTTCGCTTGCGATGGCATTTATTGCGTTGCTTTTAATTGCCATCGCCGTAGTTACGATTAATATTATCGCCATCTTTCAAAAGGGCGCCACGCTTAAAGCAGTAAACAGCGTCGGTCGTAGTCTCATTGACGATTTGACGTCAACAATTAATGCATCGCCATCCGTCGACACAATCAGCCTTTGTAACAAATATGTCAAAGGCCCGACCCCTGCGGATCCAGTCAATTACAGAGAGAAGTGCATCAAAGACAGCGCCCGTGACTTCATTTATCACGCGAATTATGATAGCAAAGGACGACAGTACAATGGAATTTTTTGTACTGGTAGCTACTCATATCTATGGAACACCTATTATGGCCTAAGAGAGAGTTATAACGACGGCGGCAAAAAGCATGCGATAGCTGTTTCGTATATAACAGCAAATAATGGGACGAGACCAGATGGCAGTGACAGTTTTCGCCTTATGAAGATTAAGGATAGTAATTTTCATGTCTGTGCGAGCGTTATGAATGATGATTATACCGTAAAGACCAATGTCGGCTCCGGTAGCAGTGCCTTAAGCTATTTTACCCCAGATGCTTCCAGAATTAACCTGAGCGTTAGGAATGATGGCGACGGCGATAGTGGAAGCTACACTATCATGCCAGAACCAGAGATTGATACTATGCTCCGCGGCTTCGATACCGACTTGATGCTATATGAGCTAACAATCTTTCCGATTAGTCAAGACTCAGTTACTCTCCGAACCTATATGTCCGGTACGTTCATCCTCGCGACATTGCGTGGCGATATTGATGTGACGCGCAGTGGAGACTATTGCCGCGTAGATGGGAACCGTATTCCGTTTAACACTACGGCAGACAATCAAGAAAGTGTTGGTGGTAGCATTTCGACTCTAAGCACAGATTTTAATTATTGCGCAATTAATAAGTTTAATTTTGCCGCTCGCACAGCTGGCTCTGCTGGAGTATAATATAATTATGGTAAACATTTCTCCGAAACTTTACAAAAAGGGTGCTGCTTCTATTTATGTTGTAGTTTTTGCGACTATTCTTTTTAGCGTCATTACACTTAGCTTTATTCGCATTATTCTTTCCGAGACCTCACAGAGTAGCAATGATGACCTTTCTCAATCCGCCTACGATTCAGCTTTAGCAGGAGTCGAAGACGCAAAAACGGCAATCAACCAATACTATCATTGCCTTAGTTCTAGCGGCGATGCTAATACCTGTAATGGCGAGACCTTATTCAAGCAGAACTGCTCGGAGTATGGTTTAGTGCGATACCTATATGGGGAAGATAATCAAGGCGAAGTGAAAATTCAAGAAAGCAGCAATCCGAATAATAATACGACATCCGAACAGGCGTATACGTGCGTTATTCTCAACAATGTTGTCGACGACTATCGTTCAACGCTTACGTCTGACACCCGTACCAGGGTTATCCCACTCAGCATCAACCGCGGGGATGACACTGGCGGCACGACGCAAGTTTCGCGTATTGAGACCATACGCTTTTCTTGGTATTCGGAACTCAACGGAACAGAGTTTAAAAATCTTCTTGAGCGGTCCAACGTTAACGCTTCAAAATTTCCCTCTAAGAACGAGGCATCAACTCCTCCGGTTATCGCTTTAACACTAATTCGTGTCGGCGAGACTTTTAGATATGAAGACTTTAGTAATGCGCAAAGTGTTGGAGAAAATGTATATAGCACGATTGTTCTTAAACCAATTCAAGATGATAGAAATGATGAAACGGCGAATGAAATTAGATACAGTACTATCGTAGCTGCCGACAACGCGTATAAGGGGGTGTCTAATGAGCCCATCCTTGTTGAGTGTAAGAAATCTGAATTTGCCTGTAATGTTGCGCTAACCGAAATGAGCTTTCAGAATAACGACAACGTTCTACTAGTTGCATCACTCCCGTATGGGGATATGCTAACGGATTTTGTTATCACACTGGAAGATGCAAATGGTGAAACTATACAATTCGAGAATGCCCAAATCAGTGTTGACTCAACCGGCCGTGCGAACCAGCTCGTGCGTCGCGTCGAGACTCGCCTCGAACCGGCCAACATTTTCTTTCCTTATCCGCAATATGCTCTTGAACTAACTGGCGAGAGTGATAGTTCGACGACGAAAAAAGACTTCTGGATTACCAACAATTGCTGGACCGAGAGTGGCCCGTGCGACAATAATGGCGATTTTTAGAACCTCTCGGGACGGAGTCAAAGTCTTAACGCTATCGTTATGCTTTTTACTAAAAATCTTTGGTTTACCTCACACAGCCCACGAAGCACCCAAAAAGTCGTATCTCTCCCCAAAAAACTCCCCACCAAAACAGCCCCCAGTTCACCCGGGGGCTATTTCTCTAAATAATCCGTTTCTAATAATTCTCAGCTCGAATCTCAAAGAATGCTTGCGGATGATCGCAGGCTGGACATTTTTCTGGCGCCGCTTCGCCGGTATAGACATATCCGCAGTTGCGGCATTTCCAAACCGTGACCTTGTCGCTCTTGAAAACCATATCGTTATCAACGTTCGCTTTGAGCTTTAGATAGCGCGCCTCATGTTCTTTCTCGACTCCCGCGACTAGGTCGAACTTTGCCGCGATCTCATCGTATCCTTCCTCGCGTGCAATCTTCGAGAAATTATTATACATATCAGTCCACTCATAGTTCTCGCCTGCCGCTGCTGCTTCGAGATTCTCGCTCGTGCCAGGCACTTCTCCGCCGTGCAAGAATTTAAACCAGACTTTCGCATGCTCTTTCTCGTTGTCCGAAGTTTCTTGGAAGATAGCGCGAATTTGTTCGTAACCGTCCTTTTTCGCACGCGAAGCGAAATACTGATATTTGACGCAAGCTTGCGACTCGCCCGCGAACGCCGCTTCGAGATTTTTCCAGGTCTTACTATTTGGATCCAATTCTTTTGTCATACCTAAACTCCTTTATAGTTATTAAACATTGTATCACACCGCCGTCTTCTCCGCCAGAATTCCTCGAACTCTGCTATAATTGCCCTATGGGAATTGAGAGAAGTATTGAATCTGACCCGACTGCACCGAAAAGTCGTCTTGTCGATACTGGCGCGAACGATTTGTCCGAGCAGGCTGAGGAAGTGACCCTTCGCCCGCTCAGCTTTGCCGACTATATTGGTCAGGAACGTTTGAAAAGCAATCTCAAGCTCGCCATTGACGCTGTAAAGAAGCGCGATGACGGTACCACTCTCGACCACGTTCTCCTCTATGGTCCTCCTGGTCTCGGCAAGACGACTATGGCGAATATTATTGCGCACGAGCTTGGCGCTAGCCTTCGTGTGACGAGCGGCCCTGCGATTGAGCGCGCTGGCGATCTCGCCTCGATCTTGACTAACCTCCAGAACGGCGATGTTCTCTTTATCGACGAAATCCACCGCCTCCGCCGTGCTGTCGAGGAAGTTCTTTATTCCGCCATGGAAGATTATAAACTCGACATCGTGATCGGCAAGGGTCCCGCCGCCCGTTCTGTCCGTCTCGATCTTCCGAAGTTCACCGTCGTCGGCGCGACTACCCGTACCGGCTCTCTCGCTGGTCCGTTGCGTGATCGCTTCGGCCTCATCCATCGCCTCGAATATTACAAAATCCCCGAGATTGAACGTATCATTAGTCGTACCGCTAGTATTCTCGGTACGGAGATTGCTCCCGACGCGACGAGCCTACTTGCGACGCGCTCCCGTTTGACGCCACGCATTGCGAACCGTTTGACGAAACGCGTCCGCGACTACGCCGAAGTTCATGGTAATGGCTATATTGATCGCACCCTCGCCGAAGGCGCTCTTAAGCTCATGGAAATCGACGACCTCGGTCTTGATCCTGCCGATCGCAATATGCTTGAACTCATGCTCGAAAACTATGGCGACCGCCCCGTTGGTCTGACCACGATTGCCGCCCTGACCGGCGATGAAGCCGCCACTATCGAAGATTATTATGAGCCGTATATGCTTCAGCTCGGCCTCATCGAACGCACCCCGCGTGGACGCGCCGTCACCCTCAAAGCAAAGAAGCATCTCGAAAGTCTAAAGTCCTAGCACCCGACCGCGCCCGAACCTGCCCCCAGCGCGAGGAACTTCTTTTGACTTTTACTTCGGGGAGGCTCATTTTTCCACCAAAAACCTAGCCGCCCCAAGCAGCTTACTTTCATTGTAGCACAGCATAAGCACTTTGTCAATGGTTGCGCTTACCTTGAGTTGGTATATAATGAGGTTATGTATAATCCTTATGAACTAGTCCACAAAGCCCCTTCTCGGAAGGATTTTATCGACACGAGTGATTTCGACCAGTCTGAACTCCTCGACATCATCAAAACCTCAACGACCGTGCGTAGCTTCCTCAAGTCCGGCGGGACTCTCGACACTCTCTATCACAAAAATCTCGCTATGCTTTTCGAGCAAAAGTCGACGCGCACTCGCGTTTCTTTTGAAGTTGGCATGGAACAACTCGGCGGACACGCTTTGAACCTCGCCCCTGGCGCGATTCAGCTTGGCGCTCACGAAACGATCGGCGACACGGCGCAAGTACTCTCGCGCATGTGCGATATTATTATGGCGCGCGTCGATCGCCATGCTAGCATCGTTGAGCTCGCCGAGCGCTCTTCTGTGCCGGTGATCAACGGTATGTCGGACTATAACCACCCGACCCAAGAAATCGGCGATATTATTACGATCTTCGACCATCTTCCTGCGGACAAGCCCCTCGATAAGGTCAAGGTCGTTTTTGTCGGCGACTGTACGCAGGTTTGCGCTTCACTCATGATGATCACGACGAAGATGGGTATGGAGTTTGTTCAGTACGCTCCGCCCGCCAAGTGGTTGTCCGACGATTTTCTGAAAATCGGCCGCGCCAACACTCAGCGTTACGGCGGCAGCGTCCACGTTTCCGACAATCCAGTCGTCCTCGAAGGTGCCGACTTCATCTATACTGACGTTTGGTATGGACTTTACGACAAGGAAACCCCGAAAGAAGTCTACATGCGCGAATTTTATCCTAAATATCAAGTCAACGACGAACTCCTTGCCGCGACTGGTAATCCGCAGGTGAAGTTCATGCATTGTCTCCCGGCCGTTCGGGGCGAAGAAGTGACTGATAGTGTACTCGATGGCCCTCATTCTGTGGCTTGGGACGAAGCCGAGAATCGTCTCACTGCCCAACGTGGCTTATTATTATATTTTGCGGGTGTAGCACAAACTGCGCTTGATAGTATTAAAAAGGCAAAAGGAGAAAAATAATGCCTAAAGATAAAAAGAAAAAACCTAAGTTTAGGTTGTTCAGCGCCGTTCTTGCGACGGTCTGTATCATCCTAGTCGGAGATGCCGTTGCGCCAACCGCCGCCATCGGTAATTCTCAATACCTCTGGTGGATCATTATGCTGATCGGCTTCTTCGTCCCGTACGGACTGATTTCTGCCGAGCTCGGCACCCAATATCCGTCGGACGGCGGCATGTATACCTGGATCAAAAAAGCCTTCGGCGAAAAGTGGGCCGGACGCGTCGCCTGGTTCTATTGGGTGAACTATCCTCTCTGGATTGCTTCGCTCGCTGATCTCGTGACAACCTATCTGCTCCAGATGCTTGGCGTCGAAATGACCTGGCCGCTCATCCTCGCGATCCAAGTTGCCTATATCGTGCTTGTTTCCGTGCTTGGCGTACTGCGCATTTCGCAAAGTGCTTGGCTCTCGAACCTCGGAGCGTTTTGTAAATTCATTTTCATGGCCGGTCTCGGCGTGCTTGGTATCTATGTCCTCGTGACGCAGGGTAGCGCAAATCCGATCGAGTCATTCACTGATCTCTTGCCGATGGTCAGTGCTGATGGCAAATTTGATTTTACCGGTCTCGGTTTTGTCGCTCTGATTATCTTCAATATGCTTGGATTTGAGGTTGTCTCGACCTTTAGCGACGATATGGACAATCCCAAGAAAGAGATCCCGAAAGCGGTCATTCTTGGCGGTGTTTTGATCGCCGTTTTCTACCTTCTCGCTTCCTTCGGCAT
The DNA here is from genome assembly GCA_964469535.1 of uncultured Candidatus Saccharibacteria bacterium. Classification (GTDB taxonomy): domain Bacteria; phylum Patescibacteriota; class Saccharimonadia; order Saccharimonadales; family Saccharimonadaceae; genus Nanosyncoccus. The sequence goes on from CAYXZG010000013.1 coordinate 12,849, forward strand.
TGGCGTCGCGATCCCGCTCGACCAAATCCCCACGGACTCCGGACTTCTTGATAGTTACGACATTTTGCTCACGACTGTTGGTTTCTCAGCCGCTGCCATCAAGGCGATCACCGTCGTCGTTGGGGGTATGTTCATCTATACTCTAGTCGCGAACATTTCTTCATGGAACTTTGGCGTCAACTCTGTCATTGCCTACGCTGCCGAGGATGGAACCTTCCCGAAATCTTGGGCTAAGCGTAATAAAAACGGCGTTCCTTACGTTGTTTCGATTTGGACCGGCGCCGTCGCCCTCGTGATCTCGGTCGCTGGCATCATCGTTGCCGAGTTCTTCCCCGAAGTTTCTAACTTATTCTGGACTTTCTTCTCACTCAGCCTCGTCTGTCTTCTCTTGTCTTACCTCCCGATGTTCTTGGCTTTCCTCAAGCTCCACAAAAAAGGCCCCGCCGTCAAAAACGGTTATTGGATTAATGGTGGCAAACTCAAAATCGCTCTTTTCGGCATCGTCCCGTTCGTCCTGCTCCTAGTCGCGCTCTTCTTCACGCTCTTCCCAGAGTTCAATACCGCTATGTTTGAATATCAGTGGCCACTCATCGTCGGCGCCTGTATCGCCATAATCCTCGGCGAAATCATGGTCAATCGTCCGCGCACGTCCGCGAAAGCCAAGACTATCTCGAGTCGCTCTTCTAAGCCGAAGGCTAAATCTAGGGCCGCAAAAGCGAAATAATCGGAAAGGGAAATAACTTATGAGAATTAATAATAGCACGCCCAAAGCTGATGGTTTCTACATGCCATCGGAACTAGCGGAACACCGTTGTACCTACGTCCTCTGGCCCGAGCGCGGCGACAACTGGCGTATGAACGCCGAGCCGGCTCAGGCCGTCTTTAAGCAAGTTATTCAGACGATCGCCAAGTACGAACCAGTCATCGTCGGCACGAACAAATCCCAATATCTTCATCTCCTTGAGATGAACATGCCGAACGTCCAGATCGTCGAAATCTCCAATAACGATTCTTGGGTTCGTGATACTGGCGCTACCTTCGTGATTGACGGCAAAGGCCATATGCGCGCGATCGACTGGAAATTTAATGGCTACGGCGGTCTCGTCAACGGCATTTATTTTCCGTGGGACCAAGATGATTATATCGCTCCAAAGATGGCCGCGATCGAAGGCGTCGATTATTATCATCTCACTGATTTTGTCCTCGAAGGCGGTTCGGTTCATTCCGACGGCGAAGGCACTATTTTGACGACCGAAGAAACTCTGCTCGACGAAGGACGTAATCCAAATATGACCAAAGATGAAATCGAGGCTATGCTCAAAGATTATCTCGGTGCCGAAAAAGTCCTCTGGATTCCGCAGGGAATCTACATGGATGAAGACACGAATGGCCATGTCGATAACATCTGCCAGTTCATCGCCCCAGGTAAGGTTGCCCTAGCTTGGGAAGACAACGAAGATGATCCGCAGTACGAACGCTCAAAAGCCGCATTAGACTATCTTGAAAGCGAGACCGACGCTCAGGGTCGCAAGCTCGAAATTGTCAAAATCCATGTGCCGAATCCCGTCCGCATCACTAAAGAAGAATCCGAAGGCGTCGACGTTGTCGAGGGAACTTTCCCACGCAACGAAGGCGACCGCATTCCAGCTTCCTACCTCAACTATTACAACTGTAATGGTGCCGTTATTCTGCCAGTCTTCGATGACCCGCATGATCAAGCCGCAATCGACACGCTCCAGGCCTGCTTCCCCGACAAGGTGATCGAGCCGATCTATGCCCGCGAAATTCTGCTCGGCGGCGGCAACATCCACTGTATTACCCAACAAGTTCCGCGCCGCTAGAGCTACTCCATATCGGCCGAATCTCAGCTTAATGCCAGTCCACTCCCAGTCCACTTTCATTACGCCCCCATTCCGCTCTCAGTCCACCGGTCCACCCTCGACCCACTCTCAGCGCTTTATTCGGTCCTAGCGCGCAAAAACCCAAGCCGACAGTCTTTCATGCGGCGAATAATTCCAGTATAGCACAAGCATTATAAAAAGTCAAGAGGAAAATCATATTCATGAAAAAATTACATTATGACGGTCCCGTTGTCCTCGTTATAATGGATGGCGTTGGTCTATCGACCAAACGTAGCGGCAATGCCGTCCGCCAGGCCCACACCGAGTTTCTCGACTATGCGATGGCGAACTACTTGAATATTCCACTTGCTGCCTCAGGCGAGGCTGTCGGCATCATGCCAGGTCAAATGGGCAATTCTGAAGTCGGGCATAATGCCCTTGGTTCTGGTCAGATCATCCAGCAGGGCATCGCTCAGGTCGAAGCCGCGTTCCAGACCGGCGCAATTTGGGATAGTAAGGCTTGGAAAGGCGCGATGAAATGGCTCAGTGAAGACAAAGATAAGAATAAAGATAAAAATAAAGACAAGCGCAAGACCCTTCATTTTGCTGGGATTTTTTCAGACGGTGGTGTCCATAGCGACTTGAAGCACCTTGAGCGAATGGTCCAACGTGCCTACGACGAGGGTGTCCGTCGAATTCGTGTTCATTGTGTCTTTGATGGTCGTGATGTTGCGCCGCAGTCCGAACCCAAATATATCGAACGTTTTGAAAAGTTTTGTCAAAAGTTTAAGGATGCGGATTTTCGCATTGCTTCTGGCGCTGGTCGCATGGTTGCCGTTTCGGATCGCTATGAAAGCAATTGGGATATGGTCAAGCGCGGCTGGGATATGATGGTTCATGGCCGAGCGCCACATCAGTTTACGTCCGCAACCGCCGCGATCAAAGCTCTTCGCCACGCCGATCCGAAGCTTCAAGACCAATATTTACCACCTTTCGTTATCATTGAAAACGTTGCTGCGCGCTCGGCGCTCCAATCTCGTGCGATAAAAGCGCGCAGTTCTCAGCCCAGCCCCTCCCTCCGCGCCGAACCCATCGGCAAGGTCCAGGAAGGCGACGCTTTTATCTACTACGATTTCCGCGCCGACCGCGCCATTGAAATCGCTCGTACCTTCACAGAGGAAAAGTTTGATAAATTCGATCGCGGCTTCAAAACCAAATCGCCAAAAATCTATTTCGCCGGTCTGACAGAGTACGATGCGGATCACCATGTTCCCAAAAATATTCTTGTCCCGCCCATCAAAATCGAAACCCCGCTCAACGCCTTCTTGGGTTCCCAAGGAATTTCGCAACTTGCTATTTCTGAGACGGTCAAGTTCGGTCACATCACTTATTATTTTGATGGCAATAGCTACAAAAAGGCTCGTCGTGAGGGGCAGATCGAGATTCTTTCAGACACGCAGCCGTTTAACACACGTCCCTGGATGAAATCGGCCGAGATTACCGACACAGCCCTTGCTGCGATGGATCGTTTTCAATTTATCCGCCTGAATTTTCCTGGAGGCGACATGGTCGGCCATTTTGCTGAACTCGAGCCGACAATTGTTGCGATCGAGGCCATCGATCTTCAACTGGCTCGTCTTGCAAAAAAGGTTGATGAGCTTGGTGGTATTCTACTTATTACAGCCGATCATGGTAATGCCGAAGAATTGCTTGACCATTCTGGCACACCAAAAACTTCTCACACTACGAATCCAGTTCCTTGTATTTTCTATGACAACACCAAGAATGCTAAGATCTACCGCCGTGCTGCCCTTCCCGATCCTGGACTTGCTAACGTCGCCGCTACGATTTCTACACTGCTTGGCTTGACAGATTATCCCGCAACTTGGCAACCACCACTCATCGCCACAAAATGATCCACATGTTATAATAATAGTATGCTTATCAACGGTTTAAGCCTTTCAAATTATCCAGTCCTTAGTCTCCACGTTAGCGGTGAAATTGCCCGTGTTGCTGAGCCGATCATTGACCCAAACAGCCTCAAGGTTATCGGCTTTCAGGTCGACGGCCCGCTCATCCGTGACGAAGTTGGTAGTATACTTCCGATCAAAAGCGTTCGCGAGTTTTCTCGCCTGGGCATCATTGTTGACTCGATTGACGAGTTTGTGAATCCAGACGATGTAGTTAAAATCCGCGACATTCTCAAACTCAATTTTTCTCTTGTCGGTCTGCGGGTTGTGACAAAGAAAGGTGCTAAACTCGGTAAAGTCTCGGGCTACACTATCGACGTCGGTAGCTGGCAAATCCAACAGCTCATCGTCCAACGTCCACTGTTCAAATCTTTTCTCGATCCAGAACTAACCATTTCTCGCCAAATGGTCATTGAGATCAACGATTACGAGGTTATCGTCAAAGACGAGCACGACAAGCCTAAGAAAACTGTGAAATCTGAAACCCCAGCTGATTTTGTGCCGAATTTTATCAACCCCTTCCGTGAACCCGATTTTGCCGCCGAGTCGAAAACCAAAACCCCCGAATAGGGAACGACCTTTCAGAGAACTTGACCAAAATTCAGCCTAAATTCTAATCGCAGCTATCATTATTCTTCGCTTCATCATATTCTGCTACTGCTGCCTTTGCCGTCTGAAAATCAAACCCCTGCCGCACTAAATAGTTGACCATTTGCAGATCATTATATCGCCGTCTTTTTCGCATGATCATTTTCATGAGCTCTTCTTTATCGTCTCGCAGGTCCTCAGTTAAGATGCTTGCGATGTCTGCCTCGCTTACGCCTTTCTTTTTTAGTTCCATTCGCAAGCGTTTCTGGCTGATCCCTTTGCGTACATTGCGGTTCTCGACATAAAATCTGGCGAACTTCCTATCGTCCAGATATCCTTTCTCGACCAGTCGTTTTACTACTAGATCGATAGTTTCGTTTTGGAATTCAGGTAGCGGTCGTTTCTCCTCGCGCGCTCGCTGACGATTCAACTGCATGCGTTTTATTTGCCGTCGTTTTAGATAATCTCTCGCCTCACGAACCGAATGCGGTCTAGTCAGAACCCACTCCAGCGTCCGCTGATATAGTTTCCCGAACTCCGAAGCCGCTTGAAGCTCAGCGACTCGCTCTGGTTTCAGCTTCTGCCCAACTTTTACTTGTAAATCAACTACCTGTGCCATGTCCAGCGAAAACGCAAAATGCCCATCAAGGAAAACGTTCACGCGATTCGGGTTGCGTACACCACCAGTTAGTTGTGTTACCGTCATCGTGTCGTCGTTCAGCAGTCTATCCCAGATCGCACTCCCCGCGCACTCGTCGTCTTGCTCGTCTTGCCCACCACTAAATCCCCCCTCCGTTTCCCCAAGATCCGACTCGCTCAAAAACTTTTCGTCTGACTCTAGCGATTCAATTTTAAGCATTCATTCTAAGCCTCGGCTTTCTTCTCTGATTCGTCTGCGGTTGCCGTATGATCTTCGGTCTCCTCGCCGATCCCTGCCGCTACCCGTACTTTGTGATCAATTTCGTTCAGCAACGCCGGATTCGCCTTCAGAGTCGCCTTTGCTGCTTCGCGACCCTGCGCCAAAGTTTCGCCATTATATTTCAAGAAAGCACCCGCCTTGTCGACGATACCTTTTTGCACTGCTAGATCCAGCACATCGCCAACCTTGCTGATTCCTTCGTTATACATAATGTCGAACTCGGCCGTCCTGAATGGCGCCGCAATCTTGTTTTTGACGATCTTTACTTTTGTTCGGTTGCCCGCTACGTCGTCACCTTCCTTGATTTGACCGATTCGTCTAATATCCATACGTACTGATGCGTAAAACTTCAGTGCGTTGCCGCCGGTCGTCGTCTCTGGATTACCGAACATCACACCAATTTTCATACGAATCTGGTTAATAAATATCACCGTCGCTTTTGATTTCGAGATAATACCCGTCAATTTTCGCATTGCCTGTGACATCAGCCGCGCCTGAAGCCCCATTTGCGAATCGCCCATGTCTCCATCAATTTCTGCCTGTGGAACTAGAGCTGCAACCGAGTCTACCACGATCAAATCTACCGCTCCCGATCGCACCAGCGTTTCAGTGATTTCGAGTGCCTGCTCGCCGTTATCTGGTTGAGAAATGAACAAATTGTCTGTATCGACGCCGATCTTTTTCGCGTATGCCGGATCCAGTGCATGTTCTGCATCGATAAATGCAGCCTGCCCACCTTGTTTTTGGATCTCGGCAATCGCATGCAACGCAAGCGTTGTTTTGCCAGAAGATTCTGGCCCGTAAATCTCAATAATGCGCCCTTTTGGATATCCGCCGCCTAGCGCTAAGTCGAGCGACAGGGAACCAGACGGCAAAAGTTCCACATCGATTTTTCGCGTCTCGCCAAGTTTCATGATCGAACCAGTCCCAAACTGCTTGGTGATCTGCTGAATTGCTAAATCCAACGCCTGCTTTTTACCGTTATCCACCTCTGGGCTTTCGACTTTCGTAGTTTTCTTTGTCATATTACCTTCCTTTGTATTAATTATAACATTCTCCTGCTACATCCTCATAAAACGCCCAATTTTTATAAACTTTGGAGCAGTATGCTGCCATCATATATCAAATTTTCTCAATTTTACAACCACTAGCACGTTTAAAATTGATAAAATCTCAAAACCGCTCTGCTTAACTAATCCTATATGCCCATTAATGGCCGAATTTCTGCCCCCAATTTATTCAAGCGCGCCGCAAAATCTTGATATCCGCGGTTGATTGAATAGACATTGCGCAAAATTGAAGTCCCTGGGGCTGCCAGCATCGCGATCATTACTACTACTGCCGGACGCAGTGCTGGTGGCGCCACTAATTCCGCCGCACGCCAATTCGTCGGCCCCTCTATATATACGCGGTGCGCATCCAATAATTCGACTCTTGCGTTCAGATTCTCTAGATAAGTTACGTAAACCGCGCGATTCTCAAATACCCAATCATGAATCAAAGTGCGTCCTTCCGCCGTCGCCGCAATCACCGAGAAAAACGGCAAATTATCAATATTCAGTCCCGGGAATGGCATCGGTGCGATCTTATCTGTTGGCGCGACTAAACGTGATTTATGAATTTTCAGGTCTACGAGCCGCGTCCGTCCGTTTTTGCTGTAATACTCCGGCGAGCGGTCAATCCTCGCTCCCATACTTTTTAAAATCTCTAGCTCAACCTCTAAAAACTCAATTGGTGCTCGCCGAATCGTCAGGCAAGATTGCGTCACCAGTGCCACCGCGATAAACGACATCGCCTCAATCGGATCTTCCGCTGGCGCGTATTCCACATCAACATCAATCTCTGCGCATCCCTGCACTCGCAGGGTCGTTGTCCCGATGCCTTTTATCCGTACGCCCAACTTTTCCAAAAAGAAGCACAGATCTTGCACCATATAATTCGGCGAAGCTCCGACGATCGTTGTCTCGCCAGGATAAAGTGCTGCCGCCATCAGAACATTTTCAGTCACCGTGTCTCCACGTTCGATTAAAACAATTTTTTTCGGAGGATATAATGTATGCACTGCTTCAACCGATCGCGATTCGCGTAACTGCGTTTTACTATGCCTCGGTGGCTCTACGGTAATATCATAAAAACCGCTACAACTCGCTGCATCGACTCGCAACCCGAACTCCGACAACGCGCGAAGATGTGGCTCTACCGTCCGGGTTCCTAATGTACAACCACCAGCGTACGGCAATTTAAATTTACGAAATTTATGTAGTAACGGCCCCATCAGCATTAAAATTGAGCGCGTTTTTCTCGCCGCCTCGACGTCAATCTTATCTAGCCTTAATTCGTCTGGTGATATAATCTCTAAGTCGGTATTCTCATTTATCCAATGGCACTTCACGCCAATTGATTCTAGCACTTCGATAATCCGAAATACTTCCTCAATTCGCGCAACATGCTTTAAGCGCGTCTGTCCAGAATTTAATAGCGCCGCACAAAGTAGCGCCACCGCTGCATTTTTGCTCGTATTAATAATTGCCTCGCCATGTAATTCTTTCCCGCCCATAATCCGATAACTTTGAGAAACAGTGTCGTTTACAGAGAGAATCTGTCCACCTAGTGCTGCCGAAAGCTTTCTGGTCAGTTCAAGCGAAATGTTTTGTCGTCCTTTTTCGATCCGATGAATCGCTGATTGACTAGTGCCGATTTCTTCCGCAAGCCGAGTCTGCGTCCAGCCTTTCTCGGTTCGTAACCGCTCGACGACTCGTCCAATTGCCGCTTGATAACTTAAATCATTCTTTTGCTTACTCATAGCTCTATTTTAACACAAATATATCACCAAATGAATAATGATTTTTAAAATTATTCACTTGGTGATATAAAAACTATGCGCCACACACAACGTTATTGGCGTGCACCCACCCTTCAACCGTCCCGCCGTCGAGATAGACGCCATCAGTTCGCGCCACATACATCGTACCACCCCTTTTCAAGTAGGTTTCGATTGGATCGGTGACGACGTATTCTTGATCCTTCGGACCAAAATCGTGTGTCTTTACATAGTCGACAATCTCGCGTAAAAGCGTTGGCGACATGACATACTTACTAACGTTGATCAAATTGGACGGTGCCTCTTCAACGGTCGGCTTTTCTACGACGCCAGTTAATTTACCGTCCCGCACCGAGAACACCCCGTATCGCTCCACCTGCTCCTTTGGAATCTCCACGCCTAGAATCGCTGAATCATCTGCTTCCTTCAAAGTTTTTAAAAGAGAGGTAGTCGCTGATTCGCCGTTCGGATTCCAGATAAAATCATCACCCATAAACACGAGTACCGGCTCGTTGATCCCATATTCTTCTACCACCATCGCAATTGGCACCGCTGTTCCATATTTGCCTGACGGATCCTGCTTAGTGTAATGAATTGTAACATTATCCGGCAAAGTCTTTGCTAGCCGCAAACGATCATCCTTACCGCGGTCGATTAGATACTGGTTTAACGCTTCATTGTCGCTATAAAACGCTTTTACTTGGCACGGCTCCACATCGGAAATCACCATATAGATATCCGTCACGCCCGCCTTGATTAGTTCTTGTACTGAATAATCAACTAGGGGGCGATTTCCGACCGGTAGCATTGATTTTTCCACGACCTTTGTAATTGGCAGCCGTCGCGTTCCCCACCCCGCTACCGGAATAATAGCCTTCGTAATCATATTTACTCCACTTTAACTGTCCCAATTATAGCATAGTTAGTAAAATATCTATCATATTATATCTACCTACTAGAGGATACTACTACTGAGTGAGGCAGCGAAGAGGGAAAGCGCTTTGAGGATCGGTATTGATTGCTGCTGTACCAATATGACCGTTTGGGATAAAGCCCATAAAAACTGCCTGATTATAACCTTCTCGTTCTGGAGCTATTGTTGACTTTGACCAATAGCTCCATCCGAATCCAGAACTTGCTATATATTGTCCACTAATCAATGTACCGACAGACGGAATGTAAAACGGCTTTAGATCAATTACACAAGTCGATTCTCCGTCTTGCCATTTTGTTGCGCCATAACCACTATTTACATTGTTGACGGTATTTTTCCAGCCATAGCTGTTTAGCCACTTATAGAAGGTCTTATTGTCTGGAAGTGGATTGTTGCCGGAATCTTTAGTGGCTCTTGGTAGTTGCCAGTGCTTAGGACTTTGTGCATTGCACTATTGTGTTATTTTGGCATATTTTGTAAAGGCTAAACAGATTCGTATGGCCTTTTCGGCACCCTCAGGCATTAGCAAATCCAGTTTGGTTGATATTACTTCGACCTTTGGATAAAGTGCTAATTCTAGACATTTGTTCCGTGTGGCGCTTTCGCGTCCACGAATTTCCTACCTAGACTTCGCTAAAAGATGATGATAGAATGGTCATATGATGATTTAATTGCCTTTATTTCTTAATAAAGGCAATTTTTAGTGTGACGCGAAAGCGCCAGAACCTAAAAATAATGGTCATATACATGGATCCTTTCCACTTCTTCTTAATTTGCGTACTGGCCCGCAGGGTGCCGTGATCCTACCGTATCACGGCACCCGATAACCTAGCAAGCATCAGCACGATAAAGTCCAACAAAAAACCTAAGCACTGGCAACTACCAAGCGGAAAGAGAGAATGGATCGCTGACGATTCTG
>CAYXZG010000014.1:0-19743 GCA_964469535.1 uncultured Candidatus Saccharibacteria bacterium
TCCTTATAAACGCAATAGCGCTTACTCTCTTCGCTGCCTCACTCAGTAGTATACAGATACACACATAATAATGTATATGTAGTATTGTATATATTATGTGTGTATCTACCAATATATATGGTGCATATATTACACTACTAGTTTACCTTTACGGAAGTTTGATGGACTAAAAGAGCATTGAAGCTCAATGCGAAGAACGACGACCCCGTAAAGACGGGCGTCGGAGTGGGTTCATCAAACTTCCGTAAAGGTAAACTAGGAAAGTGAGTAAAATATCTATCATAGTATATCTACCCACTAGAGGATACTACTACTACTGAGTGAGGCAGCGAAGAGATTGGCCATTACCGCGACCAGTAGTAGTGGCAGCGGTGCCAAACAGATTACCATTGCTCTCATATACGATCCCCATAAATCCTGGATTGCCTTGGGGCGATGCAGGATACGGAATACTCTTTGACCAGTAGAAAGCAAATACTCCTGGTCTGTCAATAAACCAGTTAGGATAAGACGTCGTTATATAGCTAGTACGCGTAAGATAAAACGGGTTCAAGAGAACGTTATAATCAACCTCTTCACTTGCCCAGGTCGTGTATCCAATTCCGCCATTATCGTTTCTTGCGTATGTCCAGCCATAGCTATTCAGCAGTTTGTAAAAAGTTCTGTTTTCTGCAGTTGCTAAAGCGTCATTATTTGTCGTTACTTTTGGTAGTTGCCAGTGCTTAGGGCAGATCGAAGCCAAAAATCTCTTGACGAATTGGCACATTTTCGATACAATGATCATAAGAAGTAGTGTGCGGTGTTGTCAAACGTGGCTGGGAAGCGTTTTTAAATCCTTGGATATGGCGAGTCCAAGTTTTTTCACCGCAGTAATCTTCGGCGCTACAATCAACACTAAAAGAGAGGAAACTGTGAGTACAACTAAAAAGAGTGGTAGCCGCGTGTTTTTCACCGAAGGCGACCAAGCACTTCCGATTCCAGATCTCATCGCACATCAGACCGATAGCTGGGCTGATTTTGTGAAATCTGGACTCCGTGAAGTCTTTAACGAACTTAATCCAATCGACGATTATAACGGCAACAAGTTGTCGTTACGCTTCAAAGATTATTATTTTAAGGATCCTATTGAAGACGAGCAGACCGCAAAATACAACCTTTCGACCTATGCTGCGCCGTTACACGTGCAAGTCGAATTGACTAACAAAGTCACTGGCGAGATCAAAGAACAAGACATCTATTTTGGCGATTATCCTTGGATGACCGATCGAGCTACTTTCATCATCAATGGCACGGAACGCGTCGTTGTTTCGCAGCTCGTGCGCTCGGCTGGCGTCTTCTTTACTGCCGATGAGGCAAACGGTAAACGCTATTACGGCGCTAAAGTCATTCCTGGTCGTGGTGCGTGGCTTGAATTTGAGACGGCGCCGAACGGCTGCTTGAACGTCAAGATCGACCGTCGTCGTAAGATTCCAGTCACGACTTTCTTGCGCGCTCTAGGCGTTTCAGACAATGATAAAATTCGTGAAACTTTCGCCGAAGTTGATAATGGTGCGATTAGTTATATTAGCGCCACACTCGATAAAGACCCGACCTCCTCTCAGGCCGCTGCTCTTCTCGAAGTCTATCGCCGTCTGCGTCCAGGCGACCTCGCAACTGTCGAAAACGCCAAGTCGATGATCGAGCACACTTTCTTCGATTATCGTCGCTATGATTCTTCGCGCGTTGGTCGCTATAAACTGAACCAGCGTCTCGGTTTTGATACTCCGAATGACGCCGCGCACCGTACCTTGCAGATGAAAGATTTGATTGCAATCATCGCAGAAATTATTCGCCTGAACAACACACAAGAGCCGGCCGATGATATCGACTCACTTGCTAATCGCCGAGTCAAATTGGTCGGTGAGCTAGTCCAGCGCCAGTTCCGCCTCGGCATGCTGCGGCTACAGCGCAATATTCTTGATCGCATGTTGATGGCTGATCCGCAAGAAGTGACCCCATCGCAACTTCTCAACTCGCGCCCAGTTGTCGCCGCCGTCAAAGAGTTCTTCTCTAGCTCACAGCTTTCTCAGCTGATGGATGAAGTCAATGGTTATTCTGAGCTTGCGCATAAGCGCCGACTCTCCAGCATGGGTCCTGGCGGTCTTACCCGCGAGCGCGCCGGCTTCGACGTTCGCGATGCGCACCCGACTCACTATGGTCGTATCTGTACGGTAGAAACGCCAGAAGGTGGTAACGTCGGTCTCGTGCTTAACCTTGCGACTTATGCTCGCATTAACGAGTATGGTTTTATCGAAGCTCCATATCGCGTGGTCAAGAATGGCAAAGTGACCAACGAAGTTGTCTACGTTGATGCTGCTAGTGAGAATGATATGATTATCGCGGACGCTTCTGTCAAATTGAACGATAAAGGTGAATTCGTTGAGGAATGGGTCTCTGCCCGTGTCAACGGCCGCCCTAGCCAAGTTGCTTCGAGCCTGGTTACGCATATTGATGCCGCACATAAAGAGATTCTTGGTACCTCAGCCAGCCTTATCCCGTTCGTCGAGAAAAACCGTGTTGACCGTTCACTCATGGCTTGCGCCATGCAAAAGCAGGCAGTACCACTCTTGCACAACGATGCTCCGACCGTTGGTACTGGCATCGAACACGATGTTGCGATGAACACCTCGCAGGTCGTTGTCGCTGAGGCGGATGGTACCGTTACGAAGTCTGACGGTATTTCAATCGTAGTCCGCTATAAAGACGGCGAAAAGGAATACAAGCTCGAGCATTTTGAGAAGACTAATGACGATCGCTGTTATAATCAGCGGGTTAAGGTCATTCGTGGTCAGAAGGTGAAGAAGGGTGATATCTTGATCGAAGGTGCCTCCGTCACGGACGGCGAGCTCGCGCTCGGTAAAGATCTACTGGTCGCTTTCATGCCCTGGCGTGGCTACAACATGGATGATGCCATCGTGATTTCGTCACGTCTAGTTGAAGACGATCAGCTCACTTCGATCAATATTAAAGACTTCGATGTTGAGGTCCGCGAAACTAAGCTTGGCCCAGAACAGGTTACGCGCGACATTCCTAATGTTCCAGAACGTAGTTTGCGCCACCTCGGTGAAGACGGCATTGTTGTAGTTGGTTCCGAAGTGCAACCTGGCGATATCCTCGTAGGTAAGATCACCCCGAAGGGCGAGCAAGAGCTTAGCTCTGAAGAGCGCCTGCTTCGCGCTATCTTCGGTGAAAAAGCCAAGGACGTCCGTGATACATCAATTCGCATGAATGGATCTTCGACCGGCAAAGTCGTTGGTGTCCGTATCTATACCCACGAAGATGGTCACGAGCTTAAAGCTGGCGTGATTATGCAAATCAAGATTTACGTTGCCGAGATGCGTAAAATTAGCGTTGGCGACAAGATCGCTGGTCGTCATGGTAACAAAGGTGTTGTCTCGCGCATTCTTCCGGTCGAGGATATGCCGTTCATGGAAGATGGTACCCCAATCGACGTCTTACTTAGCCCGATGGGCGTGCCAAGCCGTATGAATCTCGGCCAGCTGTTTGAGATTCACCTTGGTATGGCGGCACGCGCGCTCGGCTACAAAGTCGCCACACCACCATTCAACGGTGTTAGTGACGAAGATATTTCTGATCAGCTTGAAAAGGCCGGTTTTGCCCGCGACGGTCGCGTCCAACTCTATGATGGCCTCACAGGTGAACCCTTCAATGAGCGCACGTCTGTCGGCGTCATGCATATGTTGAAACTTCACCACATGGTTGAAGATAAGATTCATGCCCGCTCGACTGGCCCGTATACTGCCGTTACGCAACAGCCGCTTGGTGGTAAGGCTCAAAACGGTGGCCAACGCTTCGGAGAAATGGAAGTTTGGGCACTGGAGGCGTATGGCGCTGCCACCGCCCTCCAAGAGATGTTGACAATCAAGTCTGATGATGTCTATGGCCGCGCAAAGGCTTATGAATCCATCATTAAACGCGAGCCTATCGAGGGTCCAAAACTCCCAGAAGGCTTTAACGTTCTCGTCAAAGAGTTCCAAGGGCTTGGCCTGAAAGTTGATCTGCTCGACCATGGCGAATCGACCGACGCTGGTGAGGCGATTGAACGTACCTCGCGTGAGATTGAAAAGGAACACGACGATCGGCTAATTTACGCGCAGCATGGCATTCAAGAAAATACCGTCGAAACATTGGTTGATCTGGATGATGAAGAAACAGCAGAAATGCTAGATGATGAGGGGGTTGAAATAACAGAGGAAGAGGATGGCTCGGAAGCTCTCGATGATCTCGACGCATCAATCGACGACGAAGCTGAACCGGTCGACCTCGGAGAGGAGTTGTAATTATGGCTTGGATGGATAATTTTATTAGCGCCAACGACTTTGACTCGATCCGTTTAAGCGTTGCCAGCAAGGAAGATATCCTCGGCTGGAGCTACGGCGAAGTTCTGAAGCCGGAAACGATTAACTATCGCACTCAAAAACCAGAGCGTGACGGTCTCTTTTGCGAAAGAATCTTTGGCCCAGTCAAAGATATCAACCCGCACGATTCAAAGCTCAAGGGCGTCCGCTCCCGCGAGGCCGCTGTCGATAAAGAAGGCAACCTAGTTACGAAGTCGATCTCCCGTCGCGAACGGATGGGGCACATTACACTCGCTACGCCCGTCGCTCACATTTGGTTCATGCGTGGCACCCCATCAGCTCTCAGCGTTTTGCTCAACTTGACTGTTAAGAATATTGAAAAGGTTGTCTACTTTGCGTCGTATCTTATTATCGAAGCTAAAGACGAAGAGATTGCGCAGCGCTTGGCCGATCTCGAAGCCAATACGGCCGCCGCACGCGAAGCAATTCGTCTGCGTTACGAAAAAATGGCCGAAGACGCCAACGCAAACGTGACGGCCCTAGCTGATGAACAGGCCAAAGAGATGGAGGCGCTCGAAGCTGATTATAGCCTGCGCAAGAATGCGCTCGAAGGTCTTCAGAAGGGTGCCGTCATTACAGAACAGGCCTATCGTAATTTGCCAGACGACTATGACGAACTTGTCGAAGTCGAGATGGGCGCTACCGCTATTAAGCGTTTGCTCGACGAAGTTGATCTCAAGACGATGATTTCTGAACTGCGCGAAGAAGCAGAAAACTCAAAAGGCCAAAAGCAAAAACGCATCATGAAACGCCTAAAGGTCCTCGAAGGCATGGAAGCAGCTGGCATCAAGCCGATCGATCTCATTCTCACGGTTGTTCCAGTCATTCCTCCAGATCTGCGCCCAATGATCTCTCTCCCAGGCGGACGCTTTGCGACTAGCGATCTGAACGATCTTTATCGTCGCGTCATCAACCGCAACAACCGTTTGAAGAAACTTATCGAGCTTAACGCTCCAGCTGTGATTTGTCATAACGAAATGCGTATGCTCCAAGAAGCGGTTGATGCTCTGATTGATAATTCGGCCGTTCATGGTAGCCGCAGCGCAAGCGCGCAAAATGGTCGTCGCAAGCTTAAAAGCATCTCCGACCTTTTGAAGGGCAAACAGGGCCGTTTTCGCCAAAATCTCCTTGGTAAGCGCGTTGATTACTCTGGCCGCTCAGTGATTGTTGTCGGTCCAGAACTCAAACTTAACGAATGTGGTCTGCCAAAGCAGATGGCGCTCGAGCTCTTCAAACCGTTTGTTATTTCCTGGTTGATCGCTAATGAGCACGCGGCTAATATTCGCTCGGCTACGCGCATGATCGAAGCGGGCGAAGCTGTGGTTTGGGATGCCCTCGACGAATGCATTAAAGGAAAATACGTTCTCTTAAACCGCGCTCCATCACTCCATCGCCTATCCGTTCAGGCCTTCCAGCCTAAGCTCATCGAAGGCAAGGCGATTCAACTTCACCCACTTGTAGCTTCTGGCTTTAACGCCGACTATGATGGCGATCAAATGGCAGTTCATCTCCCGCTTTCCGACGCTGCGCAAGCTGAAGCTGGGGAACTGATGTCTGCCGGCAAAAACCTCTTGAAACCAGCTGACGGCGCTCCGGTGCTTGCGATCTATCAGGACGTCGTGCTTGGTATTTATTACCTTACCTACGACAAACCTGGTACGGAAACGGAAGAGGTTAAGCCATTCAGTTCCGTCTATGAAGCCGAAATGGCCTACGACCAAGGGCTGATCGCACTTCAAACACCGATTCGTGTTTTCGCGAAGGGTGAAATTCGCAATACTACGCTCGGCCGCGTCATCTTCAATGAAGTTTTGCCTCCAGAATATCCTTATGACGATTCCGTCCAGACTAGCAAGCAACTCAAGAAAGTAATGGCCGACATCTTCGACCTCTATGGCGCTGAAGTTACAGTCAAAACCGCCGACGCCGTCAAGAATCTCGCCTTCGAGTATGAAACGATCGCATCGGTCTCGACCGCAAAGGATGACTACCCGACCTACCCAGAAATTGACGACTTTATCGCTGAAGGCGATGCGAAGACCGCTTTGATCCAGGAACAATTTGATCAAGGCCTCGTCACCGAAGATGAACGTTATAATTTGACGGTTGCTAACTGGCGCGATATTGACAAAAAGATTTCTGATTTCTTGAAGAGCAAGCTTGCATCAATGGACACCGATATTGCCGTGATGGTCAACTCCGGCGCTCGCGGTAGCATTTCCAACATCAAGCTAGCTTCGGCCGAGATTGGTATTATGGTTGATATTAACAACAATGAAATCGAGCTTCCAGTCAAGTCTAGCTACAAGAAAGGTTTAAATACCCTCGAATCCTTCATTGCGACCCGAGGCGCTCGTCAAGGTCAGGTTTCGACCGCCTTGCGTACGGCCGATTCGGGTTATCTAACTCGCCGCCTTGTCGATGTGGCGCAAGATGTCTTTACAACAGATGAAGAAGCTCCAGATCCTGGCTTCGCTGTCTATAAGGCCGAAAGTGAATATACTGGCATCGGCTTCGCGGCCCGCATTGCTGGCCGTTATGCTGCCGAACCTGTCCCAGGCTACGTCGCTGCCGATGAAATGATTACTCGTGACATCGCTGAGCAGATTGCTGCCGATGATAACATCGAAAGTGTCAAAATCCAATCCGTCCTTACGACGACGGCTGTCAGCGGTGTTCCGCGCAAGGCTTATGGTGTCGATATGTCGACACGTGCGCTCGTCGCCGCTCACCAACCAGTCGGCGTCATCGCCGCTCAGTCTCTCGGCGAACCAGGTACGCAGCTCACGCTTGATACGAAGCACGGCTCCGGCGTGGCCGGATCTGGTGCAATTGCTCGCGGTCTCCCGCGCGTCGAAGAGCTCCTCGAAGCCCGTTCTCCAAAGGGTCAGGCTTATGTCTCCCCAATTGCGGGCGTAGTTGATATTCGTGAAGAGGGGAATCGCTATATCGTCCAAATTTCGCCAAATAGCGGTGAAACCATGCGGCTCGTTCTTGATGGTCGCACTCCGCGCGTGAAGGACGGCGCCACGGTTAATGCTGGGGATGTACTCGCCGACAAAGGCAAGGGTAAGGAACCGCTTATCGCTCCGGCCGACGGAAACGCTCAGCTGACCGACGATGCAATTATTGTCGTCGCCGAAGCCGGCGCTGCCGTTAAACTTGAAATCCCGAATGATGCCGAGCTACTCGTGAAAGATGGCGACCGCGTCGAGGCTGGCGATCGTATCACGACTGGTTCATTAAATCTGCAAGATTTACTAAAATACAAAGGTGCCGAAGAAACTGCTCGTTATATCATGAACGACGTCATGGCGGTCTACGCTGCACAAGGTCACGAAATTTCTTCAAAACATCTCGAGATCATTGTCCGCCAAATGTTCAGCCGTGTCATGATCGACGACGCTGGCGATTCTAGCTTCGTCTCTGGCGATATCGTCTCGAAGGCGGCTATTATTGCCGAAAATCGACGCCTCGAAGAGTCCGGCAAGACACCAGCAACTTATGACAGTCTCTTACTTGGCATTACGAAGGTATCTATTTGGTCTGACTCCTTCTTGTCGGCCGCTTCCTTCCAAGATACGACCCGTGTCCTCATCAATGCTGCGATTAATGGTCGCGTTGACCATCTGAACGGTCTAAAAGAAAACGTCATCATTGGTCGCAAGATTCCGGTCGGTACCGGTGTCACTCCGCTCGAAATCACCGACGCTGAAACGGAAATAGAAACGGTCGAAAGTGAAGACCTTGCGCCTTCCGCTGAAGAAGTCGCAGAGCTCTAAGTCTCATCACGCGTCAAAGGGCAGAGGGTTTGCAACAGCACGCCCTCTGCTTTCGTGTACGACATAGTCACTAGACGGACTAAAAGAACGTCAATTTTCGCTGGCTAATACAAAAAGACAGGCTACCATTAAATAAATAACGTAACCATCTGCCCTAAGCACTGGCAACTACCAAGTGCAAAAACAGAAACAGCTACGAATGATTCAGGAACAACTTATCCTCGGCCACTTCCAGACAGCGGCACATTTTACAAGCTCATCAATAGCTATGGGTGGGAATTCACGGAAATCAAGACCGATTTTGTAAACGGAAGGTCCACTTGGACTAATAATGGCATTGCTTATAGGATGCAACATGATCCTTTCTTTTTACCAATGATTGGGGGATATGAGGCAACTCGTGGTATGTCATACAGCGGTGAGCGAGCAACTTACTGGTCAAGCACTCCGAACGATCGAGGAACTGGCGCAGGAGTTATGTCAGTACAAGGCTCTTGGTTCACGACGCCTACATTTATGGTCGGCCGTACTGGCGCCTTCTCTCTTCGCTGCCTCACTCAGTAGTATACACATACACACATAATAATGTATATGTAGTATATGTATATATTATGTGTGTATCTACCAATATATGGTGCATCTATTGCACTACTAGTTTACCTTTACGGAAGTTTGATGGACTAAAAGAGCATTGAAGCTCAATGCGAAGAACGACGACCCCGTAAAGACGGGCGTCGGAGTGGGTCCATCAAACTTTCGTAAAGGTAAACTAGGGAAGTGAGTAAAATATCTATCATATATATCTACCTACTAGAGGATACTACTACTGAGTGAGGCAGCGAAGAGCGAGACCACGAGAGCGCTCATAACTGCTAGAGACCGAAACGCCATAACGTTCATTAAACCCGTAGACCAAGCCTCCGTCTGGGTCTTTTGTGACATTGTATGTCATGGCGGCACTGCTCCATAACCAGCCCTCGTATCCAGCATCGTATGCTGCCGCCAGCTCGATCCGTATTCTGCCAACACTAGAAACATAAAATGGCTTCATGATGATATTATAATTTATGTTATCCCCCGTCCAAGCTGCTGGCCCGAGTTCTACATGATCTTCTTTTGTCCAACCATATTCCTTCAGCAAATTCCAATAGCCATTCTCAATCATAATTGGATCATAGTATCCAGTTCCAGTTTCTGGATTCGTCACTACCCGATTTGCTTTAGCATTTGGTAGTTGCCAGTGCTTAGGACAGATGGAATCGTAAAATTAGAAGGTGAAATAGAAAAGACACTTTGGTTTTTGTAGTATAATAGAACATATGGAAGTTAATCAGGAAGTTATTAATCACCTCGCAGAGCTCTCGAACCTTGCGCTCAGTGACAAACAGAGTGCTAGTCTACTCACGGATTTAAATGGTATCATTAACTATATTTCGCAGCTTGACCAACTCGATACTTCTGGCATAGATCCGACGTATCAGGTTTTTGAAATGGAAAATGTTTGGCGCGACGATGAGATTCTACCGCAGGACGCCGACCCGGAACAACTCCTTAGTTTGACGCGTGAAGTTTATAATCATCAAATCAAAGTGCCGAAGGTATTGTAGGAGGACGCATGAAAACTGCAACAAAAGATCAGAGTGCCGTTTCGTTAATTCAAGAAGCCCTCGCAAAAGCTCATGAATACCAAGAAACCTATCATATTTTTAACTTCATCAACGATGTTGAGGCACTCAAGAAAGCCGCCGCAATCGACGAACGGTTGGAAAAAGGTGAATCGGTCGGGCGTTTGGCGGGTGTGCCGTATGCTCTAAAAGACAATTTCCTCAGCCCCGAAGGCGAGACGACGGCGTCGGCGCATATCCTCCAAGAGTTCACGAGCCCATTGAAAGCCACCGCCGTTGAACGTCTAGAAGCCGAGGGTGCAATCATGATCGGCCGCACGAATCTTGACGCTTTCGCACACGGTTCGTCAACCGAGAATTCCTATTTTGGCCCAACTAAGAATTCTCGCGATATTGAACGTGTGGCCGGAGGATCATCTGGTGGTTCGGCGGTAGCGGTTGCGCTTGGTATTGTGACATTTGCGACTGGTACCGATACGGGCGGTTCAATTCGTCAACCAGCTGCCTTTAACGGCGTCTACGGCCTGAAGCCGACTTACGGTGCGGTTAGTCGCTACGGCGTGGTCGCAATGGGCTCATCAACGGATTGCGTGGGTTTCTTCGCAAAAACGCCAGCAGATATTGACCTTCTGATGTCGATCGCCGCCGGTCAAGATCCGAAAGACATGACGACCTTACCAGATTTTTATAATCAAAGCGAAGAAAAATTCAATGATCCAGTAAAAAAGATTGGTATCATCAAAGATTTCGATAATGAAGCCGTGGCTCCGGAAATCCGTCAAGTTCTACAGACTAAAATAGAAGAACTAAAATCTCATGGCCATGAAATCGTCGAATTGAATATGCCAGCCCTGAAATATGCGTTGGCTGCGTATTATATCATCGTCCCCGCCGAAGTAGCGAGCAACCTCTCGCGTCACGACGGTATTCGCTACGGTTTTCGTAGCGCAAAATCCGCTTCACTTAGCGAGTTGTATAAAAACACACGCGACGAAGGTTTTATGCCAGAAAATAAACGTCGCATTATGATTGGCAATTTTGTCCTCTCCTCAGGATTTTATGATGCTTATTATCTAAAAGCCGCCAAGGCGCGCACACTCATCATCGAAGAATACAACCAGGCCTTTGAAAATTGCGACTTCATTTTAACGCCCGTCAGCCCGAACCCGGCTTTCAAACTAGGCGAAAAGACTAACGATCCAGTCGCAATGTATCTTGAAGATATGATGTCTGTATCGGTGAATTTGGCCGGGCTGCCTGGTCTCGCAATTCCGTGCGGCGAAACCGCACAAGGCTTAACGCTTGGCCTGCAGTTGGTCGGACCGCGCCGTAGTGACGCTGATTTGCTCAAATTCGCCGCTGAAATAGATCGGGACAGTAGCGCCGGTAGCACGGATTCCCACGCCGACGTTTTTGGAGGAAACGACTAATGTGGTCACCAGTAGTATTTTTGGTAATTGCGATTGTTGCGGTCGCGTTTCTGATTTTGATCGCAATGATCTTAACTGGCAAGCGCGGCCACGAGTTTAAAGTTGAGGAGTACCAAACCCGCTGGCTCAAAATCGAAAATAGCGTCGTAAAAAACGACCCGCGAACTTACGGCATGGCCGTGATTCAAGCCGACAAGCTCCTCGATAAAGCCTTGCTTGAGCTAGGTCTACCGGGCAAAACGATGGGCGAGCGTCTGAAAAAGATTGGCGATCGCTTTTCGAAACTTAATCAGGTTTGGTATGCGCACAAGCTCCGCAACCAGATCGCCCACGAGCCTGATTTTGAAATCAGCTATCAACAAGTTAGTCAAGCCCTCACCGCCTTCCGGCAAGCGCTAAAAGATCTAGGAGCGATTTAGATGACAAAATACATCCCCACTATCGGTATTGAATGCCACGTACAACTCTGTACGAAAACGAAACTATTTTCTGAAGTCGATAACGACGCCCGTCTCAAAGAACCGAACTCTTGCATTTCTCCGGTCGACTATGCGCTACCGGGTATGCTGCCGAGGCTGAACCGTGAAGCCGTCCTTTTTACGGTGCGCGCTGGTCTCGCCCTGAATTCCCAGATCAATCTTGAAAGCCGCTTTGATCGGAAACATTATTTCTATCCCGACCTTCCGAAGGGGTACCAAATTACGCAAATGTACCAACCAATTATTGGTGCTGGCTATGTTGAGCTGCCCGACGGGACGAAAGTTCGCGTCGAACATGCGCATCTTGAGGAGGACGCTGGTAAGTCGACCCACGAGAGTAATTTTTCCCTCGTCGACCTTAACCGTGCCGGTACGCCATTGATCGAAATTGTCTCTATGCCAGATATTCATTCTGCTGCCCATGCTCGTGATTATGCGAAGGAACTTTGGCGCTTGATGACGTATGCCAAAGTCACTTTTGGTGATCTCTACAATGGTAACATGCGCTTTGATGTGAATACCAGCGTTGCGCCGGAAGGTAGCGACAAGCTCGGTACGCGCACCGAAGTTAAAAATCTTAATTCCTTCCGTAGTGTTGAACGTGCCGTCGATTATGAAATCAAGCGCCAAATCAAACTTCTTGAGAAGGGCGAAACAGTTAAACAAGAAACTCGTGGTTGGAATGATGCGACCGGAGAGACAACTGGTCAGCGCACAAAAGAGGGTGCTGCTGACTATCGCTATATGCCGGAGCCAGACATTCCGCCGCTACGTCTTTCGAGCGCAATTGTTGAGGCCGAGCGCGCCAAGCTTCCGAAGCTTCCTGCCGATTATCGCACTGAATTTAGCCCAATTTTGCCCGCCGATACGCTCGAGATTCTACTCGATCATCAGGCACTCATGGAGAAACTTGCTGAACTCGAAAACCCTAAAGTAGCCAAAAAAGTCGCGAATCTCTTTTCGTCTGTCCTCTTGGCTGAAGAGAACGCTAGCCTTTTAAATGACGAACTGCCGAGTCGCGATCAGCTTGTTACGCTCGTCGAGATGGGCGACCAAAAGGAACTTTCGAGTACAGGCATGAAAGAAGTTTTCCTCAAATTCTTCGATCCAGAAATGCACTTCAAGGATACCCACACGATCGCCAAAGAACTTGGAGTTATTCAAGAAAACGACTTGGGTGCGCTTGAAGCGATCGTCGATGCGGTTTTAACAAAGCCCGAGACTCAGCAGGCGCAAACTGATTTCAGGGCAGGGCAGGAAAAAGTCATTGGTTTTCTAGTTGGGCAGGTTATGAAGGAATCTGGAGGTAAGGCTAATCCCTCGACCGCACAAGAGATCCTTCGTCGTAAACTAAAATCATGATCTTACTCGGTAAGCTCGCATTTTCATGACGACCGCCTTCGATAGCGTCAGCTCGTTTAAGGTTTGGTTCGAGCAACACGTCTCACAAAATGGTCAGCCCTATACTCTAGATGATGATCAAGCCCGAGCGGTTTATGATTCACATAAGAATACTCTCGTCACGGCCCGTGCCGGCTCCGGTAAAACGCGAGTCATCGTCGCGAAAGTGGCTTATCTTGTCGCTTCGAAGCAAGCTCGACTTAACGAAATTGCCGTTTTTATGTTTAATCGCACCGCGGCCGCCGAAGTCAATGAGCGTATTGGCGCCGTTGAGATTGATGGTGTTAGCTTGCAAGATCTGAATCGTGGTCAGCCTGTTCGCATCGCCTCCACATTCCACAAGTTTGCGCTTGATATAGTCAAGCAAAGTGGCGAAAATCCGCAGCTCATTTCCGAAGTTGAGCACGATGCTCTCGTCAAATCTGCTGTCCGTAAAGTTTTCGCCGAAGAAAGTTCTAGCCCTGGCACGACGTCGACTAATCAAGTCTCATCGCATAAGCCCTCTCCCCAAGAATATCGTGAAACGCTTCAACTCGCAAACAGCTTTATCGCTCGCGCCGGGCAGCAATATCTTGGCGATGATGGCCTCCGACGCCTCTGTGTAGACGTCGAGCAATACGTCACTACGCATCAGGATGATCCTGCTTTTGTGACTAAGGTTCGTTTCCATCGCATCTGCCTTGCTGTCTATCAAGAGTATTTGTTGTCTCTGAACTATCCCAGGATTGATTTTAATCTTCTCATGGCTCGCGCGATTCGCATTCTGCACCAAGCTTCGAGTGATCCGGCTCTTTCATCGAAAGCTATCATGAGGCGCATCAGCCATCTTAAATATTTGATGGTGGACGAATATCAGGATTTCTCCTATCTTTTCTTTAGTATCATCGAAGCTGCGCGTCGCCTTTGTCCACAAGCACACCTCTTCGCCGTCGGCGACGATTGGCAGGCGATCAACCGTTTTGCTGGCTCCGACGTCCGTTATTTTCTTGATTTCGCCCAGTATTTTCCTGAAGATGTGATTAATATTCCGTTGAATACGAATTATCGCAGCGACCGCAAAATTGTCGAGAATGCGAACCACTATATGCTCAAGAACTATGATTCTCGAGCTGATAAAGCTGTTCCATTTCGTAAACAGAGAGGCAAAGTTAAACTTCGCAATCCTAAGAAAACCCCTTTTGCTAAGGATGATCTTGCTGAGGACGCACTGGGCGACGCCCGCTATGCCCTGGCTCTCGCGCAGGCTTGCGGTGGTCACCCGCGCCAATACCTCGAACCTGCGAAGCTTCTTAAGGCTGTTACAAAGATTGTGAGGCGACACCATCGTCAGTCTATTTTTCTTCTCCATCGTCATAATTTTACTTCTTTTCCGGGAGTTATGCTCGACCAGTTCCGCCAGGCTCTTGGGGTTGTTATTACTGAACAGGGAATTATGCCCGCCGCGCACTTTGACGCCCGAGTGCGTGCCCTAACCATGCATAAGTCGAAAGGTCTCGAGGCGGATGTTGTCATTTTGCTTGAGCTAAATCGTGCGCAAGTGCTTTCGGGCCATCCGCACGCCACTATCTTTGAACTCTTCGGTGATACTCTAGCGGCCGAACGCGCCGATCAACATCGCCTTCTTTATGTTGCATTCACTCGCGCTAAACACCGACTTTATTTGCTGAGTAATGACAAAAAGCATTTTTTCTATTGACTTTTTAAGAAATATGTGCTACAATGGTAATATGTGTATGATAAATTTCGCACACCAGTTCCAGAATCCTACAGAGATCAATCAACCTGGTCTCGGTTGGACAACTTCTGAAAAATGTGCGGGAATTATCGACTAAATCTATTCAGACAATCATCTAGGTAAGGCCCGAAGCGAACTTCGGGCCTTTCTTAGCCGCAAATTTCTTCTGCGGCTGTCAGCGCTAATTGCCTTAGCGCAGTACTTTAATAACTCTTTGAAAGGAGTAACATCATGAACTTGTCATCTTCGCAGTTTCAGTCGCAATCTCCGAATTACCAGCGCTCGCTCAATCTCGTCCTGATCGAATCGGCTATTACGGCCAGCAGTATCTGTACCCCGATTATGACCCCCTTCTTCCATTCAATTGGGCTCAGCCAAACCGAAATTTCTATCACGCAGGCACTTTTCACGGTTGTTGTGATGTTGGTCGATTTTCCGGCTGGTTGGTTAGCGGATCGTTTTGGTCGCAAGTGGGCGAACATCGTCGGTGATCTCGGCGCTGCCCTGTCCTATTTTCTCTATGCATCTGTCTCCAGTTTTGCGGGCGTCGTCTGTAGCGAGTGTCTATTAGGCTTTTTTACTGCCTTTAGCGAAGGAGTTGATTTTAGCCTCTTGAAGCATTTTTCGCACCAAATCAGCCCCTCCGAGGATTATTTTCGTCAGCAATCTGCCCGTTTGGCTTTCTGGCAGCACGTTGTAAGCCTCAGTCTGACTCTGCTGGGCGGCCCTATCGGAGCGATCAGCTTTCGGCTTGCGATCATTGGTTCTGGACTAACGCGGCTAATTGGCGGCCTGATCAGCCTTTGGATCGTCGACGACAGCGAAAAGCTTCAGGGTGCCAAGATTAACCCGTTTTGCGATATGTCAAGAATCAGTCTCTCAATCTTCAAGAATCATCCACTGCGCAACCATATTTTTGCCTACGCCGTGGGTCGAGAAATGTCCCACGCGATCATCTGGGTCTTTACGCCGATGCTTTTAGTGGCCGGAGTGCCGTTGCAGATTGCTTCGATGGGGTGGGTTCTAAATTCGCTCGCTTGCATCATCGGGGCGCGCCTCGCGACGCGTTTCTCACGCGTTTTGTCCAGTCGTCAAGTTTTTGCATTTCCGCTTGCGCTCATGGTACTCAGCATGACAATCTTATCGTTCCAGATTGATCCGTGGACAATCGGTTTTTATGCTCTGATGGGAGTGGCGCAGGGATGGGTCGGCGCCACTATGCTCTCACGTGTCCAACAGCTGACTCTGCCCAGTGAACAAACCTCAGTCGTTTCATTTGCTAAGGTGGTCGCTAAGGCGCTTTACGTCCCCGCGATCTGTCTGACTGGCGTAGCTGCCGATCTCCGCCTCAACTTCGCACCGCTAGTTACGTTGACGATCTTCCTGCCGTTAGGGCTCCTGAGCCTGCGTGCTCTCAAAGAGTAACTTTTAAAAGCGCCTTCTTTTCGGGAGGCGCTTTTATCGGACTTTTTCAGAAAAACCTCTATGACTTTCACCAATTTTATGCTAAAATAACGAAAAGCCCATCTTCTCGGAGAATTTCGCATGCCAAATCTGGTGGAGCGGATTTGATGCCAAGTCTCCTACGTGGGAAGTTCAAAATATAATTATCAAAGGAATTACGTTTTCATGGCAAGCGAAGTAAAAGACTTAGCAAAACTCCGTAATATCGGTATTATCGCCCATATTGACGCAGGCAAAACTACAACCTCTGAGGCGATCTTGTACCGTACCGGCCTCAAACATAAAATCAGTCTTGTCAAAGGCGATGATGGCGGTGCGACGACCGACTGGATGGAACAGGAACGTGAACGCGGTATTACAATTACCTCAGCCGCGGTGACGGTTTATTGGAAAGACCATAAGATTAACATTATTGATACCCCAGGTCACATCGACTTTACGGCCGAAGTTGAACGCTCGCTTCGCGTCCTTGATGGTGCCGTTGTCGTCTTCGATGGTAAGATGGGCGTTGAAGCTCAGTCCGAGACTGTCTGGCGTCAGGCGACTAAATATGGTGTTCCGCGCATTTGTTTTGTCAACAAAATTAACCAAATCGGTGGCGATTTTTACAAATCTCTCGACAGTATTCATAAACGCCTTTCAAAAAATGCTGTCGCTATTCACTTGCCGATTGGCTTCGAAAAAGATATTTGTGGTGTCGTCGATCTCGTTGATATGAAGGCTTACACCTACAAAGATTACGCCGATCACGAATTGACCGTCGGCGAAATTCCAGCCGATATGCTCGAAAAAGCTAAAAACGCCCGTAGCCTGCTTGTTGAAGAAGCCGTCCAGGCCGATGAAGCGTTGATGGACAAATTCTTCACTCAAGGTGAAGACTCGATCACAGAAGTTGAGCTCAAGGCTGCTCTCCGCAAACGTGTCCTTGATGGTGATTTCTATCTTGTCACCGGTGGCGACGGTCGCGGCGTGATTGTCGAAAAAGTCCTTGACCTTGTCACGGATTATCTCCCCAGCCCGCTCGACCGTGATCAGGGCCAGACCGTCGGCGTTGACCCAAAAACTGGTGACCAAGTTGTGCGCAAAGCCAGCGACAATGAACCACTAACTGCGCTAGCCTTCAAAATCGCAACTGATCCGTTCGTAGGCAAACTCGTCTTTATTCGCGTTTATTCTGGCCGTCTCAAATCTGGCGATACTGTTCTCAATGCGACGACCGGCGACAAAGAACGTATTGGCCGTATTGTCCGCATGTTCGCCGATAAGCGCGAAGAAATCTCTGAGATTACTGCTGGCGATATTGCTGCTGTGGTCGGTATGAAGGACGTCACTACTGGTACAACAATCTGCGATCCGGCACATCCGATTCATCTCGAGGATATCAAATTCCCTGAACCGCCTGTCTCGATTGCTGTCGAGCCAAAAACTAAATCTGATCAAGAAAAAATGGGCCTTGGCCTCTCGAAACTGGCCGAAGAAGACCCAACCTTCAAGGTTCGTACCGACGAAGAAACCGGTCAGACTATCATTTCCGGCATGGGTGAGCTCCATCTCGAAATCATCATCGACCGCCTCAAGAAAGAACACGGCGTCGAGGCCAACACCGGCGCTCCACAGGTTGCCTATCGCGAGACCATCCGTGGTACCGCCGAAGCACAAGGTAAACACATCAAGCAATCTGGTGGCCGTGGTCAGTATGGCGACGTCTGGGTCAAATTTGAGCCAAACGAGACCGGTAAGGGCTTTGAGTTCATTGATATGATCAAGGGCGGCGTCGTTCCGCAGGAATACCGTAAGCCAGTCCAGCAAGGTATCGAAGAAACCTTAAATGGCGGCGTCATCGCCGGATTTCCAGTCGTCGATGTTAAAGCTACACTCTATGACGGTAGTTATCACGACGTCGACTCGAGCGAACTTGCGTTCAAACTTGCTGGTTCATTAGCAACTCGCGCCGGTATTCAGAAGGCGAACCCAGTTCTCCTCGAACCGATTATGAAGCTTGAAATCACAACCCCGGAGGAATTCATGGGTGATGTCATCGGCGATATCAATTCTCGTCGTGGCCGCATCGATGCTATGGAGGATCTCAGTGGTGGTGCTAAGTTGATCAAAGCTCTCGCTCCGCTCGCTAATCTTTTCGGCTACACTTCGGATCTTCGTTCCATGTCGCAGGGCCGTGCCGCTAGCTCAATGGAAATCTTCGGTTACGAAGAAGTTCCGCCCAACGTCGCTGCCGAAATCATCGAGAAACGCAACGCAAAATAGCAGAAAGGCCCCGCAAGGGGCTTTTCTTCTAGGACGTGCGTTATTGTAATGTCTATATGCACCATATATATTGGTAGATACACACATAATATATACATATACTACATATACATTATTATGTGTGTATGTGCATACTACTGAGTGAGGCAGCGAAGGGCAATGGTATTTCTCCTATAAAGATTATTACGACCTGGCCACAGATGACTATTATTAGAATGTAGAATCACGCCGTAGCGTACATCAACATCAGACGTGCCGGTTAGGTAATATATAGAATTGATATAAATTAGCGCGCCTTCGTCAGTTACTATGCTGCCTGAACGAACAAAATACGTCGGATTGACGGAAATATCATATTCTATTTCTCCATTCATCCAGCTAAGCAAACCAGAGCCGCCCAACGAAATTCCAGTCACTTCCCATCCATAAGAAAACAACAGATTGAAGAAGCTTTTTTCGTTACTTGGAGCATTTGGGCTACTAGATCCTCCATTTGGTAGTTGCCAGTGCTTAGGCGGGCGAGTATTTTTGGGCGTGTGCTTGGCATTGTTTGTTCAATTAATGGAAACCCCCAACTAATTTTACAGAGGAAAAACTTGATCGAACTTGTAAAGGTTTTACAAGTTCAAACGAAATTTAGCTCATTTTAGCCTATTTTAGCCCATCTGCCCTAAGCACTGGCAACTACCAAGCGGAAAGAGAGAATGGATCGCTGACGATTCTGAGACTGGTGGACATTGGGGAAATGTTATTCCAGTCCAGAAAAGTCTCTATGGGTTGCTGCACGATCATTATGGCTGGACAATCCCAAACAATAGCTATCATGCTCCCAGTAGCTGGACGTATGAAGGCCATGAATATGATACTGTTCTGAATCCTTTTTACCTTAATTCCAGCGGCTCTGTTTATGGATCTGATAGCATCCTAGACGCTTTAATATTACCTGCAACCAAAGGTTTCTATTGGACTGGAAATCGTCAACGTAATGGTATCGATCTTGGCGCTTATATGTATGGAGAAGGGGAAACTTCTACAGGAACAGGTATATTTGTTACTTCATTTTCTCATAATAATTCCAAGCGTGCTTATTCCCTTCGCTGCCTCACTCAGTAGTAGTATCCTCTAGTAGGTAGATATATATGAT
>CAYXZG010000015.1:0-19105 GCA_964469535.1 uncultured Candidatus Saccharibacteria bacterium
CAGTGGGTTCTGGTCCCACCATTCGGGGGTTCGAATCCCTCATCCCCAGCCATAAGGAACGCTTTTCGCCTAAAAAATAGGCAAGAAAAGGGTTGCTTAAGGTGTGAATTTGGAGAAATTGCGCTTAAATTGCAGGTTCGAGAACAGTGGGTTCGTGGGTTGGTTTTGGTTTCTCGGCAGGCGTAATTAGTGAAATAACCATTGACTTTTTGGTGAATGTGTGCTACAATGAAAGGTAGAGGGAGTGTAATTCCCTAGTATTGGGGCAAAAGCCTCAAAATTTGAAAAAGGAAGTGTCGATATGAGTTTCTTTGGTAAGATGTTCGGTAAGGCGAAGCCGGGTAAGGATAACCCTGTCAGTAGTGTCGACGGGATGCAGCCCGAAAAGGCAGTCGAGACGAGCGAGCCGCAGCATGGCGCGCAGGTCGCAGGTCTGCTGGTGGGCGACATCCTGGACGGCGTGGACATCGCCGAGGTGCGGATCCACATGGGCAAAGGCGCGGCGGAGGCCGTGGCGAACGGTAAATCGCTGCAGGTGAAGAAGGCGACGCTGCGGACGGTCGAGGAAATGACTGTAAAGAAGACGACGCGCATCGTCCACGCTGATGGCACGACCGAAGAGATGATCGAGGAGACGACGAGAAGCGAGGAATCGATGGTCGAACTGGAAGCGCCGGCGTATTCTGATCCGGCGGCAGACCAGTCGCAGAAAGGAGTGGCGCGGCTGCCGGGGACGGTAGTGTCGGCTAAGGAGCTCCAGGAAGTCTACGCGCGCGTCGATGCGTGGGGAGATTCGGAGGAAATGTTTCCGTCCGAGTTTGAAGTCTGCCCGTCGACCAAGCAGGTAGAGCGGTACAATCAGCTGCGTCGCGAATGCGTTAAGCGCGGTTTGCGGTGCGGCGACAGGCCGGACTATCATACGAGAGACTATGGCTTGGCGATTATCGCCCTGGAGGAAGTTCTGGGGCTGCGCGAAGTGCTGCGTCAGGTCTGAGCCTGAATCTAGGGTAAAAAGCCCGAAGAACGGTTTTAGAGATCACGATGTTCCATATTATGCGTTCCTTTAGTACATTTCTGAGCGCCTCCGGCCCGAAAGGACCGGAGGATTTTTTGATGTGAAAAGCACGGTTTAGACGAGGTCGGAGTTAAGATAATAGTAATAGTCTAAAAGTTCGGGAGAATAGTTTTTAATCATGGCAAGACGAGAGGTGGGCGATTTAGCGGAATCGGGAGAGACGGAAGGCTGGCGGGGCGGGACGATGAGCATACGAGTGATGCCGATTTGCTCGACGAAAGCGGGGTTGTGACTGATCATGACGATTGTGCCGGGGTAATCGCGGAGGTTTTCGCCGATGATTTTTTGGGTTTCGGGATCGAAATGGTTGGTTGGTTCGTCGAGAAGGATGAGATTGGCGCGCTGGAGGAGGATTTTGCAGAGGGCGACGCGGGCTTTTTCGCCGGGGGAGAGAATCTCGACCTTTTTGAAGATGTCGTCGCCGGAAAAGAGAAAATTTGAGAGAGCGGAACGAAGCTCGGTATCGGTAAAATCGTAGCTGGAGACGTTTTCGAGAATAGTGCGACGTGGGTCGAGAATTTCGAGCTCCTGGGCATAATAGGCGAGGTCGGTGTTTTTGCTGAAAATGATGGAGCCAGAAGTGGGTCGGAGCTGGCCGACGATGAGCTTAAGTAGAGTAGATTTCCCGGCGCCGTTTTCGCCGACAATGAGGAATTTTTCGCCACGGTCGAGCGAGAAAGAGAGGCGATCGTAGATCTCGGGACCATCGGGGTAGGTGAAGCTGAGATTTTGGATTTCGAGGGGAGTGCGGCCGGAAAGTTTTGCGGGGGTGATATTGAGAGCGACGCGTTGGTACTCTTGTTCCCTGGTCTCGAGGGCTTCAAGACGCTTCGCGAGGACTTTTTCGCGTTGATGGCCCATGCCGATCAAAGCGGTGTTGGAGTGCTTGGCGGCGCGGGCGCGGGCGACGAACTCGGAGAGACGTTTAATTTCGCGTTCCTCGGCGGTAATACGAGCATCGGCAGCGGCCTTTTCTTCGGCGTATTGACGACGAAAGAGTTTGTAGTTCCCTTTGTAGATTTTCATTTTATGGGTGACTTTGTTGACAAAAAGAGTTTTGTTCGTGACGGTGTTGAGAAAATCGACATCGTGAGAGATGACGAGGACGGTGCCCTGATAATTGCGGAGAAAGTTGGCAACGAATTGCTTGGTTTCGGCGTCAAGATGGTTCGTCGGCTCGTCGAGCAGGAGAAGGCCGGCGTTCTCAAATAGGACGCGAGCAAAGGCGACTTTTGATTTTTGGCCGCCGGAAAGCTCGCTCATTTTACGATCAGTAAGAGCGTCAAGGTGCATTTTGTCGAGGATTTTGAGAAGTTCGTAGTCGAAATTGGCGAGGTCGTAGGAGTCAATCAAATCTTGGAGCTTGGTGATGCGCTCGAGAATGGCGGAGCTATCGGGATATTTGGCGAGTTTTTCGTATTCGGCATTGAGGGCGGATTGGACTCGGTCGACGGGACGTCCGGAAGCTACGTAATCCCAAACGGTAATATCGGAATGTTCGGGAGAGATGATGATTTCTTGGGGAAGATGGCCGAGACGAATGGCGCCGAGATCGATTTCGGCGGAATCGGGCTGTTGCTCGCCGAGGAGAATACGAAAGAGGGTAGTTTTGCCGGCGCCATTGACGCCGACGATGCCGACTTTGTCGTGAGGCTCAATTTGAAAAGCACAATCGTCGTAAATAATTTTGGTGCCGTAAGCGAGCGAGAGTCCGGAGATTTTCATAATAATATTATAACATAGAATTGACAATTATGACTGATGGAGAAAATCGGGGAGTGAAGATTCGATGGCGGTAATATGCTCGCGGCGGAGAGTGGTGGTTGGAATAACACGGTGATGCAAGAGCGACTCGCGAAGAAGAGTGAGCTTTTGAGCGGAAAGGGGGTGCGGCGTGGTAATGCGAGACAGAAGCGAGCGAAGCTGGGGTTGCGTGCAAAGATAATGCTGGGCGGGGAGAGATGGTGAAGTTTTTAAGGTTGAGTCAGAGCCAAAAACGATGATTGAATAAAGCGGGATTTCGGGATCGAGAAAGTCGGCAAGGGCTTCGAGATGGAGTGAGTTTTGGCGAAGGGGGTTGTAAAAATGGTGTTTTTCGCGGCCAAAGTTCAAGACGGAGGTCCAAGAAATTTGATCGGCGTTGCCGTAAATCCAGCCAGCATGGTCTTTGGATTCAAAAACAAAGACGCCGCGATGATCGAAAGTAAGACAATCGATTTGAACGTAATCAGAGCCAGGTAGTGATTGGTGGCGAGCGCCAAGGGCGAATTGATCAGGTGCGGAGCTGGACTGAGTGCGGAGAGTGACCTTTTCGGTAAAGTAATCAGGAAAAATGTTTTCGGGATCAAAGACGTGCTGAAGGGAGAAAATCAAGCGAGTTTCGGCGGCAGTTAACGCGACGGGATAAGGCGAGGTGACTTTAGTGCCGCGAATTTTGTAGGTTGGGGGGTTTGGAGAGTTGGTTTGGTCCATAATGGCTATGCGCTTAAAATGCTCCCTAGCGGGAGCATTTTAACGGATATTTGAGCTATTTAGATTTTTTCGTGGCAGTGCGAGGAGATTTATTGGCGCCAGAGCGGCGAGCGGACGGAATGGGCTTGGTCGCGGTGCGAGTAGAGATGGTGCGAGCGGTCGAGCGAGACGCGGTCATTTTGGCGGATTTCGTGGGTGCTTTGGCTTTTGAGGTTTTTGCGGTCTTTGCGGATTTGGCGCTCATGGATTTAGCGGAAGTCATTTTTGCACGCGTTGCGGCAGCGGGAGCAACAGTGTAATCAAGATAGCGGCGGAGCGAGAAGTAGATGGCGAAGGATCCGGCGAAGATGGTGAGAGTCGCGAGGACGAAACCCTGGGAAAGAATAGCGTCGGCAAATTGTTGGCCAAAGAGCGGGGTCATAATCATATCGACGATCCCAGTGTTCGGGACGTAGGCAACTTCGCCGAGAGGATCAACGAAGACAAGATCTTCGTCAATAATGTCGGAAGATGGTAAGTCAGGCGTGTAGATAGGCCCTTCAGGTCGGTTGGGGTTGTCGGGTTGGGCTGGATCGGACGGTTGGTCAGGCTGGTCAGGAGTGCTGGGGCGATCAGGGACGTCCGGAGGAGTGACTGGAGTTGGGGTTTTGGTATAGGTTACAGTGTATTCGAGATCGCTGTTTGCAGTGTCGGAGATGTTGGGTTTGTCGGGGGTATAGCCTTCAATGTCGGGCGAGTCGACAGAAAACTCTTCGCCTTCTGGATAGGTCTCATTATAGTCGTCGGCAGCTTTTGTTCCATCTTCGTAGACGTAATGGATGGTGACAGTATGCTCTTTCTTTTCTGGTTCGTCGGGGACGGGTGGGTTCGGATTGTCGTCTGGAATCTTGCTATACTCAACCGTGTAAGACATGTTTCCGTCGGTCATTGTGCCGGTGACGGTGGTGAGGTCAGGAGTATAGCCGTCAATCTCAGGCGAGCCGATCGAGAACTCTTCGCCAGGGTAGAAGGAGCCGTTATAGGGTGGGTGAGCTTCGCTTTTATCTTCAGCGTAAATGTATTTGATGACAAGTTGATTTGGGATTGGGTCGGGTTTGACGACAGCGTAGCTGACGGAGTCTTCGTCGTAGGTGAAGCCAGTAGCGCCGTTTAGGCTGGTATAATAGCTGACTAGGCTAGATAGACTGCCAGTTTGGTCGGAGGTTTCACCGTAATAGCGGAAGTAGACTGTATCGCCAGTTTGGCCGTTTGGAGCGAGATGGACCGGATCAGCGAAATTAAAACCTTGCTGCGTATTGTCGGGGGCGCTAATATCAATTGGCTGCCATGAATCGGGGTCGTTTGGCGTAAAAGTGTATTTGAGCGTGGAAAGGTCGAGTGGTAAGAAGCCGGATTGAGTGCTATTATCGGACATAGTTTCGCGGATATAAGCGGCCATGCGTTCAACATCGAGCGGGTTGGCGGTATCGCGGTTAGTGACACTGGTCTGGAATTGAACTAGGTTTTTCTCGGTATCGCCGATTTTGCTGATGATTTCAGCATCTACGTTACTATCGGCAGAAATCGGCCAGTTCATGTTTGTGATCGTGATGCGAGTATTAGATTCAGATGTACTACGCTCGGCATAGAAGAAGTCAAGATTGACGACATCGCCGCTCTTCAGACCAAGGTCGTAGACTTCGGTTTTTGTTTCGCGCGGGCAACTGTTTTCGACTTGGTTGTTGTACACGTCATAGCCGAGTGTAAGTGGGTTTTTGATTTTTTCGCGACGACATTCGGCGTCGGCGACGTTGTTGACGGTGGAAATAACTTGGCCATTTGAGTCAATCGTGAATTTGCCCTCAGTGTCCATATGAAGACCGCCGAGATCGAGCACAAGCTGGCCGTTCAAAAAGACCCAAACGTCGTCATCGCCGCTGAACCAAAATTCCTCGCTACCATCGGCGGAAATTTTCATTGGGATAGTCATATGGGCAGTGAAGTGGAAGTTGTGCCCAGTCTTGGTGGCGGAGTCGTCCTTTGAAAAATCTACATCATCAAGCGGGAAAGTTCCTTTGCTACCGTATTCGTATGTGTTGTTGCCGGTGCGAGTAAAGGTAACTTCGCGATCGTATTGCTTAGAAAGTTGTTTGCCATTCTCGTCATAGGTCTCGTGGAACCAGCGATAGAAATTGTCAGTTGTTTGGACGGGATCGCTGCCGGTGATGTTGGCAGTGAAAGCGTCGTGATAAGCGTTCCAGGCATCGTGATTGTTCGTATAGGTCGGGACTGGCAAACCATCGGAGCCGAGATTGTTTTTGACGATGTTTTTGATGATGCCTTTAGCGTACAGGCGACAAAGCGACCATTCAAACTGGCGATCCGGATCATCACAGTCGTCTTGGCGTTGGTCCCAATAAGTGATTGGGACGGTGATGGTCTCGGGATTACCGAGTGAGGCAACGTTCCAGGCGGAAGGTACGCCTTTTTCGTTAGCGACATTTTCTAAAGACATAGCACGTACAAGTGACGAGACCCCAATGATGGCGAGCATCAAAAATGATGCGCAAGCCATTACTCGAGCAACGGAGCAAATTCGGTGCTGCATGAGTTTTTGTTTAGCTTTTTTCATGAGTTTCCTTATATATTATATATAAATTTGTTTTAATTATATAGCGTGCTTATGCTTAAGTCAAGATTTTTGAGAGAAAAACTGCTTGCCCTAAAGAGGAATACTCGGTATAATGTTTTTGTAAGTGATTGGGTGGTACGAAAGTAAGGAAGCCACTTAGTAGCTTAACGATTTTTAGGAGGTGTCGGTAACATGAATAAGTTATCGCGCGACGAAGTATTCTTTCAGCATCCGATGAATCGTTTGATGCTGAAGGGCAGTCCTTTGCCGCAGTATGACCCGCAGGAGTTGGCAATTCAGTATATCCAGTTGGCGAAGAGCGGTGGGCGGCCGACGGATGAACAGGTGGAATCGGTGCGAACTGGCGTGATTGAGTACTGCCGGGAAGTGCATGGCGATGACGTGGAGGCGTTGCAGAGGGACATCGACGGCATCAACGAGACTTGGCCGGAAATGCGTGAGCGTTTCGCTAAAAATCTGAGCCTGACGCAGATGATGCTGAATTATGGCGCGAGGTCGCGCTATTTCTATCAGTATTTGATTCTAACGGGGCGCAATCTTTGTGCGGCGTCATTGGAGGCGAAGGATGGCTATGCGATTCCGGTGTCGGCAGGAAACATGAAGGATGGCAACTATACCTTCGAGAAGGTGCCGATGGACGATTGGATGACGTTAATCTGCGTCGAAGAGCCGAGCTTTGCGGCGCGGCGGGCGACCGATGGTGCGTTCCAGACTATGCTGAGAAAGGCTGATTCGATTTTTGAGGCGGGCGCGGGTCTTTTGCCGGCTTATCGTCACTATGGCTACCCCTTGGGTCAGCTGAAGCAGCGGATTGTGGCCTGCGATGCAGACCCGCGGATGCTGGACTTTTTGGACAAAGTCTTTCCGGAGCCTTTGCCGGAGTACAACATCGAATATGTGATCGGCGATTTGATGAACGTGATGGCCTGGCCGAAGTATCAGCAGGAGAAATTCGAGATCGTGCGGCTGACCGGAATTTTGTCGTATTTTCCGGATCCGGCGGAGCGGATGAAGATCTTGCGCTTGGCGCTTGGTTTATTGAAGCCGGGCGGCTTCATCTTAACCGACGACTGGGTGATCGGCATGTCGTTAATCCGGTCGAGCATGACGACGTTGTGGCCGCTTGATCCGAAGGATCCGCATCCGCTGACTCCGGCGAAGAGTGCCGAAGAAGCGTTGGCTGGTATGGACAAGATCTGCAGCGAGTTGGGTGTTCCGTACGTGAGCCTTGTCGACTTTTGCAACGGGAATAAGCATTGCTGGACGCAAGAGTTCGCTACGACGAAGTGCGTTATGTATATGGTGGGCGAAGGGGCATCCGTTGACAAAATCGATTTGATCGACGGCGCAGCCGCGCTTGCCAGACCGGAACACTAAACACCTCAGCACTTTTTAAAATCCCTCGGCCGGTCGGCCGGGGGATTTTGCGAAGTTCTTGACTTTGGTGAAATGTTTATGATAAACTTGGGGTAAGTATTTTTAGGAGGTCATGTGAGTCTTATATCAATTCTGTTGGTGACACTGGCGATCTTATCGTTCGCCTTCGGTCTACTGACTTTTATTGGTTCATCAAAAGCGGATCGGACGCGTTCAGCGTGGTTCTGTCTAGCGACGTTTGGTTCGACGTCGTGGGCGGTGTCGATTGCGGTTTTTCTAGGTTTAGAGCCGCAAGCGACAGTGGTGGAGCCGTGGATCTATGGAATTTATATCCCCTCGATGTTTATGACAGTGGGTATGTTAGGGTATACGTCGTGGCGATATAAAGGTGGCAAGATTCTGACGATTCTAGATTTGCTATTTATGGTGATTTGGTCGGCTTTACTGGTTTATGACAAAGGTTTGCTATATACGTCTTATGAGCTGTCAAGTGCAGGAAATTCAGTGACTTTGGTGAAGGGGCCGTTCTATTTCTTATACATGGGGTTTTACTTTGTGTCGGATACGATTTTTATGCTGTATTGTTGGTATACAGTGCGTCATTCGCGGACGAAACATGTTAAAAATTCAATGCTGCTTTTGATGATTGGATTTGCGGTGATGAGCGGCTTTACGTTGGTGGCTGATTTGCTTTTACCGATGTATGGGGTTTATAATTGGATTTGGGTGGGGCCACTATTCTTAAGCGTAGTAATTGCGGTGTATTTTTATGCAATTTTGAAATATCACATGATCTCGGTGGCGTCACGTTGGTTACAATGGGCGACTTATGCGGTTGTGGGGTTGACTGGCGTAGCGGTATATATGCTGTTGTTCTATACGATTTTCACGGCGTTATTCAAGATTCCGAATCCATCATCTTCAATTTTGGTGCTCAATTTCTTGATGATCGTGATTGTGTTGCTCTTGATGCCGGTGATTCGGGAAATTAGCGCGGTTTTAAGGTCAATGATTATGGTGGGGCAGGTGGATATTGCGTACGTGATTAAAAAGCTGAATCATTTGGCAACAAAAAATGTGGATTTGCGGGATTTGGCAGGGTTTTTGGCGGATCATTTGCATTTTGCGTATATCGGTTTCGTAATTAATGGTAGACTGTACGGCTCGAAAGCCTTGGCGATGTCATCGGAAGAGTTATCAAGTATTACGCATTTGAAGACGACAAGTGGGAGAGACTTCTGGCAGCAGCCAAATAAGACAGTCCAGGCGATCTTCGATGAGCTTGGACTCAAAGCGGTTGCAGAATTAAGAAATGCGAAGGGTAAGCCGTTTGGCCAATTGATCGTGGGTAAGCCACTTGGTAAAAATGGTTTTGAGCGACGCGATTTGATACAGCTTGAGATGATTATTAATCTGGTAGCGACAGTGATTGATTCGGAAAAACATTTGCGAGCATAAAATCGGAATAAGAATAAGTTAGAATAAGAAATAAGCAAAATTAAAGACGAGAAGAAGTTGAGATGACGGCGGCGAAATTGATGCATCAGACGAAGATGATGATTCTTCTGTCTTTGAATGCGGTGGCAATCTTGATTGTGGGGGTAATGATCTATTCGGCAATTAATCTTAATGGTGGGATTGAGTTTCAGGTGGTGGCGGAGAAAAGTGATGTGATTACGGGTGGGTTGGAGGAGATTGGCTTGTTGACACCAGGGTTCGAGGAGCTCGAACCACCTCCCGTGGTGATTGCGACGCCGAATGGAGTGTCGACGGTAGTGGGAAATGAAACTGGCGGATCGTCAGGTGGTGCGAGCTATGTAACGGGGAGTAGCACGATGAGCAGTGGGGGGATTACTTCGGCGGCGGTGGCGTCGGGCGAGCTATGGAATGAGACGGCGATTACAATTTATCAGACAGCGGATTTTGACATTTGTGTAGGGGGAGGTTTGAGTGGGTTGGGAGAGATGTATTGGCAGACGGATAATACAGCGGTGATTAAAGGTTTCTCGAATTCGGCGAGGACGTGGCTTGGCTATAACGCGGAGACATGTCGATATCCGGTAATTGCGGGAACTGGCACAGCGACGGTGACGGCGGGTACTTATGATGGTAAGCGTCGGGATAAATTGACGGTGACGGTGATTGCGCCGCCAGTTGAACAATGGAAGCGAGACGTATTGGCGTTGGTGAATCAGGAGCGGGCAAAGAACGGTTTAGCGGCGCTTGGCTGGGGTGCAACTTGTGAAGGTGCGGCGAACACGCGGGCGGCAGAGCAAGTTGCGAGCTATTCGCATACGCGACCAGACGGGTCACATTGGTCAACGACTTGTCCGATACCGGAATCGGGTGGCAAGAGTGGCGAGAACTTGGCGGCAGGAAATGCGGCGGTTTCGCCAGAGACGGTTGTGGCGACTTGGATGAATTCGCCAGAGCATCGCAAGAACATTCTTGATCCGGATTTTAAATATGTGTCGGTTGGATTTGTCTTTGATCCAAATTCGTCATATAAGACTTATTGGTCACAGTACTTCACGACTTACTAGTCTAGTCGTTTAGTAGATATCGTTGTGAGTGATAGCGGATTCGATGAGGGCGGCAAGGCTCGTGAGCGGCTGATAATTGGGAAAGTTAGTGGTGAGGACGACTAAGGTATAGTGTCGGTCAAGATCGGGAAAATCGAGGATGGCGGCGTCGGCATAGACGTCCCAGGTTTTGCCGTTCCAGGCCCAGCCAACTTTATTGTAAACTTGGACGGAATCAGAAAAACCAGCTGGTGTTCCCTGTCGCCAATCGTAGGCATCGGTGGAATTGACTTTGGTCGGAGGTTGGTGGAGCATGGAATCGGATAGGGCGAGCCAAGAGTCGTCGGATAAGTCGGTATGCTGCCAGAGGTGAGAGAGAAAGGCGGTTAGATCGGAAGCGCTTGAATAGAGACCGTAGGCGGTTGTGGAGGTTAATTTTAAGTTATCGATGATTTGTTGGACGTGGGATTGACGAACGCGGGAGGAATACATGCGATCTGCGCAGCCGTTGTAGGATTCTCGAATCATGAGATCTAAACAC
The DNA here is from genome assembly GCA_964469535.1 of uncultured Candidatus Saccharibacteria bacterium. Lineage (GTDB taxonomy): Bacteria > Patescibacteriota > Saccharimonadia > Saccharimonadales > Saccharimonadaceae > Nanosyncoccus. The sequence goes on from CAYXZG010000015.1 coordinate 10,620, forward strand.
TCACCCAAGGTATGATTACCGGCGCGGTAGTCGAAAGTGGTAGAAAAAACGGCGGTAGGGTCATCGATGCCGAGGTCGACCTGTCGGTAGCCATCGTAGGCAAAAAAGAGTTTATAAATGGAGGCAATATTAAAAACCTTGTTTGGTTGATAAGAAGCGGCAACTTGGTCGTTGTCTAGATCATAGAGCATGAGGCCGACTTGGCGATTAGTAGTGGCGACCCAATTGTCGATGATGGATTGTAGACTAATGAATTTTGGCGTGGTGGGTGTGGGAGGTGCGTTTTGGGATAGGGGCTTGGAGGCAGGTGGAGCGAGCGGGCTAGTGGTAGAGGGGGAGGTAGCTGATGGGGCGGTTGATGGCGATGAAGACGAAAAGATTGGGGGTTGGTTCAAGGAGTTTTTTGCGGGCGTAGTATCATGGGCGATGAGGACACAAGTAAGAAAAATGCCAAAAATAATAAGAAAAGCTGAGAAGGCACAGACGATAACGCGGAGAGCGTGAGTAATCTTTTTGGGCATAGCTAATTTGGTTGGGCTTGAATGAGGCGCGCGAGGAATTGTTCAGCGGAGGCGGTGTCCATAAGCGATGTTTGAAAATCGTCGCCATAAATGGTCGGTACGATGCGGGTTTGAAGAAGTTTGCCGTCGTAGAAATAGTGGACCAAGATTAAGCTGCGGGTCGTCCCGGGCCAGGGGCTTTGGTCGAAGAAGAGGTTGCCGAGTCCATAGTAAATGGCGCCATTATGATAAAGTTCATAAGTTTGGGGTTGATGCGCGGCGGTGCCGACGACGATGTTTGCGCCAAGGTCGATGAGATGGCGAAAGAAAGAGATTTGATCACCGGCGGATGAGTCGGCATAGTCGCAAGTGGTATTTTCGGATGTATCGGCGTAAGAGTTGCATTCGTAATATTGAATGTCGATAATGATGAAATCTCCGCGTTCTTTGGCGGCGGCGATGTCGGATTGAACTTTTTCTTCAGTATAGAAGTTGGCGCCGGGGGTGTCGTCGAGCGTGTAACCACCAGTGGAGAGGTTGTAAGCCAAAAAAGTTAAATCCGACCCCTTCTCCGCAATACGGAGAGGGACGGCGGCTTCGGCCGCCGAAGCGCCGCCGCCAACAATTTGGATGCCGAGAGTTTTATATTGCTCAATAGTTTGGAGGGCGTCGGCATCACCGCAATCTTGGTTGTGGTTCCCAGTTAGCTCGACGATGTCGAGTCCAATGCCAGTTAAAACGTCAATCATGGCTGGATTTGAGCAAATATTGTTGCCAGATGCGGCATTGGAAAAGGAGGATTCATTGCTAGTATGCGTATAGTCAAATTGGCTCAAGAAAGGACCGATTTTTTCGGAGAAAAAGCTGGCGTTTTGAATAGTATCGAGGTAAGAGTTCATGCGTCGGCTGAGCGCGGTGACGCCGGTTTGTGCGAGCGTAAGCACGGTGTCTTGGGACGGAAACGTGGCAATATTGCTGCGGAGTCGTTGAGCAATTTCTCTAAGATCATCAGGATTTTCTCCGTTTAAAACGAAATACTGAAAGAAGGCGCCGGACGAAAAGGTGTCAAGATAGTAGTCGGAATCAATAGCGAGTAGTTTTTGGTCGGGGGTAAGGTCCCAAATTGAGACTAGATCAGCGGTAACAGAATTTTCGGTGTCGCCGTTCGTAGAGTTTGCAGGAGGATTAATAGTGTCTGCGCTAGAGCCCGCGGAATTTGCGGCGCTATAAGAACTTATGATGTGAGAAGTATCTGTAGCAGTGAACGAGAGAGAGCTATTATTAAAATCGGTGACGGGGACAAGAATGTCATAAAGGATGTGGCTTTCGTCATTGGGAAGTTTCGTGAGAACTGATTGGGCGGAAATAGTAACATCGGATTTTAGCTCGAGATCAGCAGTGTTGGTATTTACGAAGTCGCGATTTAGTTCCGTAGCGGAATCATCAAAGAGGATTTGCCCTGGTTTTTGTCCGAAGCCGACGAAAACACCGGTCTTTGAGAAGAGCTGAAGGCCGAAGAAGACGGCTAAGACGATAACTACGAAGGTAATAACAATAGAGCTGACGCGTGCAATGCGACGCGACTTTTCCGCTTTTGTTTTTACCTCCGTCATGATGGTTTGATTATATCATGAATGAACAAGCTTGGACTAAAAAAGTTTTCAAAATAGCTAAGAGTGCTATAATGATGATAAATAGCATAAACGAAAAAGAAACATGTTTTTAAGTATACTTTTACTCATTATAGGTTTCATCTTATTAATTAAAGGGGCTGATGTGTTTGTGGACGGAGCTTCGAGCACGGCGCAAAACTTTCGGGTCTCAAAAATGTTGATTGGACTGACGATTGTTGCTTTTGGGACGAGCGCACCAGAACTTGCTGTATCGATCTCATCGTTGGCGTCGGGTAGCACAGACATGCTGCTGGGTAACGTGATCGGTAGTTGCATATTAAACATTCTGCTGATCTTGGGAATTGCAGCAGTAATTAGGCCACTAAAAATTAAAGATAATACCGTGAAAAAAGAATTGCCGCTTTGTCTTCTGATTTCGACGCTACTTGCGGTCTTATTCCTAGACATGAATCTTGGTGACGGTATGCCAAACCAGATTACACGAGCGGATGCGGTAGTTTTAATTTTGTTTTTCTTGGTATTTTTGTATTATTTAATTACGCTGGCGAAGCAGAAAAAAGAAGAGAATAAAACTGAAAAGCCGAAATTTACGCTTGGAAAATCATTGCTCTGGATCGCAATTGGCCTAGTCGGGGTTATTATTGGGAGCGAGATGGTCGTTCAGAATGCTTCTTCAATTGCGGCGACGATCGGGATGAGTGAGCGGGTGATCGCGTTGACGGTGATTGCGTTTGGCACTTCCCTACCAGAATTGGTGACGAGCGTAGTAGCGGCAAGAAAAGGAGAACAAGACTTAGCGGTGGGCAATATTATAGGTAGCAATATTTTCAATATTTGTGTTGTTCTAGGATTGCCGGTGGCGTTTTTTGGGACGGTGATGCCGTCAAGTTTTCAGATGATAGATCTCGTTATGCTGGTGGCCTCGGCGGTAATATTATTCGTTTTTGCGGCTTCGACGCGCCGGATCAACCGGACGGAAGGCGTAATGATGCTGCTACTATTCACGGTATATTACGCAATTATTCTGACGACGTAAGTGCTACAGGTTTAGTTTTCTTCCGATTTGACGGCGGTCGCCGTGATAAGGAGACGGTGAGTCGCATCTTGGTTGGGGAGTGGATCGCCGGCGCAGGTCATAATGACGATGGTTTTTGTAGAGGCAGCGCTGAGAATTTCAGTCATGTCAATTTCGGATTTGGCTCGGGTGACAATTGTATTGACCCGATATTGAAGATCATCATAGGTAAAAGTGTCTGTTTCTGTGACTCGATCGAGGCTGCGAAAAACGGTTGATGAATGTCCGATAATAAGGATTTTATTTGGCTGTTGGCTGTAGGCACCGGCAATAGTGGCAGGGGCGGTGAGCTGATGATTGATGAGCTCGAGCGGGGCAACTGGCGTATGGAGCGAGATGGATGGGACGTCAAGGATAGGATAATTCGCAGCTTCGGCGGGGAGGCTAGACTGAAAGCCAATGAAAAAGTAGATTGGTAGCATAATGAGAAAAAAGGCGGTCGTGAGGATTTTGACGGTGCGAGTAGACCAGCATAAAGGATTTGCGTTGCGCCAAGATAGGTAGCGCAAAAAATGACAATAGAAAAACTTTTTGACCTCCATATTGATTCAATTATAGCATAAGCAAAATAAAAATGGAGGAAAAGATAAATTAGCGAGTTTTGGCTTTAGAAGTCTTCTGAGTCTTAGCGAGACGTTTTTGGGCTTTTCTCGTGATTTTCTGAATCTTTTTATCGGCTTTCTGGGCGGCTTGGGTTAGGCGTTTTGAGCTGGATAAGGACGCCGCTTTGGCGGAGGAAGGCTTTTTTGTGGATTGCTGCTTGGGGGAGGCTGGAGTTTTTCGCGCTACTGCCGATTCTGTTCTGGAAGTTATTTCGGAGTTTGCGTTTGGCGTTTGCTTCGATTTTTCATTGTCTTCGGCGGTGTCGGCTTTACTTAAAATAATGCGTACGGTCGTACCGAAGCCAACGCGTGAATCAACGGCGATGTAGCGGTTGCTAAGGAGCTCGCAGAGCGGGCGACTTAAAAGTGTGCCGGTGTCAGTAACGACGATTTCGTGACGATTGACAGTGAGGCTGATTTCTCCGCGATCAGTGTTTTTGAGAATGGAGGCGAGAGTTTGGTCGAGATCGGCTTTTACGCGTTCAGGGTCGGCGATCTCGCGGGTCGTATCTGCGAAGTCGAGATTCAGAATGATACCGTCTTTTTCGGCGAGAGGAAGATATTTGTTGTAGATTTCACTAATAATTAAAGATAGACGATACATGCTTTAATTTTAGCATAAAGGAGAAGCTTTGCGGAAAAAAGGTTATGCTAGAGTTTGGTACGGTTTTCGAGGGCCGCAGAAAGAGTGATTTGGTCGGCGTAAGACAGGTCAACGCCAAGTGGTAGACCGCGAGCAAGACGAGTAACCTTCAGCTCGGGGTAACTTTCGAGGAGCATTTTTTGGAGTAAGAGGGCAGTAGATTCGCCTTCGACGCTGGGATTAGTGGCAACGATTATTTCTTTAACATTATCCTTTTCGACACGGTCGAGGAGCTCTTTGATATGGAGCTGATCGGCAGTAATGCCGTCGATTGGCGAAATGGCGCCGCCGAGAACGTGGTAAGTACCATGGAATTGTTTGGTTTGCTCAATGGCATAAATGTCGAGGGGCTCTTCGACGACCAGTACGGTGGTTTTGTCGCGGGCTGGGTCGTCGTAAAGTGGAGAGATGGTTTCGTCAGCATCAATGAGGGCGAAAGTAACGGGGCAATTTTTGACGCCATCATGGAGGCTGGCGAGAGTAACCGCAATGTCTTTGCTGATACGTGGACTATTTTTGAACAAAAAATAGGCGTAGCGCTCGGCTGTGCGAGCGCCAACGCCTGGCAAGTGTCCAAGAGCTTCGATAGTGTCGGAAAGCGCTTTGGGTAACATTGCTTAACGCTTTGAGAATTGTTCTTTCTTGCGAGCAGAACGAAGGCCGTATTTCTTGCGTTCTTTTTCGCGAGGGTCACGTTTGAGGAAACCAGCTTTTTTGAGTACTGGACGTAAATCAGCCATTTCGGTTGTAAGAGCTTTGCTCAAAGCAAGTTTGATGGCGTCAACCTGGCCAGCGAGACCACCGCCACTGACGCGGATAGAGACGTCGTAATCGTTTTGCTTGCCGGCGAGTGCTAGCGGATCAGTAATTTCGGCAAGATAGGACTTATTGTCAGACAAATAGGCGAGAGCCGGCTTATCATTGATGGTGATAGCTCCTTTACCTTTGTAGAGGCGTACACGAGCAGTAGCGGCTTTGCGGCGACCAAGCCCATAGATATAGGTGTCTTTCGTAGCCATTATTTAATCTCCTTTGGATTTTGAGCCGTGTGCGCATGTTCGGCGCCGTCGAAAACTCGAAGACGAGCGAGGCGATCAGCGGCTAACTTGTTTTTTGGAATCATGCCTTTGACAGCGTGTTCGATGGCGACGCGAGGATTCTTTTCGACGACTTCTTCGAGTTTGAGTTCGGTGAGGCCACCAGGAAAGCCACTGTGTCGATAGTACATTTTGTCAACCATTTTGTTGCCAGTAACTTGGAGGTTTTTGGCATTAATAACTACGACGTAGTCGCCGTTGTCGACGTGTGGAGTGTAGGTAATCTTGCTTTTGCCGGTAAGTTTGTCGGCGATAACTACGGCGAGTTTGCCGAGAGGCATGCTGCCAGCGTCGATTAACCACCATTCGCGAGCGATTTCGGCGGGTTTTTGGCTATAAGTTTTTGAAATAGTTTTCATTACTTAGCCTCCTTTAGTTCGATATTGTCAACGAAAGAGATGGTAGCCATTTCGGTATTGTCGCCACGGCGGAATCCGGCGCGTTCAATGCGAAGATAGCCAGAATCGCGTTTGATTTGGGGGGCGATTTTATCCATGAGGAGATCCGCAGTCTTAATATCGTCGAGTCGAGAAATGAGGAGGCGACGATTGGCGAGACCACCTTTTTTGGCGATCGTGACTAGTTTTTCGGTATCGCGGCGAATTTCTTTGGCGCGAGCGAGGGTAGTTGTGATCGATGTGTTTTCTATAAGTGCGCGCATGAGTCCACGTGTGAGCGCGCGTCGCTGGTCGGTTTCGCGACCGAACTTGCGACCTTTATATCCATGACGGTGCATTTTAGAGTAACTCCGTTAATTTTTCTTTAACTTCGTCCAGGGCTTTGCTACCGAAACCTTTGAGGTCTTTGAGATCGACTTCGGACAGAGAGACCAAATCGCGGACGGTTTTAATATCGTTATTGATGAGGGCATTGGCGGTACGGGCAGAGAGGCCGAGTTCTTCAATGGGAAGGGCGAGGCCAGAATCGTCGACTTCAGTCTCGACGCCAGGAGCTGGTGCACTTTCGACGGTGGTGCTGCCAGCAAGGGCTGTATACTGATTGACGAGGATAGCGGCGGCTTCTTCGAAGGCGGCTTCTGGGGCAATAGTTCCATCAGTATCCACGGTCAAGGTGAGCTGTTGGAAGTTCATATCTTGGCCTACGCGGGTGTTTTCGACTTTGTAGCGTACGCGTAGGACGGGAGTAAAGACGGCATCGAGGGCGATCATATCGCTATGAAGGCGATCGTCGCTAGACTTTTCGATAGAAAGGTAGCCGCGTCCGGTTTCAACGATGAGCCGCATCTTGAGCGTATAGTCAGGATTGTCAATATGACAGATGACTTGCTCTGGATTGCCGATTTCAACACCAGTAGGCAGCTTGATTAGACCGGCGGTTACTTTGCCGTCTTCGCCAGTATCTTTCCCTTTGATTTCGAAGTTGATTTCGACTGGTTCGTCGGATTGGGAACGCAAACGAATATTCTTGAGGTTTAGCATAATATCAACAACATCTTCGCGAATGCCAGCAATTGCTGTGTATTCGTGGGTGATGCCATCTATACTAAACGAAGTAATCGCTGTGCCCTTGATGCTTGAGAGCAAAACTCGACGAAGCGAATTGCCGAGCGTGTTTCCGTAACCGTAGAAAAGAGGTCGGATCACGAATTCGGCACTGTTGTCAGATAGATGTCTGACTTCAGCCAAGTTAGCTTCGTGAATAACTTTTGTTGTCATTTAGTGTTCTCCTTAGCGTGAGTAATACTCAACGATTAGCTGTTCGTTAATGCCGGCTTCAGCTTCTTCGCGTTTTGGCAAGCCGGTAATTTCAATCTTCATTTTCTTTGGATCGGATTTTAGCCAGCTGAGAGGAGTGGTTGATGTGCTGTTTACGATGTTATCAAGGTTCTTGAAGTATTCTGATTTTTGTGATTTTGGGCGGACTTCTAAGATATCGCCTGGTTTGAGACGAATAGACGGAATGTCAACGCGTTTTCCGTTCAGAGTGAAGTGGCCATGAGAGACTAGCTGTCGTGCTTGACGACGCGTGGTTGCAAAACCGGCACGGTAAACGGCGTTATCGGCGCGGCGCTCGAGGTACTGGAGAAGGTTCTCACCAGCAAGACCTTCAGCACGGGAAGCCTCTTTCATGAGTTTTGCAAATTGTTTTTCAAGTAGGCCATAGAGACGGCGTACTTTCTGCTTTTCGCGAAGTTGGGTGAGGTAAAGACTACCACCGCGAACGCGCATATCAGCATGTTCGCCGGGGATACCAGTCTTCTTCGCCATGACTTTGTGAGCTTTGGGCGCCAAAGCGTAGCCTTCGCGACGACTTTGTTTAACGATTGGAGAAATATCTCGTGCCATTACGGTTTCCTCTCTCCCTTAGGACGCACACCACCGTGCGCGATTGGGGTAACATCGGTGATACTATCAATTTTGATACCGACACTTGAAACGGCGCGGATGGCGCTATCGCGACCAAGCCCGATGCCGCTAACGAAGACGTCGACGCTATTTAGGCCGTGTTCACGCTTGGCGGTTTCAAGAGCTTTTTCGGCAGCGATCTGGGCGGCGTAAGCTGTGCCTTTCTTGCTACCACGGAAGCCGTTGGCGCCAGCGGAACTTGCGCTAAGAGCACCACCGCTTTTGTCGGTGACGGTAATAATAGTATTGTTAAAAGTGGCTTGGACGTGAACTTGTCCAGAATTGACAATGCGCTTGCCTTTTTTGCCTTTGGACTTTGCTTTAGTCTCAACGACTTCAGCAGTGTCCTTGATGATTTCTTCTGCTGTCATATGATACTAACTCCTATTACTAAGTCTTACTTGCGGCCTTTGGCTGGGCGCCGCCAACGGCGATAGCTTTACCTTTACGAGTACGTGCATTCGTGCGAGTACGCTGTCCGTTCACCGGGAGACCGGCTTTGTGGCGGATTCCTTTGTAGGAGTTAATGTCTTTAAGACGTTTGATATTGTTGGTCACGAGGCGTTTCA
>CAYXZG010000016.1:0-18791 GCA_964469535.1 uncultured Candidatus Saccharibacteria bacterium
TGTAGAATGATTTATCAACTAATTGTGCTCTGCCGCCATCGGTATTGCTAGGATCGGTCCACTCGACAGTAGCTCTTGGTAGTTGCCAGTGCTTAGGACAGTTCTTGTAGCACTGGCAACTACCAAGAGCTAAATCAGAGCTCGTAAAGAACGAGACTGGTGAAGACTATTGGAAGCCAATCATGGTTGAGGACGGTTACTGGGACCTACTCAATTATTATGGTTGGCCTGGGCCCGAAACAGGACAGTATTATGGACCACTAAACTGGACAAACGAGGAAAGACAATATAGTGGCGAGCTGAAGCCGTTCTTTCTATTATCCTCCGGAAGAATTAATTTATCAAGCGCTAGCGGAACTGGAGTAGTCTTTGGGCCAGGTCTAGTTGGCCAGTGGTGGAGTGGCAGTGCCGCTTCAAGTGCAGCTGGGCCAGGATCAATTCATAATGGTATTAATAGCAACTCGCAGCATTTAGGAATTGGTAATGTGTGGGGACGTGCCCCTGCTTTCTCCCTTCGCTGCCTCACTCAGTAATAGTATCCTCTAGTAGGTAGATATAATATGATAGATATTTTGCTTACTTATGGGTTAGAACTTCCACGAGGCAGCGAAGGGCCTACCACAGACTTCCTATTGCCCCTGAGAAGTTTATACACTACTTTTGGCAGAATATACCTTTTTTAATCCTAACTTAAGTGAATTGAACACATCACATTGACCAGTTTGGTTTCTATTTTACCTTAGTATTTTTTTGCAAATCACTACTGGAGACACTTTTGTTGTATATAGAATCCCTTAGTCTCCTTTTAGCATCGTTTCCTGGCTGGCGCGGGTCCGGAGCACGGGAGCGAAAGCGATTCGCTCCGGAGAGCGCCACCGGATGATAAAAGGAGACTAAGGGATTCACTAAACGACAAAGACAAGGCATCCGAATGGGTTCATCCGTGTAGGGAGAATAAAGAAGGCTTATGCTACAAAACAATTCATTTAATTCTTCGGGGCAATGGAACACTCTTTATCCTTCAAACACCGGTAAATCATCCGGAAAAGGATCAAAATCATCAAACTTTTCGCTAAGCTCTCCGTCCGGATCGCCACCTAGAATCCCGAGGCTACCTTGCTCGATTCCAAACACACCTGACTCCCCAAACTCCCCACTTCCATAAGGATTATATCCGAGCTCAAGCAAAAAACGCGATGGCATACTATAATTTCGTCCACCAAAACTATAACGCGACCCAGCGAAAGTCAAAAACAGTTCCTCCATCGCCCGAGTCATACCGACGTAAGCCAAGCGCCGTTCCTCCTCTAATTCGTCCTCAGAGTCATCCGCTCGGCTGCTAGGGAACAAGCCATCCTCCAGCCCGACGATAAACACAATCGGGAATTCTAGACCCTTCGCAGCGTGTAGCGTCATAAGTGAAACCGCATTGTCGCCCGCCGTTTCGTCCGCCGAACTTAGCAGTGCTGCGTCGGCCAAAAAATCCTCCAGTGTGTCATAAGCGCTCGCATTACTGGCGAGAACTTCGAGATTACGCATCCGTTCTTCGCCGTCCGGCGTGTCGCTTTGCAGCAAGGTCGCGAAATCGAAAAACGCCACGATTTTTTCTACGATTTCTGCCGCCGGGATCGTCGTCACGGAATTAGAACCGGCCTCAGCCGTCTCTCTGACCAGATCATCGACGCCATCGTCATCGCCCCCAGCATTGCGCATATCGCTCAGGAAATTACTCACCCGCGCAACTGCGCTCCTCGCTCGTGGCGGGACCAGGGAAGTTTCGACAAGTGCCGTCATGTCAGCTAGATTGGTCTCAGGGTGATCATCCATGAATTTAAAGATCTTCTCTAGCGACGCCGTGCCAACCCCGCTGAGAACATTTTTGACGATTCGCTCAAAACTCACTCGGTCGCGTGGGTTGACAATCAGCTTCAGAATCGCCAGCGCATCTTTGACTTCCTTGCGATCATAGAAGCGCACGCCCCCGATAATTTTATAAGGTATCCGTGCGGCCATGAACGCTTTTTCAAAAGCGTACGACTGCGCGTTCGTACGATAAAGCACTGCGAAATCGCCAAAACTTCCGTTTGGACGCTGGCTACGGATCTTCGTGATCTGCCGCGCAACGTAATTTGCCTCGCCAGTTTCGTCGACCAACCCCTCGATCGTAATCGGCTCGCCATCGCCTGCCTCGGTAAATAGCGTTTTATCGGTGCGAGTTTTGTTTTGATCGATAATTTTTTGTGAAGCGGCCAAAATATTCCCCGTACTGCGATAATTTTGCTCCAACTTTACTACTTTTGCGCCCGGGAAGTCTCGCTCGAAGTTCAAAATATTTGTAAAATCCGCTCCGCGCCACGAATAAATCGACTGCCAATCATCGCCCACCACGCAAATATTGCGCTCTTCGTTTACTAGACTTTTGATCAAACGATACTGAACTGCATTCGTGTCCTGATACTCGTCAATCAAAATATGTCGGAAACGATCTTGCCACTTTTTACGCACTTCCGCATTTTTTTCAAACAAATCTGCCGTCTTTGCCAGCAAATCATCAAAATCCAACGCATCGGCCGCCGCTTTTTCGCGTTCGTATTGTTCAAAGATCTCCGCCACGCGTTTTTGGTTCGGGTAGAACGCCTCACGTTTCGCATCGGCCGGCGTCATTCCGATATTCTGGAAGTGGCTAATCATGCTATGTGCGTTTTTTGGCGTCAATGACTTGTCATTTGTAATTTTCATCGCTTTCATGATCCGCCGGATCAGTGTCAACTGGTCCTCCGAGTCGTAAATCGTAAAATTCCGGTCTATTCCCGCCGCTGCATATTCAATATGTAAAATTCGTACGCAAATCCCGTGAAAAGTCCCCATGTACGGCATAAAATTGCGTCCTGGACCATCATTTTGCCCTCCAGCTGCCACTTCTACGCGTAGCGCCGGATCACCCAGCTTTTCTGCTTTCGTCTCTCCTGAGGCTGCTCCGAGCGCCGTAGCGGCATTTTGCGAGCTCTTTAGCAAATCTTGTCGTCCCATCGCGTCCTCGCGCTGTCGGTTCAATAGACCCCAGAGTCGTACTCGCATTTCTTTGGCGGCCTTATTTGTAAAAGTCACCGCCAGAATCTGCCCCGGACGCGTTCCGTGGGCGATCAAATTCGCGATTCGGTGTGTCAAAACCTTCGTTTTCCCCGAACCGGCCCCCGCTAGCACCAAAACCGGTCCGCTTAGCGTCTCGACCGCCTCTTTCTGCGCCGGGTTTAGTCCCCGTAAAATCGCATCCATACCTCCATTCATTCCTCAATTATACATCATTTTACCCAAAATCCCCGAAATTTTCGCTTTATCATCAAAATTATGTTTAAAATCATTGACTTTTTAAGTCATCTGTGATACAATAAAAAGATAGGCTCTTTGTGCTTTGTCGAACTTGGGGCCGATAAATATGTTATAATTGAGGTAGCAATGATGAAATTGCCAACGAAAATTCAACATTTTTGTGCTGGGCTGCTTGCGGCAGTGACTGGTTTGGCTTTTTCTTGCACCGCTTTGGCGAACCAAGCTCCCGTCTACGCTGATGATGAAGGCACCCCGATCGTTTCCAGTAGCGAAAACCAGGAATATTTTGTCACGATCCACGACGGCGATTCGATTTTGACCGTCAAAACCGCACCAACGACCGTTGCGGAAGTGCTCGAGCGTTCAGCAGTCGTTGTAGCGGAGACCGATATTGTTGAGCCGAGCCTCGACTCAGAAATTGCTGGTAATTACAATATTAATATCTATCGAGCGCGTCCAGCGTTAGTGATTGATGGCGTGAATCGTCGTTATGTTATGACCGCTAGCCACGACCCGAAACAGATCGCCCTTGACGCTGGGCTGACCGTTTACGACGGCGATGAAGTAGCCCCAGAATTTAACCAAAACTTCCTCGAGGCCGGCGCGCTTTCGACTTACCGCATTGCGCGCAACGGCGGCCGCTCGATCACGGTCGATGAGGTCATTTCGTATCCGACTGAGACCCGTTATGATTATAATATGGCGAAGGGCGAAAGTGTCCTTGAGCGAGCTGGCGAAGATGGTCGTAAAACCACCGTCTACTCGGTCGAATTTGTTGATAACGTTGAGGTGTCGCGCACAGTTGTCTCTGAAGAAGTCACGCACGAGCCAGTTCCCGAAATTCGTATTGTCGGCGCTCGTCCGTCGATCGCTCCCGAACAAGCAACCTGTGCTGCTTGGGCGCGCGAGGCGGGTGTTTCTGACGCCGACCTTGAAATCGCCTTGACCTTGATTTATCATGAATCTGGCTGTCGCGTCGACGCACGCAACGCTTACTCCGGCGCCTACGGTATCCCGCAGTCCCTCCCTGGCAACAAGATGGCTGCCTTCGGCGACGACTGGGAGACGAACCCTGTCACGCAGATTCGCTGGATGATTCACTATGTGACGAACCGCTATGGCGGTTGGCACCAAGCGATGGATTGGTGGTGGGCGCATAAATGGTACTAAAAAACAAGAAATCTCTCGGCCAACATTGGCTCAAAAATCGCGCCATTCTTGACGAAATTGCTCGTCTCGCCGCCGTCCCCGGCGTCGAGACTTGTCTCGAGATTGGCCCCGGTCTCGGTACGCTTACCTCGAGCTTATTCAAGTATTTCTCCGCAATTGTTGCAGTTGAATTTGACGCCGATCTCGCGCGCAAACTCCCCGCCTCTTTTCCAGGCAAGCATCTCCGGGTTGAGAACGCTGACATCCTCGCCATTGACGTGCGCAAAGTTCTAAATACCGACCGCTACGTTGTCGCTGGCAATATTCCGTATTATATTACTTCGCCCATCATCCATAAATTCCTTACCGTTACGCCACGGCCGCAGAAGATCGTCCTTCTTGTTCAGAAGGAAGTTGCTGAACGTGTCGCTGCGGACGCCGGACGAGCTTCACTCCTCTCACTTTCTGTCCAGAACCTCGCCGAAGTGGAACTGGGACCTATCGTTCCTGCCGCCGAATTTACTCCGCCGCCCAAAGTTGATAGCGAGGTACTAGTGCTGACACCGCTCGAATCTCCGGTCGTCGATCCAAGTTGTCTTGAGCTAGCCAAAGTCGGTTTTTCGAGCCCGCGTAAAAAGCTTTGTGCCAACCTTGCCGCTGCGCCTAGCTCGAAGCATCCCGCACCTAGCCGCTCCAAGGCCGAGTGGCGTGCTTTGCTCGAAAGCCAGGGAATTAGTCCTGATGCTCGCGCCGGAGACCTCAGCCTTTGGGACTGGGAAGCATTGGCTGGACAAAAAGCTTGACTATCGTTATACTAATCTCATGGCTAATTTCTATAACCAGACTACGAAGGAGGTACTTGCGGAGTTTGGCGTTCAGCCCGAGACTGGTTTGAACGCAAAAGAGGTCGCCAAGCGCCAAGCGACCTATGGGCGCAATCTTCTTCAGGTCGCAGAAACCCCACTCTGGCGTAAAATCATCGAACCTTTTCTCGATATTTTCATGGTTATTTTAGTAATCGCGTTGGTGCTTTCCGCAGTCCAGCAGAATTGGCTTGAAGCCGCAACGATTGGTGTCATTATCGCAGTTGACGCCATTATTTATTATGTCCAAAGCTACTCGACCGAAAAAATTCTACGTTCGCTCAAGAATAGCACGATCCATACCGTCACGGTTTTACGCGAGGGCGAAGAAATTTCTGTAGAAACAACTGATTTGGTGCCCGGCGATATTGTGATTTTGCGCGAAGGAGATCGAATTCCTGCGGACGGTCGTATCGTTAATGAATCTGGACTTCTGACGAACGAATCGATGTTGACCGGTGAATCAGAGCCAATTGCAAAGGATGCTAAAGCAGTTTCCGGTGCTAAAAAGGTCTACGAGCAACGCAACATGGTCTTCTCCGGGTCGTTCGTCATTACTGGCACTGGTCGCTTCGTTGTTACTGCGACCGGGAATAATACTGAATATGGCCGCATTGCTTCGCTTGCGACTTCTCTGAACGAAGGTAGCCCGATTGAAGCAAAGATGAACAAGCTTGTCGCTCAGATTGCTGCCGTCGTTGTTGCGCTGGCGATTGTGGTTTTCATCATCCAAATGATTGATCACATTCCGCTCCTAGACGCTCTCGAATTTACGCTCGCCATGATCGTCTCGGCCGTCCCGGAGGGACTGCCTATCGCAATTTCGATTATTTTGGCGCTCTGTGCTACGCGCATGGCCAAGAAGAAAGCACTTATCAAAGAGCTCAAGGCTATCGAGTCGATCGGCATCGTCACTACGATTGCGAGCGACAAGACCGGTACTTTGACCGAGAATCGCCTCGAACTTAAAGAAATCTGGACTAATAAGCCAAAACGCGAATTTCTAGACGCGCTCGCTCGAACGGCGCTCCTCGAGTCGGTTTTTGTTAATACGGATGGTGGTGTTGGCGTGATGGATCCGCTCGATGTCTGTATCCTCGACTATCTCAAAAAAGAAAATTTCCAAATCAAACAGCTTGAGTCGCTCCGCCTCTACGCTTTCGACCAGAGTATCAAACTTTCGGGCAATCTCTATTCTAGCGACAACGGGCTGATCCTGCGCGTAAAAGGCGCCCCAGAGACCATTCTAAACCGCAGTCGTCTTACCCAGAAGGAGCGCGAAGCTGCCGATGCCAAACTTCTTGAGCTTGCCAATAAAGGCTATAAAGTTATCGCGATTGCGAGCGGTCATCTTAACCGCGAGATCAACGAGTTAGCTCGCCTCGATAAAAACAGTGTGCTCAAATTTGAGGGTTTTATAGCGGTCGCCGATGCTTTGCGCCGTGAAGCTCCGGCTGCGATTCGCCAATGTGCGCGCATGGGAGTAAAAACCAAGATGGTGACTGGCGATCATGCGGGCACGGCTTACGCCATCGGCCGCGAGCTGGGCTTGGCTGATGATTTTTCTCAAGTGCTTGACTGCTCAAAGCTCGGTAATATCAGCGATGAAGATCTCGCCGATATGGTGAAGACGATTACAATTTTTGCGCGGGTTACTCCCGAAGATAAGTATCGTATCCTCTCTGCTATTAAGGCCACGGAGATTTGCGCAATGACCGGTGATGGCGTCAACGATGTGCCCGCGCTGGTCGGTGCGCACGTTGGCATTGCGATGGGTGATAGTCCCTCGATCGTTCAGGATGCCGGCGACATTGTGCTACTGGATAATAACTTTAAAAACATCACCGAAGCCATCAAAGAGAGCCGGACTGTACTCGCTAATATCCGTCGCATGCTCGGCTACCTTCTAGCTACGAACGCTGGTGAGGCTTTAACTATGCTAGGGGCGTTGATTTTCTCCGGTAGTCAGCTTCTCACGCCGATTCAGATCCTCTGGATCAATCTTGTCACGGATTCGCTCATGGTTATCCCGATTGGCCTCGAGCCGCCCGAACAAAAGGTTCTCCGTCAGAAGCCTGAGCCAAAAAACGCCCCAATTTTGTCTGGCAAGATGTTTGGCCGCATGACACTAATCGCCTTCGTGATGGCTGGCGGCACGCTCGCGACCTATTATGCTGCGAACACGTTGCTCGGTGATGTCCATCAAGCCAATACGCTCGCCTTTACGGCTCTGGTCGTCATGCAGTGGGCAAGTGCCTTCTCTGCACGCGGTACATACGAATCGGCCTGGCGTCGAATTAAGGTGGAACACCGCAGCTTCCATCTCGCCATGCTTGCCGCTATTATTCTTCAGATTCTTGCGCTCTTCGGACCGCTTATGGCTATTGTGAATACTGTTTCGGTCCCGCTTCCAGCCCTCTTGATTACGCTACTAACGTCATTCTTTATTCCGCTTGCGATTTTTGAAGGTTATAAATTCTTGACCCAGCGAAAATAGTCGTTAGGGTGCCATTCGCTGGTGGCGCGAAAGCCATAGTATTCACGCTTAGACCACCCATTTTACAGGGGTGAAAATATGTGGAAAACTCCCCAAAATTAGCACAACTAAATTATTGACACGCTATATCTAGTGTCTTAAAATAATCATAAGACGCTATATATAGCGTCAGGGAATCACAAAATAAACATAATCCATTAGAAACAATTAGGAGGTAATATTTTTTATGTTCAAAAAGATTGTGAAACGTGACGGCAAAATTGTGAATTTCGAGCCTGAAAAAATTACTGAGGCTATTGCTAAGGCTGGTTTAGTGACGGAAGAATTCAAACGTGATCGCGCAAAACAACTTTCTGACAAGGTGATCAAACGCGCCCAGGAGACCATTAAGCAGCGTACGCCAAATGTCGAGCAAATTCAGGATATCGTCGAACAGGTCTTGATGGAATCAGCTTTCAAGCGCACGGCTAAAGAATACATTACCTATCGTCAAGAGCGTAACCGTGTCCGCGAAGCCAAGAGCAATCTCATGAACATTTACCGAACAATCGCTGTTGCTGATGCCTCTGAAGATTCTGACGTTAAACGTGGTAACGCCAACGTTGACGGCAACTCCGCTATGGGTAAGATGCTTCAATTCGGCGCAGAGGGCTCAAAGATCTTCACCAAAAGTCTCCTCATGAAGCCAGAATTTGCCGCTGCGCACGATAATGGCGATATTCATGTCCACGACCTCGATTTCTACGCGACCGGTACCTTGACTTGCTGTCAGACTGACCCTTTCCGCCTTTTTGAAAACGGTGGTTTCAATACTGGCCACGGTCATCTTCGCACCCCGAACAGTATCGGCAGCTATGGCGCACTCGCTGCAATTATTCTTCAAGCAAATCAGAACGAACAGCACGGCGGCCAATCAATCCCCAATTTCGACTACGCGATGGCTCCGGGCGTTGATAAAAGTTTTCGCAAAGCCCTCAAGAGCAATCTTAGTAAATACAACGACTTTACCGGTGAAGATCTTACGATCAAAATCCCAGATGATCTCCATTATGGCGATACCGCTCGTCTCCAACAGCTTGGCGTTCCTGAAAAGGTGGTTGAGACCTCGAATCGTGATGTCGAAAAACAAACTTTTCAAGCCATGGAGGGCTTCATTCATAACCTCAACACTATGCACTCTCGTGCGGGCGCGCAGGTTCCATTCACAAGCATCAACTTCGGCACCGATACGACGCCGTCTGGCCGCCTCGTGAGCCGCGCATTGCTCGATGCGACCGACGCTGGCCTAGGACACGGCGAAACCCCGATTTTCCCGATCTCCATCTTCAAAGTCAAAGAGGGAATCAACTACAATCCCGAAGATCCCAACTATGACCTCTTTAAACGTAGTATGGAAGTCTCAGCAAAACGCCTTTTCCCGAACTTTGTCTTTATCGACGCCCCGTTCAACCTCAAGAACTATGTACCTGGCGACTACCGCACTGAAATCGCAACTATGGGCTGCCGCACGCGCGTCTATTCGAGCGTCTTTCCTGAGTCTGACGGCATTACGACCGGCCGCGGTAACTGTAGCTTCACAACTGTCAATCTCGTGCGCCTCGGCATTAAGCATGGCATAGCTCTTGGTGAACGCTCCGAAGCCGACTGGTCCGGTTTCTACAAAGATTTGGACGAAAAAATGGATCTAGTCGCCGACGAGTTGCTCGAGCGCTACGAGTTTCAAGCTAATCAACACGTTCGCAACTTTCCCTTCCTCATGGGTCAAGGCAACTGGTTTGGCAGCGAGAAACTTGGACCGAACGACACCCTTCGCGACGTTATTAAACATGGCACGCTCAGCATTGGCTTCATCGGTCTTGCCGAATGTCTTGTCGCGATGACTGGAAAACATCATGGTGAGGACGAAGAATCTCGTGAGCTTGGTCTCGATATTATTACGCACATGCGCGAGCGCTGTGACATGTATGCCAAAAAATACCACCTCAATTTCTCTCTTCTCGCCACTCCGGCTGAAGGCATTGCCGGCCGCTTTACAAAGCTTGACCGCAAGGAATATGGCAATATCGAGGGTGTCACGAACCGTGATTATTATACCAACTCTTTCCACGTGCCGGTTTATTATCCAATCTCAGCGTTTGAAAAGATTGAAATCGAAGCACCCTATCACGCCCTCTGCAACGCTGGGCACATTACCTACATTGAGCTTGACGGCGATCCAACTCAGAACATCGAGGCCTTCGAAGCCGTGATTCGCAAGATGAAGGAGTCTGGCATTGGTTATGGCTCCGTCAACCATCCCGTCGATCGTGACCCAGTTTGCGGCTTCTCGGGTATTATTAAAGGTGATCGCTGCCCAGCCTGCGGCCGTCTTGAGAGCGAAGGTGATGTGCCGTTTGAGCGCCTCCGCCGAATTACTGGCTATCTCGTCGGCTCGCTCGAGCGCTGGAATGATGGCAAAAAAGCCGAAGAGCGCGACCGCGTCAAACATAATGTCACCGGTGTTTATAGTTGCGAAGAAAAAGCCGCTCGTGAACGCGCCAAGGCCGCTCAAGGCGCAATGACCGGTAAAATGTAGTATAATCACTAAAACGGGAATTCAAAAAACATGAATAATCAGCACGACGCCAGCACAATCCGCCTTTCCGGACCGCTAGAGCACGATAATATTGTCAATGGTGATGGCCTGCGCGCAGTGATCTGGACGCAGGGTTGCCGCCGCCACTGTCCTGGCTGTCAAAATCCGGAGACATGGGACTTTAATGCTGGCTTCGATGCTGACATTGATGATATTAAGAACCGTCTTCGTGAGTTTCGCGGTCAGGCCGGTCTCACCTTCTGTGGCGGCGAGCCCTTCGAGCAGCCCATCGCTTGTAAAGAAATTGCCGATTGGTGCCGACGCGAAATGGGCTGGAATGTCTGGTCTTTCACAGGCTATACCTACGAACAGCTCCAAGAAGCCGGCGGGGCAAAATGGGATTTTCTCCTCAGCCTCGACGCGCTCATTGACGGTCCTTTTATTCTCGCCGAGCGTGATCTTACGGTCAAATTCCGCGGTTCACGCAACCAGCGTTTGCTCCACCTTGAGCCTGGTACTGGTAAAATCCTCAAAGTCGAGTAACCCTCATGAATAACCTCTCCCTCATCGCCTGCGTGAGCAAAGACCTTGGTATCGGTCAAGGCGGATCTCTTCTCTGGCACTTTCGTGAAGACATGCGCTTTTTTCGCAAGACGACGCTTCATCATCCTGTCGTCATGGGGCGTAAGACTTTTGCTTCGATCGGCCACGCTCTGCCCCAACGCTCCAATTATGTCCTCTCTCGTAGTGCGATACCAGCCGAGAACGTGACGGTTTTTCATCACCGTGACGATCTAGACGACTTTATCTGTTCATGCGATCAAGCAGTTTTTATCATCGGCGGCGCAAGCCTTTATCAAATGTATCTTACGGCTGCCACAAAGCTCTATTTAACAGAAGTTGACGCTGAGAAGCCCGCCGACACCTTTTTCCCCGACTTTGATCGTTCTCGGTATCTTCGCACTGTCCTAAAGGATTTTTCGGAAAATGGGATCAATTGCCAGATCGTGGAGTATATAAAAAAATGATGACAACTTACCTCGATTATGCCGCGACCTCGCCCCTACTTGACGTCGTCAAAGCTAAAATGCTCAGTGTCATAAACGCCGAACTTGGCAACGCTTCGTCTTTGCACTCTCCCGGCCAACGCGCAAATGCTTTAATCGAAGAAGCGCGCTCATATGTCGCTAAGCTGATCAATGCCGACCCTTCAGAAATTATTTTTACCTCTGGTGGTTCCGAGTCTAATAATACCGTAACTAATATCTTTTCCGGTAAATCTATCGCAGTCAGCGAAATCGAGCATGCCTCATTGCTCGACTCAGCAAAGGCTCGTGCCGGAAAAATTAACTTAATCAAAGTCGATGAACGGGGAAGGGTTGATCCAAATTCGCTTCCCGATGATGCTGATCTAGTTTCGGTCATGCTGGCAAACAACGAACTTGGTACAATCGAGCCAATCTCCACCATCGCGCGGCATGTACATTCCTCTAGTAGCCCGCATCCTACTTATCTTCATTCCGATGCTACGCAAGCTTTCGGTAAGATCCCCCTTGACGTCAAGGCTCTCGATCTTGACTATTTAACGATCAGCGCCCATAAAATCGGTGGCCCGACCGGCATCGGCGCGCTCTATGTGCGACACTCCGCGCCCTTTCAGCCGCTCATTATCGGCGGGCACCAAGAACATAAACGCCGAGCCGGCACCAGCAACACCATGGCGATCGCGGGCTTCGGTGAAGCTGCAAAATGGTGCCTGGAATATCGTAGCGTTGAGCAGTATCAGAATCTTCGTCCTCTGCGTGATCTCCTCGCTGAGCGCATCCTGGCGGAAGTACCATTCAGCAGGCTCAATAGCCCGCTCGACGATTCGCTCCCGAATATTCTCAATGTGAGCTTTCGCGCCGCCGAGGGCGAGTCGATCCAACTTTACTTAGATACTGCGGGTATCACAGTCTCGACCGGGTCGGCTTGTGCGGCGGGCGACCTGCAGCCTAGCCATGTTCTCATGGCGACGACCCACGATGCCGAACGTGCGCACAGTAGTCTGCGTTTTTCGCTCGGGCTCGGAACTACCAATCAAGATATTCAGCGTGTCATGGCAATTTTACCGAGCATCATTCGCCGATTGCAGGGAATTAGTACCATCAAAATTACCGAAAACGATAGAAAAGAGGTGAAAAATGTCCAAAAATGACCCCCAACCTTCCATTGTATCACAGAATGGTAAAAAAGTCAATGCTAAAACTTCAGATTGGGTATATTCCGACATCGTCAAAGATCATTTTTTGAATCCCCGCAACTTTCTCATGGGCGACGAGTCGGCCTTTCCGCACGATGCTGAAGGCGTAGTCGGCAACCCAGTTTGTGGCGATCAAATGAAAATGTTTATCCGCGTCCAGAATGACCGGATTACGGAAATAAAATGGAAAACCTATGGTTGTGCGAGTGCGATTGCTTCTACTTCTGCGCTCTCTGAACTAGCAATCGGATGTACACTTGACGATGCCTTGAAGATCGGTCCTTCTGAAATTGCCAGCTTTCTCGGTGGCCTCCCTCCGCACAAATTCCACTGTTCTGTCCTGGGTCACGAAGCGCTCGCCGCCGCAATTGCGAATTACCGCTCTGGCCATCTTGTCTAAACCCTGGCAAAGTCTTATAATCTAGTTATGTATATCCAAAGTCGGTCAGCGTCTGCCTGCTACAAACTTTTTATCGGCCTTTTGGCGTGTCTAGGCTTTTGGATATCACTAGCTAGCTTCGGCATGTCTGCCTGGCGCCTGTTCTCGACCTACGTTCTATGCGTTGCGATGGTTTACTATCTTTTGTCAGCCCTTATGATCGCGCTTTCTCGGCGTCGCCCGCTCGGCAAAACGCTCTACCCCTCGCTCGACGGCGGCTTAATGGTCTCGTTTGCCCTCATCATGGTTGCAACTGTGAACTATCGCTTGCAGGATTTATACCTGCCTGGCGCTGGCGGATGGCATGCGGCACTGATCTACTTCATGTTGCCGTTCCTAGTTTTAATGGACTGGCTCTTATTTGCCCGTAAGGGGACTTGGCAGCCGATCGACCCGCTCTACTGGCTCGCCGGACCGACCATGTACTGCGCTGGCATGATTTTGACCGCCGAATATCTTTCTCCTTATACGGAATGGCTTTATCCGCTCGGCTTCATGAACTATGCGGAGGTTGGTATTCTAGAAATGGTCGAATGGCTCATTACACTAGCTTCGCTTATTCTAATTGGCGGCTACATCTTATTGCTCGTAGATTTTGTCATGAGCGGCAAACTCGGTAAGTATGTAGTTTTACCTCGTATTAAGATGATTCCGATTGATGAAGAAATCCCAGAAGCCATTGTGCCTCCGTCGCAGGACAAAACAAAAACCGCCCAGAAAGATCAAAAGATAGACGGGAAAGCGCCCTCTAGCCAGCCTGAGGCCGCAACGGTCCGGCCTGTCGCCGGTACTACTAGCGTTTCTGACGCTAACAAGCCTAAACCTTCGTCACCCGATCCAAAGTCTACCTCGCAAGCCACTTCACGGCCCAAGCCCGCTCCGTCGAAGCCAAAAACTGAGAAAAGCAAGACTGTGCAAAAATCATCTAATCGCACACCCGAGTCACGCACCAAATCTCCAGATCAAACTTCGGAGCAAAAGGAGCTAAAAACATCCACGTCAAAACCGTCCGCACCAAAACCGCCTACATCCAAAGCTTCCAAAAAGCCCCGACCAAGCGAATCTCGTCCGAAAATTCGCAAATTCTAGACCCGATCTATCCAGTCGATCCGAGTCCGCCTTTGCGATGTATTTTGGCCTGCGTTGCGTCTCCATCGGCGATCAAGAATTTTTGGAAAACAACCTGCGCGATCCGATCACCTTTTTTAATGAGCAAATCGTGGTCGGAAACGTTAAAGACGATCACGCAAAAATGTCCATCATTCGCTGGATTTTCGTAATAATCCGCATCAATGAGCCCAACCCCATTCGCCAGCGCGATTCCTCTGTTCGCGCCTGAGCTACGATTCAGAACGAAATAGCATTCATCTGCTTGGCAATAGGCCTTCAGCCCCGTCGGAATTAGCGTTGGCTTCATTCCTGGCTGAAAAACCGGTACTACTATATCCTCGGCCGCTTCGATATCATATCCGGCCGCTTGCGCAGTCGCCCGTCTTGGCAATTGGATATTTTTATCTTCCCATCCTTTTGCGATTTCGAATCCGCGCGTCTTCATATTTTTATTCTATCAAATCTTCGCTATAATTATTAGAAGTAATAGTTTAAGCGAGGAAATATGGAAAAACCAAAAGTATATTTCACAAAGGAAATTTCTCCAGCCGCTTTGATCCGAGTGTTTGAGAAACTCGGTGGTGCGCTGCCAGGCAAGGTCGCAGTCAAAATTTCGACCGGTGAGGCCGGTAATCCTAATTATTTGAAACCAGAATTGATTAAAGATCTTGTCCACAAAGTTGACGGCGCGATCGTCGAATGTAATACTGCCTATCAGGGCGCGCGCAACGCAACCGATCTCCATCGTCAAACGATCGCTGAACATGGTTTTGACAAAATCGCCGAGGTCGATATTATGGATGAATTTGGCGATGTCGAAATCCCTGTCCAAAATGGTAAGCATCTGGCTGTCGATATCGTCGGAGCGAACCTTGACCATTACGATTCAATGATTAATCTTGCCCATTTCAAAGGACATCAAATGGGTGGTTATGGCGGCGCTCTTAAAAATCAGTCGATCGGCATTGCTTCTGCCGTCGGCAAAACTTACATCCATACCGCTGGCGAGTCGCGCGATCTCGAAGCTTTCCTCCATTGCTTTGATGATCCTGAACATCCGTCCGATATGCTCCCGCCCCAGGATGATTTTCTCGAATCAATGGCTGAAGCTGCGAAGGCAGTTTCGGACTATTTCGCCGCACAGGGCAAACCAATCGTTTATATTAACGTTATCAACAATCTTTCCGTAGATTGTGATTGTGCTGCGGAGCCCGAAGCACCTTGTATGGCCGATATCGGGATTGCCGGATCGCTTGACCCGGTTGCACTAGACCAATTTTGTATCGATCTGATCTGGAGTTCAGATGACCCCGGCCGTGAACACTTCATCGAACGTGTTGAACGTCAAAACGGTCGCTATCTCATCGAGCATGCTGCCGCAATCGGTCTTGGCTCACGCGATTATGAAGTAGTCAACCTAGACTAGTTACGCTACCTGCCGAAAGCCGTCGGCCTAACCTATTGAGAAGCATTACTGCGATCAATGTAGAACGCCCAATATTCCTCGTAGGTTAGGCCACTTTCTTGCACCTTCTTCGCTAAATCAACTCCAACGTAGCGATAATGCCACGCTTCATAGGGAAATCCAGTCAAATCCTCTTTTCCTTCGGGGTAACGCAGAATAAATCCGAATCGATAGGCAAACATCGCTAACCATCTTGCTTCCGGAGTGAACCGAAAAGTTGCTTTCGTTGCTCCTGGGGCAAAAATATCCAACGCATATCCTGTTTGGTGTTCAGAAAAGCCTGGCTTTGCAGCGTGCGCTTGTTTTGCCTCTTTTTCCGTCGCGTAATGTGCAAATGCGGCGACCTGCTCTTCGTAGCTACGATACCCAGATGTAACGTATAATATTAATCCTGTGTCCGAAGCTGCCTGAAACATGTCCCGGAAGTGCTGATATGCCTCAGCCTCGATTTGTAACTCTGGATCGCCATAGTGATGATCGAGCGGTAATAAATTTGGTCGATAATCAGGAGTCAAATAATAATATTGATTAACTAGCACTTGCTCGCGCTGGCTAACTTTTGCTGGCTGCGCCGTCGTGTAGAAAGGCTGATCGTGGTTCGTATTAACGAGCGCCACAACGTCGTGCGCTGTTAAGATTGGCACTGTCGATTTGTCGACCGTCGCCGCTGCCGCCTTCTTTGCTGCGGCGAGATAATGAAAATAGCGTGCCTTGTTTTCGGGAATATAATATGGCTCTAATAGAATCATTAACTTTTCCAGATCCCAATCTTCTTCTGGCTGATAGCTCGGGTGGTTTACTAACACGACTGTCTCCGGGACTGGTAGTCCATATTTTGCGTGCGCGTACAAGTAGTCGGTTATTTTTTCTTTCCGCGCATCTGGTTGACGCAAAAAAGTCGCAACTTCCGCGTTATAGTCCGTCGCAAGCAACTGTTCGAGCTGTTCACGACTTAGTGCGTTCACAATTAAAGTAATTTCATCCTTTGGATAGCCTAACTTTTCCATGCGATATCTTGGTGATCTCAAAAATAGCACCAAACCAGCCGCTGCGCCTGCAGCAACCAATATAATCAACCCCAGAATCATCCAAACAACCATAAGTTCATTATAACATAAGCAGAAGCGCTCGTTCCAGTCCAGAGCTACATTGTAAAAAATACACGTTTCGCCCAAAATATTTATGGTACACTGAAACAAACAGGGAACTATTTTTGCTTTTGGGCAGAGCACATAAGGAGGTATTTATGTCGAATGACAAAACGACCACTACGGTCACTAAGATCCAAAAACAAAAGCTCTTTGGCGTTATCCCGATTTGGCGGACTGATTCCGAACGTACCACGTCTGTGATGAGCGAATCAGGGACTACCTCCTCTATATCCGCTGCCCCATCTTCTCAGAGCTTGCCTGCCGCGCAATCTCTCGTGAACCCTTCTGTCCAATCCGCTACGGATTTTCCCGGTACGAAAGGTGATATCTATACCCGAGAAATCATTCAGCGCATCATTGATGAGGGAAACTTTGAGAAATATCCCAGTTCAAAATATGGCGATGGCGTTCCGGCTCACACTTGGAATGTCAACCACGCGATGACGACTTACGACCTCTCGAAGGGCGAATTTCCGCTCATTACGCTCCGCCCAATCGCTGTCCGCTACGCAATCGGTGAGTTGCTCTGGATTTACCAGGACGCGTCGAATAATCTCGATTTGCTCAAAGAAAAATATGGTATTACTTGGTGGGATGAATGGGATCTTGGCGATCGGACGATTGGATCAGTCTACGGCGAAACAATCCGTCGACACAACCTTATGCATGCCTTGCTTGACGATATTAAGAATAACCCTGATGGTCGTCGTCACATTATCAATATGTGGCAAATGAGTGATTTTGAGGACAAACACGGCTTGAAGCCTTGCGCCTATCAAACAGCCTGGAATGTTCGTCATGCGAAAGACGGCAAAGATTATCTTGACATGTGCTTGTTCCAGCGTTCAAGCGATTTTATGGCGGCCGGCTGCATCAATCAGGTGCAATACACGATCTTCCTTTATCTAGTTGCGCGACATTGCGGCTATATTCCAGGTCGGTTCTCTTGGCTCGTCCAAAACGTCCATATCTATGATCGCCACATGGATGCTGCGCGTACTATGCTGCGTCGCAAACCTGTTGCATGTTCGCCGACTGTTTGGCTTAATACAGATAAGACCGATTTCTATGACTTTACGATTGATGATATTAAGATTAAAGGTTATCCACGCAAGAAGATTGCCGAACAAAACCCACAGCTACGCTTCGATTTAGGCCACGAAAATGTTGACACTGAGGGCTTTAACCTCGACGAATTCCTTAAAGAAGGATAAATATCTATCATATTATATCTACCCACTAGAGGATACTACTACTGAGTGAGGCAGCGAAGAGGAGTAGGATTCATGCGATTATAGTCACTGCGAGCTGTTCCGAAGTATCGGCTGTATCCATCACTGCCAAATGCTAAATAGTAAACTCCGCAAAGCTGCCCCTGCGCATTGACCACGTTCTTGGCAGTGCCATTCCATAGCGCACCACTCATGCCATGGTTACGTAATGTTCCGTGTACGAGGTCAACTAATTCGGTCGCATTGAGAAAGAAGGGGTTAAGTTTAATGCTAAAATCAGTGCCATTATTAGTCCATTCTTCGTGCCCATAGCCTCCGTTAGCGTTATCGATGTCATGTGTCCAGCCATAACTATTGAATAAAGCATAGAACGTTTTATTCGCCGCTGTCGTAACCTTGTCTTCGTTTAATACTACTCTTGGTAGTTGCCAGTGCTTAGGATTTCTCGTGGTTGAAGCTTTTTGGTTCATTAAGACATAAACCAACTGATTTTATAGAGAAAAGTCTAGCTGATTTTGTAAAGGTTTTACAAGTTCAAATGAAATTTAGTCTATTGCTAGTCGATCTGCCCTAAGCACTGGCAACTGCCAAGCGCTAAAGCAAATTGGGTAGTGACGAATCCGGAAACCGGGGCTGGACATTGGGAGGCGGTTTTAGTCAATGATAGCTTATGGGGCCTGCTGAATGATCTGTCAACTCTTTTTCCAACAATTTTATTAGAAAGCCTATAAAGGCTAT
>CAYXZG010000017.1:0-17816 GCA_964469535.1 uncultured Candidatus Saccharibacteria bacterium
GCGTTAACCTGCTGGTTTTCAAGACCAGTGCCATCAACCACTCGGCCACCCTTCCATCGTATTTACAGTAACTTCCTCATTGTAGCACAACTCTGGGCGAACGGCAAATCATGACAAACTGCTTCGTCATGTGAAGGCGCCGGACTAACCGTTAAAGATGAATCAACCTCGGATCCATATCATACTCATAGTGTAATACATGCATCATAGATATTAGTAGATACACACATAATATATACTACTGAGTGAGGCAGCGAAGGGAGTCGGCAGCGCGTCGATAGTTACCCTGCCAAGCTGGGACGACGAAGTAACCGTCGTAGCCTAGATAACCTGCGTAACTCGGTCCCGCAGCGGGCGTATTTGACCAAAGGTAGAACCCGTCAGTGCGTGTTATGCCGGCGCTGTAAAATCCAGCATTCGCTAAGTAGAAAGGTTGTAGCCGAATGTTATAGCGGATGGTGTTACTATTCCAGTACGGAAGCCCAACACCCGTGTAGGCATCCATACTACTTAATTCCCAACCATAGCTATTTAACCATTTATAAAACGACTTCTCGGCTAGAACAACTTTATTCTCATCATTCACGGTCGCTCTTGGTAGTTGCCAGTGCTTAAATCGAGCCAGTATTTGAGCTAGGAACGCCCCCAATTTACACCCCAGAAAGAAAAGATGTGTTATAATAGAAACATATTCGTGGTACCGTAGCTCAGTTGGTTAGAGCGTGGGACTCATAAGCCCAAGGTCACTGGTTCAAACCCAGTCGGTACTACCATATCATAAGTACAAATTACATATTCGTCCTTATGATATGGATAAAATTAGAGCTATCATTTACGATTTCGATGGCACGCTCACTCCTGACGTTTGCCCCAAGTTTGCTATCTTGGAAAAATCTGGCCTTGAGGGTGGCTGCGAAAATCCGACTTTCTTTCAGAACGTCCACGAACTCGCTCATCATGACCATATTGACGTCTACGATGCGATGATACGCCATATTCTCACTATCATACGATCCGCAGGTTACCGCTTAACCGACGAAAATATCGCTCTCGGTGCTGACCAGCGCATATATCGCCCAGGAGTTCCAGAGTTTTTACGCGCGGTCAAAACCTCTGGCGTTAAAAACTATTTGCTTAGCTCCGGTTCCAAAGCTTATCTCGAGCATACTGTCATCTCCCCTTGTTTTTCCGCTATCTTTGCCTCTACGCTACGTTACGACGCAAACGGTGAAGCTATTGCTCCTGATCACGTTATGAGCGCCGAAGCCAAAACCGACACATTGCGCAAGATTGCAGAATCGACCACCGGTTCTCCCGAAGACTGCTCGGGTGTAGTCTATATTGGAGATGGACCGACTGATGTACCGGTCATGACGTATGTCAAGAAACACGGAGGCACAACCATCATGGTTTGCGATGAACAGAACCAAGATGAAGTTGATCGACTTTATGCTGTCGCCGGCCAAAAACATGATAGTGTTGATGACGTAGTGTGCCACTTTTTCCCGGCTGATTTTCGTAAGACCTCTGAGCTTGGTTGTTTCATTACATCTCAAATGCTTTAGTAAAATTCGTAAACCCGTATCATGCGGCTCCAATTATGCTATAATCATACTATGAAGACCAAAAAAGGTTTCACCCTCATCGAGCTCCTCATCGTTGGCACTTTTGCAACATTACTCTTGATTATTTTCTTTATCCAAAAAGCCAACGTTGATGCCATGAACCGCGACGAAGACCGCAAAACCGCTATTAATGCCATGTATTACGCGCTAGAAGAATATTTTTATCCCGCTAATGGCTATTATCCGTCAGAAATCTCCGAGGATAATCTGCCCGTGATTGATCCACAGCTTTTTACTGATCCGCGTGGATATAATCTCGGTACGGATGCCAGTTCGTATAGTTATGAGCCGGCAAATTGTAATTCCGACAATCAGTGCCGCGAATATATCCTTCGTGCTCAGCTTGAAAAAGAAGATACTTATATTAAACGAGGTAAACAATGATTCGCTTTCGTTCCATCCAAAATATCAAAGTCGACTCCGCGCGTATCGAGTCTTTAATTGATGAGATTCGCCATGATCCGATGGGCGGATGGTTCGATTTGCCGCTCCAGTCTCGTAGCGAGGAGCTTTCCGCCATCAAATCTGCCGCCCAGACTATCCAGTCGAACTCAGAGTATCTCGTTTGTGTCGGTATCGGCGGCTCTTATCTCGGTCATCGCGCCATCATCGAGGCGCTTCGCCCTACCAGTTCGACTAAAATCCTCTATGCTGGAAATTCGCTTAGCTCGCGCGAGTTCGCGCAGCTCCTTGATACGATCGGAGATTCTGATTTTTCTGTCAACGTCATTTCTAAATCTGGCACTACGACCGAACCTGCCGTCGCTTTCCGTCTGCTCAAAGCGAAATTAGTCGAAAAATATGGCGACCATGCCCACGAGCGCATTTATGCTACGACCGATTCTAGTCGTGGCGCTCTCCACGATGAAGCCGTTGCCGAAGGCTATACTCGGTTCATTGTCCCAGATGATATCGGTGGTCGCTACTCAGTTTTAAGCGCCGTGGGGCTCTTGCCTCTCGCGGTTGCCGGAGTCGACATCGACGCACTAATCCGTGGCGCCGCCTCTGAACGCAATTGCGTTGATAAATTTGCTCCAGAGAAAAATTCTTCCGTCCTTTATGCTACCGCTCGAGCGGAGTTACTCCAGCGCGGTTATGACCTGGAAATTTTAGCCAGTTTTGAACCTTGCTTACGCTATTTTACGGAATGGTGGAAGCAACTTTTTGGCGAATCGGAAGGGAAGCAACACCAAGGTATTTTTCCAGCTTCTGTCATCTATACGACTGACTTACACTCTTTAGGCCAATACATCCAAGACGGCCGACGTGATATCTTCGAGACTGTCCTCAAATTCCGAGATGCAGCACATTCCGATCTTATCGTTCCGCACCTTTCTGAAAACCTTGATGGCCTACAATATGTCGAGGGTAAAAGCCTTAATTATCTCAACCAAACCGCCCTCGATGCCACTATCTCCGCCCATCGCGATGGCGGTATTCCCGTATTCGAGATCGAAGCAAGTTCCTCAATTGACGCGCATACTTTGGGCGAGCTCATTTTCTTCTTTGAATTCGCCTGCGCCGTCTCAGCCAAATTAGTTGGCGTTAATCCATTCGACCAGCCCGGTGTCGAAGCTTATAAGAAAAACATGTTCCATTTGCTTGGAAAGCCAGGTTTCTGACGCTCGTCTAGCAGTTAAGCCTCCAGCCTTTCCAACCCCGCAGCGCTTGCGACCGCCATTAAGACACACAAAACTAGCCCCTCCGCAAGGGGATTATGCCCATTGTAGCACAGCATAAGTATTTTGTCAAGCATTTGCCAAAAAAATCTTTTTCGCTTATACTTTCCTTATGAGTAAAATGCGCGTGGTTGTTGCTTTAGGCGGAAATGCTCTCCAGCAAAGCGGGGAAGCTACGGCAGAAGCGCAAAAAGCCGTTGCCGAACAGATCGGCAAAATCATTGCTAAACTATCGCAAAAATACGAACTCATTATTTCGCATGGCAACGGTCCGCAAGTCGGCAATATTTTGATTCACGAAGAAGCCGCCGCCACGCCTGCCGCTCCGGCCATGCCCCTCGAGACCGCCGTCGCTATGAGCCAAGGGCAGATTGGCTATTGGCTCGCACAAGCTATCGATAATGCTTTTGCTCGGGAAAACCGTACTAAAAAGGTCGCTAGCCTCGTTACTCAAGTTGTTGTCGACCGTAACGACCCCGCTTTTCGCCACCCTTCGAAACCAATTGGGCAATTCTATACCGCAAAGGAAGCCCTGGCACTGTCTAAAACTAAGGGGTGGGAAATGCGTGAAGACGCTGGCCGTGGCTATCGCCGGATCGTCCCGTCGCCGACTCCCATTGATATCGTCGAAAAACGAGAAATTCTGTCCTTAGTCCAGTCCGGCGCAATCGTCATCGCTGCGGGCGGCGGTGGCATTCCGGTCGTTCGCACAAAGCTCCTTAAGGTTCTCAAGGGCGTTGATGCCGTTATTGACAAAGACTTTGCCGCTGAGAAACTTGCCGAACTTGTTAAAGCTGACATTTTGGTCTCAGTTACGGCAGTATCAAACGCTTTCTTGCGCTATGGTCAACCCGATCAGGTTGCTCTCGGAATGATTAGCGTTCAGGAAGCAGAAAAGTACATCGCCGAACAGCATTTTGCTTCCGGCTCTATGCTTCCAAAAATCCAAGCAATTACTAAATTTGCCAAAAAGAAAAAGACTGGCATCATTACTTCACCCGACCACCTCGAATTGGCGCTCGCACGGCGCTCAGGTACCATTATCCAAGGCTAGGTGGTCTTCCTAAGACAGTTCGCGTGCCGCGATTCTGATCGCTTCGCTCCAGCCTGTCGCAACATGCGGAGTCGAAGCAATGTCTTGTGCGCGCAATCCGCTGCGGAGTGCTAAAACGATCTCCTGAATGATTAAATCCGCTTCCGGTGCCACGATTGTCGCTCCGAGAATTTGCTGTTTTTGGTCAACCACTAACTTTACAAAACCTTCCCGAAAATCCGTCGTATTCGACGCGCTAATCATTTCAAGAGGAATCAGCGCAGATTTATATTTTTGCTTAATTTGGATACATTCCATCTCGTTTAGCCCCACCTTCGCTACGCCTGGAAAAGTATTCGTGACGCGTACAAAACCAGTATAATTCACATCGTTTCCGCCTCTGCGCAATGCGTTAGTCGTGGCAAGCTTTGCTTCGTAAGTTGCTTTTTCCGTTGAGCTTTCTCCGCCGATTACGTCTCCTGCCGCCCAAATGTGACCACTCGACGTTCTTAGATTTGAGTTGACTGCTACTCCCGTATAAGAATACTTCACTCCAGCATTTTCCAGCCCGCAATCCGTCGCTGGCCCAGGCGTCGTCGCAAGCACTACGGCATCGACTTTTACCGATTTCTCTCGCCCATCGCGCACAAAAATCACTCGTTTTTCTTTTGCAATCTGTTCCAGAGCCACTACCCTCGCTCCAGTTAGCACTTCCACCTGAAAATGACGCTGCAGATGCCCACTCATCACATCGCCCACCTCCGGGTCTTCGCGCGGCAATAGTCTATCCTGTGCCTCGGCGATTAGGACCTGTACACCCAGTGCTGCAAAATATTCTGCGATTTCGCAACCTGTCGATCCCCCTCCGATCACCAGCAGGGCTTTTGGAAGTTTTGCCATGCGCAGAGCCGTATCAGGTGTCCAACAATTCACCGATTCGATTCCTGCAATTCCGCTTGTCACCAAATTCGATCCCATCGCCAGTAAAAACTTTTCGCCACTAATCTGCTGCGTATTTACGACAATCTCATGTGGACTGATAAACTGTGCCAAACCATGGTAACAATCAATCCCTGCATTCTCGAACACTTTTCGACTTCCGCCACCTGCTCTACGTACGGCAGTGGCTTGCCAATTCAAGACCGTCGGGTAATTATACCTCAATGAGGAACTCGACATTCCGAACCGTGCTCCCTCTATAGCCTTCGTATATGTATGCGCAAATTCCAACGCCGCCCCATAGGGAACATCACGATAATTTAAGGTAGTCCCGCCCCACCGATCCGCCTCCACTATAGCCGTACACGCCCCTAAGTTTGCCGCAAACAAAGCCGCTGCGCTACCAGCAGCGCCGCTACCAATCACTACATACTGATAATCAAATTTCCTACCCATTTCCCACTACTTTTATATTATTTTACCACGGTTTTGATAAACATAAGCCAAATCGCTATTATATTTATCCAGACACTTTGCAATTTGCTGGTCCAATTCATTTTTCGTAATTGTCGTGCGACCTTTCATCCATCGTTCCAGCGCCTCCACCGTCCGCTCCGCAATTATCAAAGTTGCTTCTCTTGGTATATGCAAAGATTCCCCTTCCCCCAATAAATCGGCGGCAAAATCTTTTGCGTCAAACTGAATCTTTTCCATGTTGTTTGTCATAATACCTCAAAAGCAAAAATAAATATCCCTAGTACCAAAAAACCAGCGCCAGTTACCGCGCGCAGAAATGTTCTGTTCTTTACCCGCCAGCGTTGGATCTCGGCTACATTTTGACCTTTCCGGATCGCAATCCGAAAAACAATAAGCGGCAGAATCGTTACTAAAGTATATAAGCCCACGGCTAAAATTCGACAAAGTGGCTGTAACGCAGTAATACTATTTGCCGCCACAGTAAACAAAGCTAATGTAAATGGCATTTCTGCTAAACTTGTTAATACGCCAAGAGAAAAAGCTTCGGTATTGCTATTTGTTTCTTTCGCACGACGATCAACGAACCTTGCTACGCTTCTTGGCAACCAAAGCTCAGTCGTCTTGCCTCGTCGGTAGTAAAAAGCCCAGGCAGCGATCGCAAGAGCAATCAGCATCCCAATCACGATCATCAACTCTTCTGGATATAGCGGAGTTTCAAAATAATTCAACATCAAGAAAGCCATTGCTGCTACGATCAAAAACACGAGTGTGCCGATCCCAGCGATATAACTCCCCACTAAGCTTTTTGTTCTCTTTTTGATATGTTTGCCAGAACTTGCATGGTAAAGCAATAACAATGCGCCCAACCCTAGTTGCAACGTTGCGTGCGTTGCGGCCGCCAAAATCACCTCGCCAAATGGAATAACCATATCCATGAACTAATTATATCATACTAGTGCTTGTAAGATTTTGTAAACTTATGCTACGCTATCCGGGGGTGTTATTTTTAAAATCATAAAAAATCAATTTTTTGAGTAAAAATATCATGCTTATGCTTGGAGTTTGACAAGCGAGTATGCTATGCTGGCGTCATGAAAGAAAAGTTGTTATCCATCAAACCCATTTTAGCGCTACAATCTGCGATTATTGTATGCATCTGCGCTATCCTCCCTACTATCTTCCTATCTGCGCGAAACTCTATCCCGCATTATCCAGATCCGCAATCGACCTTTCCATTATTATCAACGAAGACGTCTACTGACGTCACAGATTCAACGTTGCGAGATTCATCGACCACAGATTCGCCATCTCAAGACCATCCACTCGACAACCCGAATGGTTCCAGTTCCGATACAAAGACTGACACGAATAAGGATGACCTTCCGAATAGTGGCGCAAATAACGATACGAACAAAAAAGAACCATACCAGTTCAAATATGATTTAATTATCAAAGCCGTTCATTCTGGATATAAAGATCCTACTACCAATACGCTTAACGTCGGTGAGCGTATTGAACTTCAGAACCTTTCCGACGCTCCACTTAGTCTCGCCGGCATTGTGTTGCGGTATCACATTAACAGCACTAAACATGTCGACCTCATCACGTTTAGTGAGGGCAGCATGATGACCGGCGAGTATCTCCTCTTTCGCTACGAAAACTCTCCTCACTCGGAGCAATCCGACTTAGTATATTCTGCTTATAGCCTACCGCAATCAGGTGGACCACTGGAGTTAATCTATGTCAATGACGAAGGTGAAGAGATTATCATGGACAGCGTTTGTTGGTCCGGTGGCGCCTGCCCGAACAAGAAATTTGATACGGGCGACGATAGACTACTCGTCCGCAATTTTGGAGATGGCCTCTTCACAAAAGAACTAGCCTATGACACGCATTATGATCCGTCTATCACCACATTAGTCATGCCAGTCTCGCCCGCACCAGACCCTGATGACGACCCCACCCACCCAGACGATCCTGGTCTAAAAGATGAGTCATCCACGGAAGATTCTACGGATCAAGATTCGCCCTCAGTCGACTCTGTTCTGCCAAAATGCTACGCGTTGGAATTCTCGGAAGTTTATGCGTATTATTTCAATAGCCCGGAAGAACAATTCATCGAACTATACAACCCATCTAACGCTCCAGTTGATTTAGATGGATGCCAAATCCAGTACAAGAAAAAGTTTTATCCACTATCGGGCGTTATCTTGCCAGATAATTATTACATTTATTACCCGTCTGGCTCGTTCACTTTAACCAAAAATCCAAGTTCTTCAAACAGTATTTATCTTATCGATACTGATCAAACTATTGCCGACGAATTAAATTATCCGAACGGACAAAAGAAATCGACGTCTTATGCTCGTTTCTTTAATGAATCCGGGAGTACGATTTGGCGACAAACCTACGCCCCAACCCCAGATGCTGAGAACGTTTATCAGGAATTTCGCACTTGTGAATCCGGGAAGGTCATTAATCCTCTAACTGGTAATTGCGTCAAGTCGACGACCATTTCTACTTCTTCTAGCACTACTCTCGCTGAATGTCCAGCTGGACAATATCGCAATCCGCTTACTGGCCGCTGTAAAAAACTTACAACCGCAACTTCTACGCCCAAAGAATGTGCGGAAGGTTACGAACGCAATCCCGAAACTAACCGCTGTCGAAAAATCACTAAAGAAAACGAGGGTACTGATTATGCGCTTATCCCCTCCACGCGGTCTAATGATACCATTTTTATCGCTTTTGGCATCGTTACTCTGCTAGTATCGCTCGGTTCAATTTATGTTATTCTACAATTTCGGCATGAAATTGCCCGTGCGGCTCGCAAAACTCGCCAACGCTTGCACAGTGTTTGCAAAAACTTGTTCGCGAGAAAAATTGGCCGGCACCGGAACAAGTAATCCAAGTTCCTGATAGCGTCTCAGTACCGGCAAAGTTTTCTGATGATATTCATCCAGCCTACGCTGAAACACTTGGGGATCAGCATCGTCTGGACGCATCCCCCGATCTCCTAGAAGCTTTGCCGCCTCCCATCTTTCTAGAACGTCTTGATCAGATAGTTGTAAGACCACTGCCGCCCGGATCGTGTGCCCACTAGCCTTTGCGACCGACATCACCTCGTCTTCCTCTCCAGACCATCGACCAATCGAGGAAAGAATTAAGGGGTATTTCCAGAGTTCCTCTTTTTCAAAATACGGCAAAACCCATTCATAAAACACGTTTGAGGGAATTAAGTTCCCCTCATGAGTTAAGTTTTGCTCCATCGCCTGTTCCATCGCCCGTATAATAATACCTGAAGAAAGAAATTTCGCGCCTAACTTTTCTGCTAGTTGAATGCCAACAGTGTCTTTGCCGCTCATTGGTAGTCCAAAAATATTAATACTTCCGATCCCTAGCCAAGATTTGATTTGTAGTAGTTGTTGCTCCATATTTCTTTATTATATCATGGGGCATCCCCTGCAGTTCCTCGTTTATAAAACTTGCTGTTTCGTATGGCTTATGAAGCGTTGCGTTAGCAGTCTTGACATATGTGTGCTAGTCATCTATACTTTAACTATGAATCTTACGAAACGCCAGGAAGGAATTCTTTTTGCAATTATTGAAGAATATGCTGAAGTCGCTACTCCAGTCGGTAGCGTTACTCTCGCTAAGCTCTTCAACGTTTCGTCTGCCACTATTCGCACCGAAATGGTGCGGCTCGAGGAACTTGGTTACATCGCTCAGCCGCATACGTCTGCTGGTCGCGTTCCGACCGACGCCGGTTATCGTTATTATGTTAATATCATCTCCGAGCACCCAGAACGTGCCGATCACAATTCTCCGACTAAGTTAAGCCGGCCATCTGAAGCCAAAAACCCTGGACGAAGCAACCGCGTTCTTAAAGTTCGTATCCACTCTCAGGAGCGTGCCGATTTCGCTATCCGTGGCGCCGTCGATTCTCTCGTCGAATTGACTGGCAATCTTGGCCTCGCGACAATTGGCGACCAACTATATATATCTGGTATCTCTCGTTTGTTTACTCAGCCGGAATTCCTAGACAGTCAGCGAGTCCAAGCCGTTGCCGAGCTTCTCGATAATCTTGAACCATGGCTACGCGAAACCGCTCCAGGACAGCCTCTCAGCATTTTTATTGGTCAGGAAAACCCTATTGGCAAAACCTCTCAGGCTTCGCTCATTATTAGCCGCTTCCGTTCTCCATATTCCGACAAAAGTTATATTGGGGTTCTCGGTCCTACGCGCCAGAATTATAGCCGTGTTATGTCACTCGTCCGTTATGCTGGTAATATTCTCGAAGAAGAGTTAAATATAAAATAAGGAGTCGCAAATGAAGAAAAACACTTCTACGTCCGATCAATCAACAGATAATGGTATGCACGACGATGATCTTGAGCAGGTCATACTCGAAGACGAGCTCGACCAAACCAGTGTTTCTCATGACTCTGCGCAATCTCCTAAGCATAAAGCTGCGCAGCCGAACCAATCAGATGCCAAAATTGCCGAACTCACCAACGATCTTCAGCGCACCCGTGCTGATTTTGAGAATTTTCGTAAACAAGTCGAGCTTCAACGCGCCCAAGCCATGTCTTATGCGCGTGATGACACAGTTCGCAAATTTTTGCCGCTCATTGACGATATGAGTCGCGCTTTTTCCGCCTATCCTGAGCAACTCAAGCCACTCGAAAAAAATTTCACTAAAACTCTGCACGACCTCGGTTTGCAAATTATTGATTCTGATCCCGGTACTGATTTCAACCCTGATTATCACGAAGCTGTTTCCGTAGAGGACGACGGCAGCGGTGATCTCGAAGTTGTCTCGGAAACCTTGCGCCCAGGGTATTTGTATGATGGGTCAGTCCTGCGCGCCGCAATGGTTCGCGTAAAGAAAACTTCTCCCGCCGCTTAGTCTGTGCTATAATTAAAGCATGAGTAAAAACGGAGGTGATAGCTTTCAGTCGATTCGGCGGCGGGTGCGAGCGTGCGACTATCTTGTGACGGCGCAGCTATTCTTGCAATCGAACTTTCTATTAGAGCACTTGCTCCGTGCTGACGATATTAAACCTCGTCTACTCGGCCACTGGGGAACTTGCCATGGCATCGACGTCGCATATGCGAATCTAAAGTGCTTCTTTCGCCATATCGGTGATAAGGGTTCCAAGCGGGAGTTTCAATTTATCTTAGGCCCTGGGCATGGATTCCCTGCTCTTCAGGCAAACCTTTTCTATGATGGTGATCTCGAAAAGGTTGACCCGAAGGCTACCCGCACTGAAGCAGGAATTGCCTACCTTTGTAAAAATTTTTCTTGGCCTGGCGGTTTCCCTTCCCATGCCAGCCCGCTCACTCCAGGCGTTATCTGCGAAGGTGGTGAATTGGGCTATGCTCTTGGTGCCGCTTATGGTTATGCACTGGGCCATCCTGAACGCACCATTGCGGTTCTGCTCGGTGATGGAGAATTAGAAACTGCGACGGCGCTTGCTTCGCTCAACCTCGTCAAAATCGCAGGCAGTGAAGTCTATCACGGCCGGGTACTTCCGATCCTGCATCTTAATGGCTATAAAATTTCCGCACCTACGCTTTACGGACGCAAGTCAGAGAGAGAACTGCAAGAGTTGATTCGTGGTTTCGGTTATACTCCGTTTTGGATTAAGGGCGATTCGCCAGAAGCTTTTCAGCAGGCGCTCTTAGATTCAGCCGCTACAAAACACCCCTTCTATATTTTAGAAACCGAAAAAGGCGCAACCGGACCGACCGAGGTTCATGGTAAAAAAATCGCCGGTAATTTCCTTGCTCACCAGATTCCTCTTCCGAACGCAAAAACTGACCCAGCCGAGTTGAAAATTTTAGACCAATGGCTCAAAAGCTATGAATTTGGTGAGTTATTCGACGCTAAGAAAGGATTTATCGCATGATTGATACGGTTGAGCATCCCGGAAAAGAAAGCTTCTCTCCCGCAAAGCGCATTGGCGCCGTCATGGCTAGCTACATGCTCCGCCACGATGACTTTTACCTCTTTTCTCCCGACGAAACTACAAGTAATAAATTTGACGCCTGCTATGAAGTCTCTTCGCGCGCTTGGGCACTTCCGCAGGCAGATTGGGACTTGCCAGAAGCCGAAAACGGCCGCATCGTGGAAATGCTTTCCGAGAATACTCTATTTGCTTGTATGGTTGGCCATTTGATGAACGGCGAGCCGGCTGCGATGACGAGCTACGAATCATTCTTTACTATTATTGCATCCCAAATTCTTCAGCACATCAAATTCCTGCAACAATCCGCATCGGTGCCTTGGCGTTCCAGCATTCCCGCTGTGAACTTACTATCGACCAGTACTTGTTGGCGTCAGGATCATAACGGTTTTACCCATCAATCCCCTGCTCTAATTTCGCTTTTGCTTAGTAACCCCAGCAATCGAGTCAACTGTCTTTTTCCCGTTGACGATGTTGCGGCTGAAGCAGCATTCAT
Organism: uncultured Candidatus Saccharibacteria bacterium; assembly: GCA_964469535.1. GTDB lineage: Bacteria > Patescibacteriota > Saccharimonadia > Saccharimonadales > Saccharimonadaceae > Nanosyncoccus. Next base: position 12,219 of record CAYXZG010000017.1, read on the forward strand.
ATATATGGTGTCGTCTCGCGATGTCGTCAATCTCGCCACTTTTAACAAAACTGACCAGCCGCGCTGGATTGATTCACACCAAGCCGATGCTGCTTTCCATAACGGCGGTGTCAACGTTTTTGATTTCGCATCCGAAGATGACCCAGATTATATTTTCACGGGTATTGGTGACATTGTTTCCTGCGAAGCGCTTGCTGCTCTCGAAATCTTGCGCGCGGATATGCCAGAACTACACTTCCGTTTCATAAACATTTCTGCCCTGTCTTACAACGCTATTGGCACGACCGATTCTAAGCTAAAACCTGCGGAATTTGAACAACTTTTCACGAAAACAAAGCCCGTCATCGCAAACTTTCATGGTTATCCTGTGACCTTTCAGCAGATTTTTGCGCAATATGCCGATCCGAAACGACTTTACGCCCACGGTTTTATGGAGCGCGGCAGTACGACTACGCCTTTTGAAATGCTTAATCTGAATCAAGCTTCGCGCTATCACCTCGCGATTGATGTTGCGCGTCTCGAAAAACGCCCCGATCTTATCAAAAAATACCAAACTATCCTAGCCGAGAAATCCGCCTACGCCAGGGAACACGGCGTCGATCAAGATTAAGCGCTAGTACCCCTGTTATGATATTTATGCTTTATGCTAATTTTTTGTGCTATAATTAAACTATGAAATCCTATATCGTGGGCAATTGGAAGATGAATTTCTCAGTGGGCGACTCTTCCGTCTACCTTCACAAGCTTCTGCAACGCATACGCGCTTTTCGCGATATTGAAGTAATCGTGGCGCCGTCTTTCATCGCTCTACAGACGCTTTCTCTCCAGACCGATCGTAAGAAAATTCGCCTAGCCGCTCAGAATGCAAATCCGCATGATTTTGGCGCTTATACTGGCGAGGTTAGCTGCACTCAACTTCGCGGCATTGTTGATTACTGTATTATTGGTCACTCTGAGCGTCGCCAGCTTTTTCACGAAAGTGACAAAAAAATCCGTTCAACCGTTGCTGCCGCTATTCGTAACCAAATCACTCCGATCCTTTGCGTTGGCGAGACTTCGACTGAAAAAACTTTCGGCGAAACTTACGATGTGATCCGTGATCAGCTTCTTGGTGGTCTTTCCGAAGTATCGACCGAAGATCTCTCGAAGGTTATTATCGCCTATGAGCCAGTCTGGGCGATTAGCACAACGATTGATGCTCATCTCGCCGCGCCCGACGACGTGAGCGATATGATTCAGTTCATTCGCCGCACCATTGAAGACTCTTATGGTCAAGACATTTCAAATCAAATCCCGCTTCTCTACGGTGGCAGCGTCCAGCCCTCAAATGCTGGCGCCTACCTTACAATCCCGAACGTCGACGGCCTTTTGGTTGGTAGCGCTAGCCTAATCGCCGATCAATTTATTGAAATCGTCGAAATAGCCAAAAGGGTCAAATCTTAAATTATGGACAAAGCCTCTTCTCAGCCCGAAGCTTTTTCGCCCTCTGCAAATGGAGGAGCCTTTGAGCTAGCTGATGAATTGCTGACCGGCGCGGAGGAATTTTTGCGCGAGACTAAGTCTAGAGAACAGCGTCCTTTGCCGAGCGAGCGGCTAGTAATGGCTGCTCAAGCCGCCCTCTCAAAGCCGCCCGCCCCTAGCTCACAGACTCTGCATGACCATGAAAATACCGCTACGGGCCCGACCGTTTCCTCATCGACAGAAGCCAAAATCCGTGCCGATATGGAGGATCTTGAGCAAACCAAACCCCGTCCCGTCCGTTCCGCCAAAGACGTCATCAACGCCAAACCCGCCCCTACTGGTGGCAAATCTGCCTCTAGCCTTCATCACAAGTCTGGTCAGCGCCGCATGGAATCTGTCCGTCCCTCAGCGTCGGCGCTTTTCCGTGCGGCGAAATCTGCTCCGACCGCCCCGCCCCGCCCTACAACTGGCTTTTCAGATCCTTTGGCAAAACCTCCCGTCAACTCCCTTGGCGCCGCAAAAAAACCTTCCCGCGCCCCCGATCAAAGCCCGTCCGTCGTGCGGACCTCGCTCAAACTTTCTCCCAAAAAACCGCCGATCGTAGTTGCGCCGAAAACTCCCGCCTCGAACCCTGCTGCCTTCGCGAGACGCAATGCATTTTCGTCTATGGAAGGACTGAACCCGTCCAAAACCTCCTTAAATCTTTCCGCTCCGTCAAAGAACGTTTCCGCCCCGCAGGTCGCTGCGAAGCCTGCTAGTTCTCCTTCAGATTCTCGTGATCGAGCCATGGCTGCCGAGTCGATCGCCGTTATCAAAAACGCCGCTTCTGCCAGCCTTCGCTCCGTCCCGCAACCTGTTCCCGTCCATCGTCCGAAACCAACTTCTCGCCTCGGTCTGATGGATATTGTGCGCCCATCGCACTCTGTTTCGGCGCATTCAACCGTTCCTGGAGCTGTGTCGGCTGCCGCAAAACCAGCCAAATCCGTCAAGGCCAGCCCTTTCTCCAAATCTTTCCGCTCCGTCAAAGAACGTTTTCGCCCCGCCCCGAAGGGCTATGCGCAATCCGTCTCCGCTCGTTCTCGCCGCCTCGAAGGTTTTGTCAACCCGAATCATCCTTCCTCCATCCCGCCCGAACGTGACGATCTTAATGCGCCCGTTGTAAGCAATGCTCCAACACCCAGTGCAATCTCCCCCGTCGATTTTACTACTTCGGCGACCGAATCGTTCCAGGCTAGCTCCGTCGAAGAGACCATCAAGACCAACGCGGCCTCCGGTCTCGGCGTTATCGAAGATTATCACCCACAGGGCGACGACGCAGCTACCCATTCTCTCGAGTCAACCATGGCCTCTAGCCCTGAGCCCGCTAGTCCCGAAAGTCACCCCTATGTCCGAGGTGGCGAATCACCCTTCTTCCTTAAATCCGTCACCGTCGAGAAACGTCCGCTTTCTGATAGCCCCGTTCGTCCTTCTTCAATGTCATATCGTCCCGCGCCGGAAAATACACCTCTTTCAGAAAAGAACGTCTATGATGCGAAGCCATCCAAGAAAAAATCCCGTGCGCAAGAGCTTCCGTCTCGCCCGACTGTCATCGTTCCGCCGAGTCGCCGTTCGCACGCTCCGCTTGTTCTCCTTTTGCTCCTCACCGTCATTCTCGGCGCCATCGTCGGTGCTTTTGCGTACCTCTGTTTCTTCCAGTGAGTTCTCCCCTCTTGACTTTATAACTAAAGTGTGCTATAATGAAAAGATAGCCCATTGGCCAGCCCTTTAATGTATCAGGTTACTATTTTTGTTTTGCCCTCTACCTCTATTTATAAAAGTAGGCGTCGAGGGCAAAATACACTGCAATGCCCCATTCTACCTTGAAAGGAAGAAAATCATGTACTTCAGAAACCTCGTCTCTGCCCCGAAGCCCCAAAGCCCCCTTTTCCAGCAGGAGATCGACGTTATCGTGTCGGTCGTGCAGAATTTCCTGACTCGCATGGAGCCTAACGCCACCCTCGGCACCGTCATCCTCGACGGGCAAAAGTTTGGCGAAAGCGCCGGCTGTATTCTCCGCTTTGATCTCCCGGACGGCCCTTTCACCGCCTCGACTCAGAGCGGCGTGATGGATTCTCGTCAGATTGCCGAGCAGGCGATCGACGAGATCCTGTTTAACCCCTGCGCCTCGCGCTACTGCCAGGGCCTCACGCCCGAACGTCAGGCGATCCGCGAGCGTTTCCGCTGCCAGTATGGCGTCTACACGAACATCTGGCAGGATGACGAGCTGATGGTTCTGGTTCTGAACGCTACGCATGGCCGTTTTCTCATCAGCTGTTCGCTCCGCGGCAATAGCATCGATCTGCCCCCGAACTACGGCGAGCAGATTAGCATCGCTCTGCTCTGCGGTATTGCCCAGACAATCGTCAAAATCGGTCCGGAAGATCGCACCCTTCAGGACACCGGTCGTCCTTATCTCCACCAAGCCATTATCCGGCGCGATGATATCGTCGGCGCGCTTTCTGCGTCCGTGGAATTTCTGATTGAGGACCTGTTCCACCGTTGCGACACTCCGGAGCTTTCCGCTTGGAAAGCTTGGCGTCAGTCCGCCCAGTGCCATCTCACCCCTTTCTTCGTCTGACATCCTTCGATTCTCCGTCTATGCACAATGTCAATATGCAACCTCCGCAAAACCGCTGGGCTCACGCTCGGCGGTTTTTCTTGTGTACCAGAAAATTCACCATTTTCTTGCCCATATTCCAAAAATAAGCATAGTCTATTGACAAAAATAACAATCTGTGCTACAATGGAAGTATAGGTGTGAATAACATCTAAGCAATTTCAAATATCTTTTCTCAGTTCAGCGAATTGAGGCCAGTTTTTGGCGGCACAGAGTGACGGGTGGGTCTTTCTGTGCTGTCAAAAACGGTAATCACTCTAAAACAGCAAAAATTACTAAAAAGCCCCGCTAGCTGAGCAAAGGATTCGACTTTAGCCGAGAAGAATTCTGGGAACGAACACGCCGAGTGTGAGTAGGGAAAGGCAACTTATGGCTATGGAGTATATCTACACAGATTACACCACAAAGACACCGGTAGAGCTAAAGAATTTCAAAGGTCTTCAGTATCGCTATGAGGAGGAATACCATGATGCTGGCACTCTGGAGATCCTTTATACTAACGGCGCGCAAAAGGCATTTTTCCATGTCAAGCCTTATACCCTGTATCTGCTCCAGTGCCGGAATCAGTCCGCCCTCCAGCTGCACGAAGTGACCCCGCCGCGCGTCTTTCGGGACCGCGTGCCTTGGTTATTCGGTTTTGGGCGCAAGCAGCGCTGCGAGAATCATCGTGAATTTTGGCAGGTCTGCGACGCATATCAGTCGATGCACCCCCGTGCCAGCGTACTTACGAGACAAGTCAGTTACGGTGGCTCGTACCTGACATACGCTTTCGTAGTAGGCAATTTTACAGCGCCAATAGCCTATTCCTGCGAATGGGCCGAGGGTGAAGCCTGGGCTTTTGCTGGTGATGACACGATCTGCGAGTTCATCGCGGCCATGCATAGAGACTTAAACTTTAAGTTTCCCTTGCAGTACGTCATTCACCAAGTTAAGGCCATGGCTACGATGTATCCCGTTCCGACGAAACGATTCTTCCAAGAGAGGCTTGGATGTTATGACAAAGGCGTATATTACGCCAGCGATCCGAGCGACGGATTCTGAAGGCAAGTCGAAAAGCCCCTGGTTTTACCCAGGGGCTTTTGCCGTAGTGTTTTCTTTGATGAACAAAAAACGCCACAAGCCAAGATATAAAATCCTGTCTTCTGACGTTGGTGCGAGTGGAGGTAGTCGAAACCTCATCTTAAGTTTGGAAAACTTACATACTAACCGCTGTACTACACTCGCATGTGCTCTCCATTATAGCACATTTTTCGCCTACACAGTGAAAAACCGACTTTAAAAATCCTAGTCCAATTGCGATCCAGCCTCAATCCAATCCAAAATCTACCCCTATTCGCAAGCTCCACCCTTGAGATCGCGCACTCGTCCGGTCATTTTCAAGTAATGCTCGAGGGAATCATAGTTTCCAGTATTATATTTTCCAGTCGCAAGATCAACGTGGATACGGACATCCGCCTGGCGCTCACGGCCACCATCCGCCA
>CAYXZG010000018.1:0-15603 GCA_964469535.1 uncultured Candidatus Saccharibacteria bacterium
TACACGTTGTCTTCAAACGTACCCTCCGGTTGAAACCGGAGGGTTTTAGAACTACCAAAACTCCCCTCATCCGAGGGGAGTTTTTATAGTCTTCAATTTCTTTCCGATAGGACTAGGCGCGAGCAAAATGCGCAAAAGCGCGGTTCGCTTCGGCCATGCGGTGGCAGTCTTCTTTCTTGCGGAAGGCGGCGCCGGTCTCGTTATAGGCGTCGACAATCTCGGCTTCAAGGCGCTTCTCATAAGGCATGCCCTGGCGAGCACGCGCAGCCTGAACGAGCCAAGTAAAGGCGAAATGCTGCTGGCGATGGCCGCTGATCGGGAATGGGATCTGGTAGTTCGCGCCACCGACGCGGCGGGACTTAACCTCGAAATCTGGGGAAATATTCGCGATCGCTTTCTCAAAAACAGCGACTGGATCCTCGGATTTGAGCTTTTTGGCAGCACCTTCGAGCGCAGCATAGACGGCGCGTTCGGCGGCCTGTTTCTTGCCGTCGAGCATGGATTTATTGATCAAACGCTGGACCAGCACGGACTGATACTTGCGATCAGGATTGATTTTACGTTGAAGAGACGTAGTAACTTTGCGTGGCATAGATTATTCTCCCTTCTTTGCACCGTATTTAGAACGGCCTTGTTTACGACCTTGGACACCCTGAAGATCGAGCGTACCGCGGACGATATGATAACGGACACCTGGAAGATCTGGAACGCGACCGCCACGAACGAGCACAACAGCGTGCTCCTGGAGGTTGTGGCCTTCACCACCAATATAAGCCCAGACTTCCTGGCCGTTAGTCAAGCGGACACGAGCGACTTTACGGAGAGCGGAGTTTGGCTTCTTTGGAGTCTTAGTAGTAACCTTAAGACAAACCCCACGTTTCAAAGGAGCGGCTTGCTCATAGCGCTTAGTCTTAAGAGTATTAACGATAGAGCCGAGCGCCGGAGCCTTGGATTTCTTGGCGGCTTTCTGGCGAGGCTTACGAATCAACTGATTGATAGTTGGCACAATGTAATTCCCTTTTAACTTTAATATAGTCCGGCGACGGACAGCAATAGGCCGACGGACATGAAACTCTGGGTATTATTGTACTCTATTTGCGTAAAAAGTTCAAGGGGTTTCGTGTGATTTTTTAGTAGTATAGTTTTTATATTGTCAATATGCCTGCTTCCCTAGACCCTACGTGACGCAGGCAGTTTTGCCGATACTGAAGTTTTGCGTAATAGTGCTTGTTTTCTTGATAAAAAGCATAAAAAGTATTGACATTTTTAATGATGTGTGCTACAATGTAAAGATAAGGCGTAGTTCTGCGCCCAGCACATCACAAGTAGGCAAAGGCGAAAATGCAGTGGTTTTCGATCAAAAAATGGAGGTTTGACTATGCGCTTTTTGAAAAATCACGTTGTCCTAGTCGCAATTTCCTGGGTCATGCTCCTATTGGTCGGCGCGACCGTCGCCAACCAGCTCGGTGAGCACAGCGGTGAGGTCATGCAGGAATGTCCATCTCAAACGCTGAATGCGGAATTGACCACTTACGAACCTGGCGGCGAAGAAACGGTGGTCATGGTCCCTGCTGAGGAAATGGCAGCAGTCTTGACTGCACACGAAGGAGTCGAAATGATCGATGGCTACATCGGCGTTTCACCCTATCTTAGGTCCGACCGCACCGGGCTACCACTCGAGGAGAACAAGCTGTCCGCTGACACAACTTATCTGATGTCCATAGACATGCCGGCTGGCTGTTTAGCGCAACGGTTTTCTAGGGACGTTCATAGGTTTGAGACGTACGGCAATTGTTTCTCTTGCAAAGTGTACTACCCCAGCAGGGTCGAGCGCGGCGAGGCGGGGGTCATCGCGGCGATCGTGGAGGCCAACGGTCGGAAGTTTGCCGGAGCGGTCAGTTTTACGGCGACGGAAGGGCTGTCGATTACCCACGGTGATCGCTATTCGGTGATCGATTTTGACGCCCACGAGAACAGGCTGAACGTGAGGTTTTATACGGGTGGCACAGATGGATTCGAAAATCCGGATATCGTTCACAATCCGTACAACGCCAACACGATTCGAGCCGAGTTTTACGCCTACTGAAACCAAGGGGTCCCTCACGGGACCCCAAAAGCGTCTTTGCGATTCTAGATTTTCTATGCTTTGGCAGCCTTGGCAGCTTTGCTCGTCGAGGATTTTTTCTGAGCTTTACCTGCGTCTGGCTTAGGTTCCTTAACAGCCTTCGCGGATTTGGCATCTTTTTTGGTATCTTTAGAACTCTTTTTAGTCGCCTTCTTGTCGGCTTCAGCATTGGCGGCGACGAGAAAATCAAGCGTTTTGTCAATGATTAAGCGGTTCTTAATATCTTGGCGGACCTCCGGCTTTTTCAAGTTCTTCAAAGCTTCCGCTGAATGCTGATAGACATCGCGAAGCTCGGCAATTTGCGCGGAAACCTCGTCGTCAGTGGCAGAAATGCCTTCTTGCTGAGCGAGGATTTGTAAAACTAGCGACGACTTGACGCGAGCTTCGGCGACTTCGCGAGCGGCTTTTTCCCATTCTTCGAGGGTTTGGCCAGCGTGTTCTATATACTGCTCAAATGTCATGCCGCGGCTGGCGGCGTTGCGCGTAACATCGTTCTTAATAAAACGGAGTTGATCACGAATAAGGATCTCCGGGGCGGAAACTTTTGAGGACTTGACGAGCTCCGCAACGAGAGCCTCGCGATATTTTTCGGTCGCACGCTGACGGTTCTGTGCTTCGAGATTCTTCTTAATGTCTGCTTTGAGGTCGGCAAAAGTCTCAAAATTGCCGCATTTTTTTGCTAATTCGTCATCGAGCGCCGGCTTTTTGACCTCATTGACCTGTTTGACTAGCGTGTCGAAAACAGTTTTCTGGCCAGCAAGAGATTTTTCGGGATAATCTTTCGGGAAAGTTAATTCGAGGTCGAATTTGTCACCTGAAGCATGGCCGACGATCCCCTCTTCGAAGCCAGGAATGAACTGGCCCGAACCAAGAGTAAGATGATGATCTTTTGCGCTGCCGCCAGGAAAAGCCTCGCCGTCTTTTTTGCCGACAAAGTCAATGATCACTTCGTCGCCCATCGCAGCCGGACGCTGAACAACGGATTTTTCGGCATAGGCGTTCGTGATATTATCAAGGATTTCTTGGATATCGGCTTCAGTGGCTGAAATCTCGTCCATAGACGCTTTGAGCTTATGATAATCACCGAGTTTGATGTCTGGCAAGATCTCGGCGGTCGCTACATACTCGGCCGTGTCGTCAGGAGCATATTTCGTCACATTGACATTCTCGATCGCGATCGGCTGTTGTTTGGCTTCGGCGAAAGCGGCCGGCAAGGTCGTACGCACGGCAAGATCAATCGTTTCGCTAGCGATATCGTTTGAAGAAAGTTGTTTTTCGACGAGAGAAGCTGGAGCCTTACCCTTGCGAAAACCTTGGACTTTCATATTAGCAGCAAGACGAGAAATCGCCCGCTCACGCGCCTTGTTCAGATCGGCCGCGTCGAGAGTCACCTTGATCTCCACCCTGGTATCAGTAAGTTTTTTCGTTGTAGTCTTCATGGGGTGATTATATCATACTTTAGGGAGTTATAATACCGCCTTTTTCTTGCGTGCGTAGATAGCGGATCGTGGTTTTAATATCGGCGCCGAGTTTGACTTGGGGGTTCAAGATGTTCTGTGGATCGAAAATTTGTTTAATGTCCGTGTATAGTTGACGTTCACCGACGCTCATTTGACGACCAGTGAGGAGAGATTTGACCCGTCCCTCGGGAGAGTTGGCCGTGAGCGAACCGTGGCAAGAATCGATCAGCCGACTATACGCTTTAAGGAACTCTATGATCTGTTTGCGACCGTCCATAGTTGTACAGTCGATATTGGGCCGGACAGTGTAATTTGAGGTAGCGAAAGAACCAAAGACAGGGAGGTCGAGCCGCAATTCTTTCTCAAGCTTTTTCAGACCGTCTAGATAATCGCCAAAATGAATCCCTGGCACAAATACGTCATCAAGAACTGGTGCGTGTTCGCCGTGCGGTTCATCATTAAGATAACTGAAAAGTGAGTTTTCGAGGGTGCGAAAAGCTTCAGAGTTCATCGGAGTTTCGAGAACTGAGAAAGTTCCATTCGGCAAAGCGGAAAGACATTGATCAAGCTTTTTACGGTTTTTATAACGATGATAGTTAAAGCTGATGATGACGAGCAGTCCTTTGCCGAGCTTGCGTGTGAACAAATCTGGCTTTTTGCCATGTTCGGAAGCCTCTTCAATGATACGCAAATCATAAACCTTTAGCATATACGGATCAAGACTACAGGCGAAATTAAGGAAGCGCTGGGCGGCTTTCAAATCATGGAACGAGACAAGTAGATGCTGCGGCTCAAGCGGGATGGGTTCGACGTGGAGGATCAAATCGGAGACGATGCCGAGCGTGCCCTGCGAAGCGAAAAGTAGTGGCAGTGGGTTAAAGGCGTGTGCCATCCGTACTTGCGAAATGTAAGCATATCCGGCCGCGTCGAAGGGGCGCATGGCACGATCGAGAATCAGATCGGCGCGTTCATCGAGCAAATGATCGATTTTTTTATAGAGGGCACCGTCGACTGACGGATTCGCCATTTTGGCTTCAACAACGTGCGACGACATGGGCCCAAATTGGACAAGGTCGCCGTTCGCCAAAACCACTTCGGCGCGGTCTAGACACTGCGTAATACCACCGTAGCGATGTGCCAAATCGTCTTGCGGACAGTTCGCAATCAGGCCTCCCAGTGTTGACCGATGGTCATATTCGATTGGCAACCATAGCCCCTGCAGACGCAGGGCGGCGTTTAGCTCGCCGAGGGTGATCCCTGGCTGGACGCGCACGAGGCGACCCCGGATATCGATTTCTTCGATACGATTCAGCTTTTCGGTAGAGAGTATCAAGCCTGTGCCGATGCTTGCGCCGGTTTTGTCTAAACCGGTTCCTCGTGCAGTAATTGGCAGACGAAAATCACGACTTGCGAGTTGGCTAGCAAAGCGCAGGAGTTTTCGGACGTCGTTCGTGTTTTCGGGCAAGGCAACGAGGCGCGGTGTTATCTTTAGGATGGAGCGATCGGTCGAGTAAGATTCGCGAACAGATTGACGATCAAAAACATTGCCGATGATATGACGATTCAGATATTCTGCTAGCTTGCTCACCAAACCCACCTTCTTCTATATAATTATATTTATTGTAGCATAGTTTTTATGTTTAGGAAGAATTTTGCGTATAGTGAAAATGCATAATTTAGGTAGTTATGGTACAATATAACGGTGAAAAAGCAAATTTATTACGAACATGTGCCCGAGCGATGCTGGGTCGGGGACCAGCAGAAGGTTTGCTACGCCTCACGCGAAGAAGCTGAGGCGGCTGCGCTAGTGGCGCAGCATGATTACGGTGCGCCAGAACTGGGAGTTTATAAGTGCGAATACGGTGATCATTGGCACCTCAGCTCACGACATCCTACTAGCGGCAAAAGCTAGTAGCGGCGGCGCTTTGGTGCAGAGAACCTGGTGCCAGTGTTAGGTGCCTTGGGAAGCACGTTGAGAACTGACGACGACTCCGGTACCTCTTCCGAAGTACCAAATTGAGCGCTGGCGGATCTGCCACGAAGACCCGCGGCAGAATACGGGATCAAACTGACGGTGGATCCAGCAGATAAGTCCGTAATCGCAAGGTCAGCGCTGGGTTTTATAAAACCGATGATTGCGTCATTAACCGCAAGCAACAAACGTTCAGCATCGGTTTCAAAATGAAGATGCGCGGAAGTCGGTGATAATTCGGTGAGTTTAAGGCTTGAAACGACAGGAAGCGCCGGCGTATTGCTCGCGGAAACGACTGTGCGCGCCGACATCGTAGCAAAATCGCCAGATCGGTCGGTAACTTTGACCTGGATGAAGCCGTTAAATTCGGTACGATAAGTTTTACGAATGGCACTAGGCTGATCTTCTAGCTCGAATATACCGTCGCCATCGAGATCCCAGTCAAAACGTAGCTCACTATCATCTAGAGCATATGAGCCTGAAGCATCAAAGATGAATTCATCGTCGGGCGCACCATAATACTCCGCGAGAGCAAGTTTTGCGTACGGACGGCCAAGAATCGTGTCAGTCGAGAGCGTTAATTCTTCATGAATATCGAAAGTACGACCATTGGTTCTCTCGACGAGTTCTTGGTAGTTTATGGCCTGAGTCGCGGACGTCATGACATAAACGTTGACTGGATCGATCGAAAGGCTATAGTCGACTACTTCATCAAGAGTGCGCCCGTCATGATCTGGGTTATGATATCCGGCATCGGTCAGGATAATGATCGACTTTGTCGCCCCCGAAAGCCAATCAAGCGAATCAAGCGTTGTATAGACGGCCGATAAGACGGATTCTGGCTGATCACCGCCGCCGCTAACCGTGATTTGGTCAAGCTTCGTTGATAATGTCTTGAGATCACAAGAAAAGTCGCAGAGCTGACGGGTCGGAAAACCATCGCTAAGATCACGATATTCAAAGAGTGCAACCCGCCCGCCCTCATTCAGAACGCGCGTAGCTAGACGTTTGGCTTCGGATTTATAATGTTCGATATATGACGACATTGAGCCCGTCGAGTCAATGAGAATAGCAATATCGTGTTGCGGACGCGCCGTAGAAGCGGGAGTCGATGTTAGTCCGAAAGCTCGCCGTAACTTCTGGGCGATTGTATGCGCGGCGCTGCTATATAGATCCGTCGCAACGTAGGACGTGTGGTCGGAGAGACTAACGCCAGAACTACACATTATGTCCTTGTCATTGCACCAAGTGCCGACTTTGCCGGCATAGTTTGCGGGTTGGTAGGGTCGATAGCTACCTAGGACGCCTTCGTACGCGTAGCAATCCGGCACGTGCGCACGGTACGGTGAGAGATTCTGGCCATAGCAAGCGTCTGGAACTTTCGGAACGACACCATAAGTAAACGCTTCACCTTCTGGCAAATAAATTTTTGGGTCGCCGAAAGTAGCAACATAGATGATTCGTTCAGCATCTAGTTCGGCAAGACTGCGACTAATTAGCATAGCGCCTTGAGAATAGCCGCCGAGGACGAATTTCGTCGTTGGACAGGCGCGCGAAACTTCGGTGAGGTAGGATTTAAGCTCATTAGCGCCTTGATCGACGCTGGCGCCGAAGTCAAAGGCGGAGCCGCCGCTGACGTAGGCGCCAGCAAGAGTCATGATCCCGCCGAGCCCGTTGCTAACCGAAACGGCGGGATACTGGTAGCCGCCGTGCGCACTGCTGCCGAGTTCGTAGAAACTATATTTGAGGGCGAGGCGCGAAACTTGTCGCTCAAGAGCGGAATGCCAAGCATTAAAGCTAACGTCGGAGAGCGCTTCGCCAGATCCGCGCGCGAAGATAAATTGAACATCATCGCAACTTGTCGCCAGGGCGGAATCTGACGGACACAAGATCTGACCAACAACGCCAAATATTGTTAAAATCGCAATCGCCACATACGATAGTTGAGAGTGCAAAGTTTGGGGAGAAGGTTTAGAATCACGGACGCCGCGAGAAGAGCGCCAACGAAGATGTTGATAGGAGTGTCGACGAGGGTGTCGACAGTGTTGCGGGAAAAAACGTTGAAAAATAGCTAGAAAATGTTGATTCATTTACTCCTCCGAGGGATTTAATTACTTTTATGCGGGGAGTATAACAAAATTTTTTTTCAATCTACAAGCATAGGCTTAATAAAAAGTTGGAAAAACTCATAAAACGCTAGCATAGACGATTTGCAATTTAGTATAGACGTTTTAAAAAATAGCGTAAACAGTTTGGATAAAGAGCGTAAGTGTTTTACGACATAGTATAAGCGGCTCGAAAAAGGCAATATAATTACCAAACAATTTCCGATAAGTTGTGTGAACGTAAAAAATCGTTGGCCCGGCGAAAGTGATTATTGCCAAAAAAGCCAGCATGTGCGGAAAGCGGAGACGGATGCGCTGATTCGAGGATGAGATGCTTCGAAGTATCAATGAGTGATTTTTTGCTACGAGCATCGCGTCCCCAAAGCAAAAAGACAAGGTGCGCACGCTGATCATTTAAATATTTAACGGTTGCCTCAGTAAAAATTTCCCATCCTTTGCCACGATGGGAACCGGCGCGATGCGCCTCGACCGTCAGGACGTTATTGAGCAGTAGGACGCCTTGATCTTGCCAAGGTTTTAAATTGCCAGAGGGATTCGCATGCGAGCCATACTCGGCATCAATTTCTTTGTAAATATTGACGAGCGAAGGCGGGATCGGCTGAGAAGTTGGCACCGAAAAAGCGAGTCCGTGTGCAGCGCCCGGCGTGTGATATGGGTCTTGGCCGAGGATGACAACTTTAACAGAATTTAAGTCCGTCGTAAAAGCGCGAAAGACCTGCGTTTTGGACGGAAAAACAGTTGTTCGCGCGTAGGCATCATGGAGAAAGGCGCTAAGCTCTTTGAAATAAGGTTTGTTGAATTCGGAATTGAGAAAAGGTTTCCAGCTTTCGTCCATGATACTTCCTAATAGCGGACTTAGTGTTTTTTAGTGGAACCGGTAGCTTCAAGAGAACTAGCGGATTTCTTAGACCGACGCGAATTAGCTTTAGTCTTGCGGCCAGATGTTTTGGAGACAGAGTGAGAATTTGTAACCACCTTTGCGCCATCTTTAGTGCGGCTATCGTTACCGGACTTCGCCTGAGCACTGATGTCGGTTTTATCATGACGGCAGGAACGGATGATTAAGCCAAGACCGATCAAGAGCCCGAGAAAACCAGTCAGCACGCCAAGGCCGGGGACCATCGAGAGACAGCCAAGAATCAGAATACCAATGATTGCCTCGACATAAACTGGAGCGGAGCTACGGAACAATTTTGAGACTAGAAGATGGCCGAGCCAGACGCCGGCAAACGCCTGCGAAAGATAGATTATGATGATAAAGAGCAGGATCAAGATAAGACCGAGTGGTGCGGCAAAAGACGAGATTAGACAGAGAATCGCCAAAATCGGAACAAGGATGAGGGTTGCAAGACCAATGACAAGGTCGTTACCGAATTGGCGTACAGTCGCTTCGGAGGTAAGACAAGCGCGAGCGCGTGGCCACATGAGAAGGATCAAAACAGCAGCAAGCGCAAGACTAAACATACTAATGAATTTCTGCATCCAGAGGATTGTGGCATTCGCCGAATCTTGGTCTTGATAGGTTTCTAATTTGGCGAATTTAACATTGTCAAAGCCTTGACGAACGGCGTCTTCGTTTATGACAAGTGTCCCGTCAATCGTAGTTTCACCTTCAAAAACTACCGTGCCAACATTAAGATTGACATTGCCGGAAACCTTGGCGTTTTTAAAGATGACTTGGCTCGCGGTAACAGATAGATCGCCAGGGAGATCAGTATCAACCGTCAAACTATAGGCAGAAGCGAAGACATCTCGGCCAATCTTAGCCGATCGATTGAGCGAGACGAGATTCCCCGCGGCAAAAAGATCCTTTTCGGTGACAGACTCGACGCTAACAGTGTTTCCAGCGATAAAAGCGTACTCAGAGCTGGATTTGAGTCGTAAATCGTTGCCAAAAGACAAGAAGAGACCAGGAGTGGCCAACGTCGAGTCAAGGTTATTACCTAGCAGTAAAAGATTATCGCCAAAGTTAAGGCGAATCCGATTACCGTCATCGGATATTTTACTATCAAAAGTTGGGGGGATATTCGTTTCCGGCTCATGAAGCGCGCAGACGGGCAAGCTAAAACCAACAGCCGCAAAGACCGTCACTGTAGCAAGTATAAGTTTTGTAAAAATAGAACGTTTCATGATATTTTTATCATAACCTCCATGTTAAAGATTGTTAACTTTTTTACTTAATATTCTTATCATAGTCGATATCCGAAATCGCGTATTTACGAGAGCGAGCAACGTACTGGAGAATGTGCGTGACCGACCAACCAATCACAGCGAGGATAAAGAAATAGATAAAACCAAAGGTCGTAAAGGTTGGCTCTGATCCGGTAAAGAGATCGAGTACCGCCGCACCGGCTGACATAGAGGTGACAATCGTGAGGCTATTGATCGAGCTATCAGTAATGTCCTGTTTAATACCATCGAAGAGCTTTTGCGCAGAAGCAACATAGCGCTGGGTCATGTCCCAGAGGTCTTTAATATATTCCAACGTGTCGCGCAAAGTCTCATAACGATAGCCGGAAATCGCCAAAAAGTCGGTCAGTTCGGTATCTTCTTTCGCAATCCGCTCGCGC
Source organism: uncultured Candidatus Saccharibacteria bacterium (assembly GCA_964469535.1). GTDB lineage: Bacteria > Patescibacteriota > Saccharimonadia > Saccharimonadales > Saccharimonadaceae > Nanosyncoccus. The sequence goes on from CAYXZG010000018.1 coordinate 10,254, forward strand.
GTAGAGATGTAAGTCGACATTTGACGAATACGGCCATCGATCAGCGTAACAGTTTTCGCATAACTTTCGAGTTTGGAGGAGAACTTAATGACATCTTTACCTTTAACCTTGGCGCGATCTTTGACGGCGTCAATCTTTTCCCAAATGATGCGATGGAGGTTGAGATAGCGATGAAGCTGACCTTTAAACTCGCGGATAAAAACTTGCTCTTCGACATAGCGTTCGATATTCGCAGTGGAGGTTTTCTTATTGTTAATGAAATAATATTTATCGCCACGAAGAACGCTGTAATTTTTGTTGTCGAATTCAAAATATTTTTGGCGCTCAGTGCGCGATAAGAGTTCGGCGATTTCTTCGCGCTTCGCATTATCGCAGACAACGAAATACGGGTAGATATTCTCAATACCGGCAAGCTCTTTCGGAACGGGTGCGCCTAAGCTGAAAAGATAGTTAATCGCGGGAGAAAGTTGGTTTTCATAATAACCTTTCAAGCGCTCAACATCGGCGAACATAGTCTCTTCGCTAACTTGATCGCTACTGACGATAATTAGCCCATCTTCAAAAATTTTTACGCGAATGGCTTCACTCGTCACAAAAGAAACGTATTCTTCCCCAGCAACACCGTATTCGATACTACCAATATGAAGAGCGTCACGTAGTTCGAGAAGTTTGTGCTTATTTAGGCGCATTTGAGAAGTGCCATCGCGCAGAAAATCATAGACTTCTGACAGTTGTAGCATTGTGCGCTGGAACCAGCCACCGATGTAAATAGTATTAATTTTCATGTCGCCTCCCTTTCATCATGCACAAACGCAGTTTGATAGTTTACCTCTCTATTTGTCTTCATTATAGCACGGTTTAGAGAATTTCGATTAACTTTTTATGACTGCGCGCACCAGCTTTTATTATTATACACGACTGAGCAACTCGAAAATACTTAGCGAGTATTTTCACTAGAGCAGCATTTGCTGCGCCATCGACCGGCTTCTCGCGGAGATAGACGGTTAGTTCCCTGCCGGATTCGACGACAAGCGGGCCTTTCTTAGAGTTGGGTTTTACGACGACGGAATAAATCATGCGGGTTTTGAAAGTAGCCACTTCACAACTTGTGATTTAATATAGAAATACTCGTCTTTTTCAAAAGGCATGTTGGCGATATGATATTCGCGCTGCTCAATATGGGCACAAAACATACATTCGTGAAGATTATTGGCATCTTGAATGAACAGCGAGTTCGTAATCTTGCCGCTGCAAATCACGCCGTAGGAATTCGTACAGGCGCTCGAATCATTAACGCGGATGCAATAATTTAACTCGCCGCTATTTAGGCAAGCGATGCAAGAATCACAATTATAAGAGTTGTCGCAATAAATAAGGTTTTTGCCCCGGCCGCAGTTCGTCGAGCCATAGACATTGACGGAATCATAAATTGGATCGCTGGCATGAACGTTCGTGCTATGATAGACGCGTTCGGTCACCATCGTATTAAGCTGCGTCCAATCATCTAAGACTTCTTGAAGACCAGCGACCGTTCGTCGTGGACGTAGCCACTCGCGCGCTTCAGCGTTTTGGCAGGTAATGAATTTGTCGGCGTTCGGCGCTGCAGTATAAGTTAGTTCACCAGTTTCAAAATCCTTCACAGCGACCGGTAAGGTCAAATCAAAAGCGAATTTTTCTTTGAGCTCGGCGAGCGTGTAAGGATTCTCGCAATCAAATACTGCTTGGAAAATTTTATTCGCTAGCGTCAGAGCTTCCGGTTCGAGCATAGGCATCCTTTTCTTCGGGTCGACGCGCGCTAAGGGTCTTATTGATATCGTTCGAGCTAATAGCGTTGTCGATCGAAAAACTAAATTTGGTTTTCTCTTCTGATTTTATCACGGGCGAAAGCGGAAAAGTGGAATTTTCCTCAAAATCATCCTCTTCAATAACCAAAGGTGGCGCGAACTCGAGCGTCATACCCTTGCAGCCAGGGAGGATTTGATCTTGGTGACTAATTTGTAAAAGACATTCTCGATGCTTGAGCGTACTGAGCATTTTTTCACGATCTTCATCCTTCGTGCTACTTGCAAGCTGGAAGTCGAGGTTTTGAGCTAATAATTTTGCGTCACTTTTTGAGACACGAAAAATGTAGTAATTCGCCGTATTTGCAAAAATTGCTTCGCGCAGATTCGCACCAAGTTGGCCAAAATATTGCCCAGCTAAAATAATCGCTGCATTGTATTTACGCAGTTCAGAGAGCAGGCGAGGAAGCAGCGGACTTTCAATCACCGCGACCTCGTCAATAATAATGAGCAGTTTTTGAGGATGCGTCTGGCGCTGAGCAAGAAGAAAAAGTTGTTGCAGCAAGAGCCCGGAGATCATCTGCGTAACTTTACTGCCGAGATGCGGGCGACTTAGTGAAAAATCGGTCAGAAAATTTCGATCAATCTGGTCGCTCAAGCTCGGTAAAGTCGCAGAAGTATTAAAAAACGGCACCATTTGGATCTCATCAATGAGAGCTACAAGCGGAGCAATCGCAACGGCGTACGATTCGGTACGCAGCGAATTAAAATCGGCTAGGAAAAAGCGCGAAACGCTCGACGGGACGCGGTCTTGGTTTTGCCTAACAAGATGATTGCGGTATTCAGTATCGACAAGCAACTGGCGCAGGCTAACAAATGAAAAATCTTGCGCCGCGATCAAAAGATAGCTAGCGTAGCGCAAAACACGCTCGAGCTGGCTATTATAGTCTTTGCCCATGATGGAGCGGAAAAGTTCCAGTAGCAGTTCCACGCTGACGTTAATGTCTTTCGACTCGATGCCAAAAAGGTCAATACTGTGCGCTGGATCGCGGAAACTAATCATACGACGGTCTACAATATTGCCAAATTCAGCCTTTAAAGCATCATGCGGGTCAATCAGAACAATTTTATATTGTGTCGGGTAATTTTGATAAATTTGGTCAATCAGAGCAGCAAGAAATTTCGATTTACCAGAACCGGAGCCACCCAACACGAGCGAATGCTTAGAAAAATCATAACTATCTAACGGAAGATGAGTTTTCTGTGCAGTGTACGGAAAAGAATCGATTGATAAAACTGAACGCTCGCTCGACGGCGATAATAATGGCAAGACTTTTTCGATTTTAAGATACTTGGGGATTTTTTTGTAAGAGTAAGTTGGTGTTTTTGAGAAATCGATAGCTAATAAGTTTTCGGCAGAAGAAAATTTTAGAGATTGAAAATAAGTTTTTCCGAATTTTGTGGCTATGAGATAGTAAATCGGCGAGGAGGTGAGCTGAGCATGCGAAAAGGTACATTCGAGATAACCCAACTGGAGACCTTTCCTCGCGAGGACTTGTAAAAGCTCCGAAAAATCGTGTAAACGCCGTACGGATAGGCCAAAGACGCCATGCGCAGTTTCGTAATGATCGATACGCGAAATAGGTAGTCGCTCAAGCGGCGTCAGCAAAAAATCAGTAAGCTGCAAATCATTTGGGATCAAAACGGATGATTCTAAGTAATAATGAACAACGGAATGACGAATTGTGAGAAAGATGCGGTACTGGCCGAAGATACCAGATTGATAAGAGAGCTTACTTAGCAACCGGCGCCACTGCTCCGAAGAAGGACTTGCGCTACGCAAACAAATCTCGTAATAGTATAAATTTTGGGCGTTTTGCGATACCGGCATTTTACTCCTCGCCATTATAATAGTTGACTTTGAAGATCTTCGCAAGCATAAGAAGTTTACCTTGGAACATAAAACATCAAGATTGGCGATATGCTATAATGCACGTATGAGACGAGACGAGCTAGTGATGGCGCTCCAGCAGAATCAGGATCGCGGATACCGGGATTTTCATTTGAAAACATGCCCGAACGCAGGAAATTTGATTGGTGTGCGCATGCCGATCCAGCGACGGCTCGCAAAACAAATCACTAAGGGCGATTTTCGACGTTTTCTAAGTGAGACCAAGAATGAATTTTACGAAGAAACTCTAATCGAAGGACTAGTGATAGCAACAGCAAAAATGGAGCTAACCGAACGACTAAGATATGCACGAGGCTTTGTGCCGAAAATTTATAACTGGGCGATTTGTGATGCCTTCGCGGCGAGCTGGAAAATTTCAGAAAAAGATCTGGACGAGGTATGGAAGTTTCTACAAGATTATCGTACTTCTTCGTACGAGTTTGAGTGTCGTTTTATGATTGTAATGATGTTAGATCATTTTTTACGTATTGATTATCTAGCAGGCGTCTTGGAAACGGTTTGTACGGCACAGACCGAACAATATTACGTAGGAATGGCGTGCGCATGGCTCGTGGCGGAAGCATTTACGCAATTTCGTGAGCCGGTTTTGGCAATTTTGGAAAGTGGGCGCTTGATGGATTTTATTCAGAATAGAGCGATCCAGAAAATTCGAGATTCTTATCGCATTTCGCGTGCAGACAAAGATCTTGTAGCAACACTCCGAAGAAAAAGCTAGCGCGGACAATTGAGTAGGCTAGATGTCGGAAGGGCTAGTTGTGCGACACACAGAAAATCGAACCGCGGATCGTTGGGGCAAAAAAGAGTCTGCGGCATATTCGACAAGCAAGGGGATTTAGCTCCCATTTCGGGCACAGATGGAGTTTCAGTTTTAGCGACTTCAGAGGTGAGCGCCGAATTCGTCGTCACGGATTCGTCCGTGGCGGTCGATTTGCCTTGGCTAAAGACGACTATCAGCGCAGGAATAACCAAGCATTCTGCGACGTGGAACAAAAGATGCCCAATAATAAGGACAAGGCCGACAATACCAAAACGTTTGGCATGAAAGCGTTCGAGGGTTTTCTCTAAACCACAATGACAATGCGACATATCTGTATTATAGCATAGTTGGCGGTTTTGCACCTGAGAAGTTTGTGGTGGGGCTCTTCGCTGCCTCGTGGAAGTTCTAACCCATAAGTAAGCAAAATATCTATCATATTATATCTACCTACTAGAGGATACTATTACTGAGTGAGGCAGCGAAGGGAGTAAGCTAATTCTCGATCATAATGTGTTCCAACGAATATTAGATTGCGGCTGCCATTCCAAGTCTCTCCCCATATGAAATTGCCAGTGGGTCGTCCGTTATATGTGGCTGGGGTGCTGCTCCAGAGCATGCCTCTGCGTCCGCTCGGGTCCTCCATGTGCCCAGCTTTTATGAGTACATTGCCATAGGATGGTAGATAAAACGGAGTTTGCTTCCCAGCATAGTGAATAGTGCCATCTGTCCATACGTCGGTGCCGTATGAAAACCCAGCATTCGGCCCAGTCCAACCATAGTGATTCTACATCGTCTACACTTATTACAACAATAAAGTTAGAAGGTTTGATCGACTTTGTT
>CAYXZG010000019.1:0-15350 GCA_964469535.1 uncultured Candidatus Saccharibacteria bacterium
TAGGCACGCCGCCAGCATTCATCCTGAGCCAGGATCAAACTCTCCATTAAAGTTTCCGCCTAAAAAGCAGAAAGTGAATTTTCAGATTAAAATCTTAGTCATTCACAGGCTTGCCCTAACTTTTAACAGTTTCCACAAGCCCCAAGTCATTCGAACCTTAGTTCTCAATAAAAGACTGACGATGATAAGTTCACGAATTCTGTCAAATTTCTTCGACATTATATTCGCAAACCATAATTGCACAACTAAATTGTTAATAATCTCCTCCGCAAAACCCTGCAATCATCCATATCTATAAAAGACTAATTCTCGCAGTTCCTGTCGGAATATCCTCATTTTATATCACCTTAAAAACAATGTCAAGCACTTTTTTGGACTTTTTTGGACTTTTTTACAAAATTCTTACGTTTACAGAGGTGGATTCCTCAGGCATATTCATCTTCGAGCTATCTTCCCACTATAAAATACACCGCCAAGCCCACCAAAACCCCCAAAATCACTCCCACCGCCGCCTGAATTAACGTATGCCCTTCCACTATAGGCAGACCTTTTTCGCCATTTTGCTGCAACAGCCCATTTAAAGCCTTTCCCTGTTCCCCTACCGCAAATCGCACATGTATCGCATCGTACACAACGACTATCGTGCAAGCCATCGCTAAAGCAAAAATCCCCGAATCAACACCGTACAAGCACCCCAAGCAAGCCGTCAAAGCCGCCATACTTGCTGAATGTCCCGAAGGCATCCCACCCGACCGCATCGCGTACCCCACCACTGTTTTAAAACCCCATTTCATCGATCCAGTTTGCCCACGAACCATCCCTTCAAAGAATTTCCACGTCTGCGCAATCACAAACCCACCCAGAAAAGCTACCAATGCTAACCATCCCTTATCATTCATAACTCACATTGTAGCATAACTACTTTTATTTGTCCATGACCTGTATCTAATCATTCTTGGCAAAAAATGCCCGTCGTACCCACCATCCGCCTACCCCCAGCGCTCCAACACCAATCAATATCCAGATCAGCCATGCCCAATCTTCATGATTATCTGCCCCCAGGCTCGGCACTTCGACATCCGCATCATGACCGCCAACCTTCTCCGTCACTTGCGTCGTCAATCGTTTTTCATCCGCCTCTTTCTCCGAGCTTTTATCCTCAATTGTATCCACCTTGTCCGCCTCTGCTTTCGCAATATCTATCACGTCAACGTCACTACCAGTCGCCACATCACTCTTCACTACCTCCTGATCAATGTTTACAGTCGGCCTGCTCGACACAAAATCCTCCGGGGCCTTTGGCACATCAATCTTGTCGTTTTCTGTATTCTCTACGCCATCTTTCCCAGCACCATCTTCGCCACTACCATTCACATCCCCGCCAGACCCCTCGCTTGGTTTTAAAACCGGCAAAGTTGGCTTCATTGTGCCGCCAGTTCCCCCTGTCGGCGTCTTATCACCTCCGGCCTCTTCTGTTTTCCCAGTTTCGTCACCATCTCCACCTTCAGGTTTACCTTCTGGCTTCTTTCCAGGCTCATCACCATTCTCCGTCTTATCCCCTCCTTCAGTCTTTTTGTCGTCATCGCCACCGACAGTCTCTTCCTTCCCTAGATTGTCAATCCGCACCTTTAAAGCCGCCGCATCACTCTTCACGCTAACAACGCCCTCCTCTTTTGCTAGAGCCTCCAAAAAGTTTTTCATTTCCTCGCTAACGTCCTCGATCTGGTCCTTCGTGATCCCACCTTCCTTCTTCAGGGACTCTAATCCGTCCACTTTGTCCTTAATCACCTTTAATCTCTCATTCAACATGCCCGCTCGCTCTTCCGCCCAGCTCACTTGCGCTGCCGTTCGCCGTTCTGTCCCTATTGGCGCATAATAAATCGTCCCATTTTCTTCATCCTCCCATCGTTCGCAAAACAACCCATCTTCCTCGCTCAAGTCTTCAAACTCTTTACTATGTACACAATCCCGAAAATCTACCTTACCAATTTTCACTTTTGTTCCTCCGCCCGCTTTTTCACGATATTCAAACATATAATACACAATATCTGTTTTATTGGTCTCTAGGTAATTTTCCTTTTTTGAATTCGTCACTGTCGACAGATTAACCGCCACCCCATTCATCAAAGACGGTGCATGCCAAATCGACGCCGTATAGAACGGTACCTTTTTAAACTCTAACGTATTTTCCATCAACGTCAGCGCTTTTTCAAACTCTTCCTCAGTCACACCATCTTCATAATTCCGCGTATAAAACCCAATTCGATCAAAAATAATTTCGTCTTCATTCCACGATACCCGAATCCCCGCCTTTGACGTCTTCATATTGACATGTTCGAGACTCACGTTTGGATCAATCAAATTAGCCGGCATTTTTGTTAAACCAGTCGCATCGCTCACCGTATCATTATTAGCTGCAACATAGTCTGATATCCCCACCACATTTCCACCCACCATAATCGCCACCGTTGATAATAAAATTGGTAATTTTTTCATAGTTTTTACCCGATTAAAATTATTTATTGCGTGAGTGTAACAAAATTTTCCTACAAATAACAAGCATCAGCACGTTAAAAATGCATTTTTCTTCGCTTCGCCCCTGTTCAGCTCATCAATTTGAATACATTTTTTAAGCATACAAAAAGTACTGAACAATTCTCTTGCTCAGCACTTTTATCTCATTATTATTTAACTAACATACGTTAACTATTGTTCGAGCGGCAACTCTTCCTCATCTGGCAATACAATTCCTATCGAAGCCACGGTATCCCCTTCATTCAAACGCATGATCCTCACTCCCTGCGTCGCCCGTCCCAGCGTTGGAATCTCCTTGACCGCAATCCTTATCGCCTGCCCCTTCGTCGACATCATAATTACTTCTTCCGCTTCCGGGTCCAGCGTATGAACCGCCACGATCGGTCCAGTCTTTGCCGTCACCGCAGCAACCTTAATTCCGACGCCGCCCCGAGCATGAGTTGGAAAATTCTTCGCTTCCGTCGCCTTCCCATAACCATTCGCCGAAACCACGATCAGCTTCTGCCCCTCATCCTTAATCACATCCATCCCGACAATTTCATCTTTCGGACGCAGCCTAATCCCGCGCACTCCACGCGCCGATCGCCCCATCGCTCGCACATCTTTTTCATTAAAGCGCATCGCCTGTCCAGCCGACGTCGAAATCACAACATCATGATCCCCAGTCGTCTCCTGTATCCATTTCAGCTCATCCCCCTCATCAAGCTTAATTGTCACTAATCCATTCGCACGAATATTCAAATATTCCTTAATCGCCGTTTTCTTAATCGTCCCCTTCTTCGTTGCCATAAACAGATACCCGTCAACATTTTCGCCTTGCTTAATAATCGCCGTCACCTTCTCGTCCGGATGCATATTTAGCAAATTGACCGCTGCTGTTCCCTTCGCCGTCATCGACGCCTGCGGCACTTCGTATGCCTTCAAGCGGAAGATCCTCCCCTGATTCGTAAAGAACAACAGATAATCATGCGAGTTCGCTGTCACAATTTGCGCGATCACATCTTCTTCCTTCGTCGTCATGCCTTTGCGGCCTTTTCCACCCCTATTCTGGCGTTTGAAATCCCCTTGGAGTACGCGTTTCATGTAGTTTTCGGTCGTCAAAAGAATCACGCTTTCCTCATCCGGAATCAGCTCTTCCTCAGAAAATTTTCCTATTTCATGATTAATGATCTTGCTCTTACGCTCATCACCATATTTTTCTTTCATCGCGAGAAGCTCTTCCTTTACAACCCTTAAGATCTCGCTCTCACTCGCCAAAATCTTCTCATACTCTGCAATCTGCGCCAAAAGTTCTTTCAATTCATTCTCAATTTTATCACGTTCAAGTCCTTGGAGCCGGCGTAGCTGCATTGCGAGGATTGCCGCCGCTTGGATTTCGCTCAGCCCAAACCGCTCCATCAATCTCTTATCTGCATCGTCGTAACTCTCACGAATTGTCTTAATCACTTCGTCGATATTATCGAGCGCAATCTTCAAACCTTCGAGAATATGTGCACGTTCTTTCGCTTTCCTTAGGTCATATTCCGTCCGTCGACGAATCACCCTTTGGCGATGTTTGATAAATTCCGCCAAAATTTCTTTCAGCCCCAAAATCCTCGGCTGCACCCCGTCCACCAGAGCCAGCATATTATAGTGAAATGTCGTCTGAAGCCCAGTCATCTTATATAGCTGGTTCAAGATTTTCTTCGGAAATGCATCTTTCTTCAGCTCTACGACAATCCGAATTTTTCCTCGTGCACTTTCGTCTCGCGCATCCGCAATATGATCAAGCTTCTTGTTTAGAACCAATTCCCGCACCTTCTCGATGAACCCTTCCTTGCTCATCCCATACGGCACTTCTGTGACCACGATGCTATATCGCCCGTTTTTTCGTTCCTCGATATTCGTCACCGCCCGAATCACGACCGAACCTTTACCTGTCGCATAAGCTTGTTTCATTGGTGTCCCACCATACACCTCCGCACCAGTCGGAAAATCCGGGCCCTTCACATATTTCATTAGCCCATCCAACGAAATCCCTGGATCGTCAATCTGCGCCACCGTCGCATCAATCACTTCTGACAAGTTATGTGGCGGAATATTAGTCGCCATGCCGACCGCAATTCCCATCTGCCCATTCAAAAGGATATTCGGCAAAGCCGCTGGCAAGACCACCGGTTCCTGTTCTGTACCGTCAAAGTTATCTCGAAAATCTACCGTTTCCTTATCTATATCCGTCAAAAGTTCCGCCCCAACTTTATCCATCCTTGCCTCAGTATAGCGATAGGCTGCCGGTTCATCCCCGTCCATCGAGCCAAAGTTCCCCTGTCCCTCGATCAAGGTATAGCGCATCTTCCATGGCTGCGCCAAGTTCACCATCGCCATATAAATCGAAGAATCACCGTGCGGATGATATTTACCCATCACGTCGCCGACAATACGCGCAGATTTCACTGTCGCATGTGGAGCTTTCCACCCGTTTTTATTCATCGTATATAATATACGTCGATTCACCGGCTTTAAGCCATCGCGCACATCCGGCAAAGCCCGATCGATAATCACCGACATCGAGTACTTCAAAAAATACTCCTCCATCGTCCCCTCGACGCCACGCCGTTCAATCCCCCGCACAACTTCTCCAGAAACCTCTTCTCCCCCCACCGTTACTTCTTTCGACTCCTCGATCGACTCTGCTCCGTCATCCTCTTCCGGAATGTTCATGTTCTTGAGTTCATCATCTTTTGCCATTTTATTCTCCCGTTAAAAGTCCAGTTCATCCAAGTTTACCGTCGCCGCTCCCGCCTGGATAAAATTCTTCCTCAGATCCACTTGATCACCCATCAACTTCGTAAATACCGCATCCGCCTTCTCCGCATCATCAATATGAACTTGTACCAGAATCCGATTTTCCGGGTCCATCGTCGTCTCCCAAAGCTGCTTCGCATCCATCTCCCCAAGACCCTTAAACCGCTGCTGCGCTGTATACCCTGCCTGCTTGAACCGTTCTTGGCTCTCGTCTACCTTCGTCCCCGCCGCCTTCCGTTCTTCGATCTTCTCTGTCAATCTCTTCTCCAGCGCCACTTCATCATACATATAATCAATCTTCCTTGTCGATCCCGTCCCTTTGATTAAGCCAAACAGTGGCGGTTTCGCCAAATATACGTGCCCCGCCTTAATCACTTCTGGCATGTATCGAAAGAAAAATGTCATCAAAAGCGTCGCGATATGCAAACCATCCACATCAGCATCTGTCATAAAAATAATTTTATGATATCTTAATCCATTTATGTCAAACTGCTCGCCAATCCCCACTCCAAGCCCTTTGATCAAGCTCACGAGCTCCTGATTCGCCAACATTTTGTCCAACCTCGCCCGTTCCGTGTTCAGCACTTTACCCCGAAGCGGCAAAATCGCCTGAATCTTCGGATTGCGCCCCTCTTTCGCTGAGCCTGCCGCCGAGTTACCCTCCACGATGAACAGCTCACATTCGCTTCGATCTCTCGACGAACAGTCCGCCAACTTCGACGGCAAATTCAGCCCCTCGAACGCCCCCTTCCGAATCACGTTATCTCGCGCCGCCCGCGCCGCCTTCCTCGCCCGCGCCGCCAAGGTCGCCTTACTAATAATTTTCTTTGCAACCGCCGGATTTTCCTCAAGATAATACCCAAAGTACTCCGTCATCACCCGGTCTACATATCCCCTCACCTCTGGATTTCCGAGCTTATTCTTCGTCTGCCCCTCAAACTGCGGATCCGGCAATTTCACCAAAATCACCGCCGTCAACCCCTCCTTAATGTCATCCCCCGTCAAATTCGGCTCTTTTTCCTTCAGCAGCCCATTTTTTCGCGCATAATCATTAATTACCCTGTTCATGCCCGTCCTGAACCCCACGACGTGCATCCCCCCTTCCGGCGTCAAAACGTTATTCGCAAACGGCTTAATCGTCTCCGAATATGTATCGTTATATTGTAAAGCTACCTCAATTTCCGAATCTTCTACCTGCTTTTCTACATAGAAAATATCATCCGAAACCACCTCTTTCCCCTCGTTCAGCTTGCGCACATAGCTCCGAATTCCCCCTTCGAAATAAAACGACTCCCTCGCCCCCGTCCTCTCATCCTTCACCGTAATCAAAATACCCTTTGTCAAATAGGCTTGATGTCGCGCATAATTTGACACCCAATTATAGTCAAAGGTGGTCGTTTCCTTAAAAATCGTTGGATCCGGATAAAACGTCACCGAAGTTCCCGTACCATCACTCTCCCCTACGACCTCCAGTCCTTTCCCGAGCGTCTTTCCCCGCTCAAACTCGATATGATGCACTTTTCCATTCTTCCGCACTTCGGCGATCATCTTCGTCGATAACGCATTCACCACCGACGACCCCACCCCGTGCAAACCCGAAGACACCTTATATCCGCCACCCCCGAACTTTCCGCCTGCGTTCAAAACCGTCAAAACCGTCTCGAGCGTCGATTTCCCAGTCTTCGGATGCGTATCAATCGGAATTCCTCGTCCGTTATCATCCACCCTAATCCCCCCATCCGCCAAGATCGTAATGTCAACTTTCGTCGCAAAACCAGCAATCGCCTCGTCAATCGAGTTGTCCGCTATCTCTTTCAAGAGGTGATGAAGCCCGTCAAACCCCGTCGATCCAATATACATGCCCGGACGAATCCGCACATGCTCCAACCCCTCTAGAACCTGGATCTGTGAACTATCATACTCTTGCCCATCGCTTGTTTGTTTTGCGGCCATTCGACATACCTCTGCTTATCTTACCCCTATATTCTAGCCGAAAGTATCTTAAAAATCAAGTCTATTCTCTAAAATCGTCGTATTTTGGCCGCCTTTTTAGAATACCCGCATTCCCCAATACCATATCCGCGTTGTCCAGCATCGCATCAAAATCATTCTCTTCAATCTCTTCCGAAGTCGCTCCTGGTTGAAACGGCAGCCTCTGTTCTCGCACACACTGCGCCAAAAACACATTGATCGCTCCGCTCATTGTGAGCCCCATCGCCCCGAACACCTGTTCGGCCTTCTTTTTCAGCTCTCGGTTCGTCCGAAACGTAATCTTTGCTGAGCCAGTTTCCTGTTCTAACTCCTCTACCGCCTCTTCTACCTCTTTGACTGTATCTCTGATTGTGTCTTTCATTTTTTGCCCTCTCTTGCATTCATTATACCAAACCATCGTTTCAAACACAAATATTTTGTCCGACAAACGCCATACATTGTCCATACAAAAGGCACCATTTGTACAGCATGACTCATTTAGCACTCGCCGTCATTAAGTGCTAATAAATTCCTTCCTCTTATCCACCAGTCTCATCCCTCGGTCTGACCTTTCAGATATGAAAATGCCCCGGCCAAAGGCCAGGGCATTCCCCAGATCAATCTTCTTTAGAGCACATATTGCGCGTTTTTCAGCACCTCAAGCTGCCCCTTATAGTACTCCATCGACTCCTTACCGAGATAGACCGTCTTATACCGATCATCACTCTCGCGGTCGCTGACCACAACATACGTCCCGTTCGACTTCGTGAATAGCGGTAACTCCGAAAAGTCCACCTCGATGACATTCGTTGCTAGCACTAACGGCAGTTTAGTGCTAAAATAATGGCCCGACCCCGAGAAACACACTAATTCCGTGCCCGAGCTCCTCTCCTGACCAAATCGCCAGCCCCAATAGTTTCTGAACCTCAAATCAGCGTCCACCACACAGTCTAACGCCGGCGTCATCTCCCCGTTCGGTCTCAAGGCGAACATCTTATGCTCTCTTTCGTCATACAAATACGCCATATCTGCCGCATATTCCGCGCTCGGCTCGCTAAACCGCATCAAGAGACTATATTCGTCCTTCTCTAACTCGTATTCCCACTTCTCGCTTACTGGCTCGCCCCGCCTCATCAGCTCTACACCATTCTTCGTCACGAAAAATGTTCCATCATCGCAATAAGCCGTCGACAGTACAATTTTCGTGTCATAGCGACCAATCGGCGCATCGACGTAGATCCCTAAGTCCAGCCAAGCCATAGCGTGCGTCGAGCCTTCCTGCCAAATCAGAGGCGCACGTTCTTTCGTACTCAAATGCATCGCCAGCTCCGGCGCTAAACCTTCCTTCTTCCACCACGGCTGGCACTCGAAACCCGTATATGCTAAATTTTCCGGGTCCGTCGTTTCGTCATACCGCCACGCTTTAAAAGTATAGTTTAACGTACCGTACCAACGGTCAACATCGACCTCTGTTGCTCCATCCGACGACCTCCGCAGACTTCCATCCCATTCCCCCGCTTGATACTGTCGCACCAGCTCATAAGGATCGTCTACTTCATAGGTCTTCGTATCCAACATTTTTGCACGTACACCGTTAATGATCAGCCAGCCCGACTCCAGTTCTTTATGCTTCCCCGATGCCTCATCTATCAGCACAATCGGCCGATCCGCGTCCAGGATAAAGCAATACTTATAGTCCGGCGTCCAGGTCAAATAATGCTCCGTCATGTAATAATCATCCGTGAAACAGCCCCAAATTTCCGGCTGCTCCAACCACGAAGCGATTATTCCATCCACCGTCCATTCCGTCGACGGATAGACCGCCTCTGGCAGATTCTCTTGACAATATTCTTTAAATTCCGCATCATCTTTAACTTTCGGTAACATATCCGGTTCATGCCCGCCATAAAATTCGCGCATCCGATCCAGTCTGACGCCGTTTTCGTCTAATCCGTCTACCGCGTTAAGTTCCTGAGCTTGCTCCGCAATCACCTCTTCCATCTCTGTCAGCTGCGCCTTAGATTCATCTCTAGCACTCGCATGTCCATACTGCCAACCAGCTATGAACATTGCTATCAGAAATACCACTATCGTCATCGCCGCCAGACATTCCGACCACTTCCAGTTCGAGTCCATCCGTTGCATCAAAATCCTCCTTTTTCTCTGGGGTTAAAGTACTAATCCTTGCCAACCCCGCCCCTTGTCCAAAGTTACCAGCCTATTCTACCAGAAAATCCCCCGTCCGCAAGCATAACAATTTAAGCATAACAATTTTCACCCATAAAAAGGCGGCCAAACCGGTCACCCTCCAGAAGGTTCTTGCGTAAAATTCTCTTTTAAGATAAAGCAGCTGTTTCACTAGAGCCAAACAGCCCAAATCCCTCTCGCGCACTACCGTTCCCGCCATCAATCTTACCCCTCATTCCTTCTATCGCCCCAGTCGCTATCACACCCAACACGACCAGCAAAATCGCCACAAGCACTACCACTACCAACAACACCCTCCTTCGATTCTTTGTCTTGTCCGCTTCCGCTTTCGCCCTAGCATTGTCTGCCTTCAACATCGCTCGCGCTTTTTCTTCCATCTCTGCCGAAACTCTTTCTATCTGTCCCATTCCGCCACCCTATTTCCGCTTCACCTTGAAAACCATTTCGCCGCTCTCTTCAACACTCTCCTCCCCTTTCTCGTTTACGCTTGAAATTACTTCCTCATTTTTTCCGCTCAAACTTGAAACAGCCTCAGTATCATTTCCGCTCACGCTTGAAACATTATCGCGGTTGCCGCCATCATCACCCAACGTTTTATGCCCTTCTAAGCCCACAGGAGCCGTTTTGAGCGCTTCTTCGTCCATACCTTGGTCCATATCGCTTTTGCTTGTTTCGAGCCAATCCTGAGCCTCTAATGGCTTCCTACGAACTAATTCTGGCGCCGTTCGAACATTCTCCGCCTCCCTAACGCCCATTTTTTCTTTCTTATGCTTCCAGGCCTCTAAAAAGCTTTCCTTCTCATCTACCGTCTGCACTTGTTCTAATTTTCCAATCGGCCCGGTATTTTCCGAATTTTCTGCCCCCTTTGCCGCTTTTTCTTCCGCTTTCCACCTCGCTTGAATTTCTTTTTCGACCTGCGCTCGCGTCTTTGCATACTTCGCCGCCGAATACTCCCGCATCTTTTCAAACAATTCCGGATTCGCCTCCCCCATCGGCGGCAACAGACTCATCGTAAACGGCGACGTCGGCAGATTATACATCATTACCGTCGCAATCGCTTGGTAATTCCCCTGCTTATGTAAATCCTCCGCGTTAAAAACCGGCGAAAATGCTTTCTCCATCAATTCTGCATCCGTCACCCCCAACCGTCCCGCCATAATCGTGCCACAGTTCCCGAGAATCGCTTCCCTGATCTTATCCGTCAATTGCGTCATAAACTGGTTTGCCAGAATCAAATTCAATCGATATTTCCTCGCTTCCGACAGAATCGACTCAAAACTCTCCGTCGCAAAGTTCTGGAACTCATCCACAAATAGGCAAAAGTCCTTTCGCTCTTCCTCTGGTATGTCTGCCCGGCTCATTGCCGCCTGCTGGAATTTCATCACCAGAATCATACCGAGCAAGTTGCTATTTATATCACCCAATTTACCTTTTGACAGATTCACCAAGAAAATTTTCTTGCTGTCCATAATCTCACGAATGTTAAAACCGCTCTTGGTCTGTCCCAAAATATTCCTCATAGTCGTATTACTGAGGAACGGCCCCCATTTTGAAGTAAACCATGTGATCACTTCGCCCGCATCGTTCGACTTCTGGCTCGCTGGAAATTCCTTCGTCCAATAGTCATAAACTGCCTTATCTGTCACATATTTCAACTTACTTTTCACAAATTCTGGATCTGTAAAGCATTGCGGAATATCAATAAATGTTGCCCCATTCGGGTCCGACATCAGGAGCAGCGCCGCATTCCTGAACATATGCTGACCCCGCGGCCCGAAATATCCCTGCCCATTCGGGTCGAATAGGCCCGTCAACATCGAAATCCCCTCCTGTACGATGAAATCTTTCTGGTCTTCCGAAGTGAATTCAAACATATTCATTCCTACCGGATGTTCCATATCTGCCGGGTCGAAATACACTACATCGTCTATCCGATCTGCCGGCACTTTACTCATCAGCAGCTCTGCTGCATCACCATGCGGATCAATAAAAGCGAACCCTCTTCCCGCCACCATATCCTGATATGCAATATTTGTCAAGAGTACCGACTTACCCATACCAGTTGCACCGATCACATATGTATGTCGTCGTCTATCGTTATCAGATAATCTTATATCCTTTTTCACGCCTCGGAACTCATTTTGCCCCAGGAGCACCCCCTCTTTCACCAACTTCGCCGGACCATCTACTTGTTTTGTCGCCTGCCGCTCCACCTGTGAAGTCGGAATCGCATTTTGCGCCGGCAAATGGAAGATCGAAGCAAGTTCAATACTATTTAAAATATTTGTTCGCTCTTTTTGCGGGAAAATTCTGAACACATAATCTACCGCTAACTTTTTCGAATCTTTTCTCGCCTCATACTTCAAACCATTAAAACTTTGCGACTCAAACTGCGAAAATGCTGCTATTAAGCTAGTCAACATCGCTTCCGACCGCGACTTTTCCTTTGCGCTTGCGACCAGCCGAATCATCGTCTCAAATCCCGGATACTTCGTCTTCTTCTCTATCGCCGCAATCTCTTCTTGTTGTAAATTTGACAGCTCATCGGGCTTGTCGTTATCTTCTGGATGTTCATCGGGCGGATGCCAAAAGGCCTGAGCAAAATCTTTAACCAAAAGCGAAGTTTCGTACAAAACTTTTGTTCCACCCTTAAATTTTTTATTCCCCTTCTTGATGCTTTTTACTCGCTCTTCCGATTCTTTTGTCCACTCACCATTAGTCGGACGAAACAGAAGTTGCAGTGCAAGACCCTCACCTTGCCTCGTCACCGACATTGCATTCAAAATTGCTAAGCTAGCATCGCGCGGTATGTCCTCATACGTATTGATCGGATAGACAAATTCCTTCTTTAACGCCATCTCGCCCCCCGCGATCTGATCCACTCTCACATCTTTCGCAAAAATACTATCCGGCTCAATCTCCTCTAGCCTCGCCGAAGGATACGCCGAAAGCACTGCCTGCTTCACTGTCTCTGAAATGACCGCCGGCACCACCACATAATATTTAATCAATCCGTCCACCGCCACCACCTCAAAAGAAATATGCCTCTGTCCAAACACCTTACTTTTGAAGCCTTTTGAAAGCGTAGACGCGATCATCGTATACATCACCTGCGCCTGGCTCAACGCCTCGTTCGTTACATCGCGTTCATCTCGCCCACTCGCCTGAATATCATCTGTTGACGGCGGCAAATGGATCAACATTGGCACCATTTTTAAACCACGCTCGTAGTCCTTCGTTCTTCGTTGCTTACGCAAATAAACCGTCAGCGCAATTGCCACAGCCAAAATCATCGCCCCAATAACGACAACCAACGACACAATGAAGTCTGGCATTCTAGTTTCTATCTCCCAAAGCACGCCCGAACGTCCTAAGCATCGCTCGGCTACCTTCTCTTTGCGCTCGCACCAGCTCATCGACCACGAAGTTACCCTTCTTCAAAATTGCATCGACCTCTGGCACAAACGCCCTCGCCACTTCCTCCTGATTTGCCGCTGCCACCCTATTTTCAAAACTCAATCCCGCACCGGCTTCATTCTGAGCATCCTCTAAATCCTCTTGCAATCTCTCTTCAACTTGCCGATTCGTCTCTACCCCCACGAATTCCTCTGGCTT
This sequence comes from uncultured Candidatus Saccharibacteria bacterium, assembly GCA_964469535.1. Classification (GTDB taxonomy): domain Bacteria; phylum Patescibacteriota; class Saccharimonadia; order Saccharimonadales; family Saccharimonadaceae; genus Nanosyncoccus. The sequence goes on from CAYXZG010000019.1 coordinate 13,114, forward strand.
CTGTTCCTCTTGCAAATCCCGTTCCAGCTCCGCAGTGGGATCCCCTTCTCCTCTCCTCGCAGCCCCTATACCTATCGACCCTAAATTCGCTATCCGCTCTGTATCTAGCACTCCATGATTCGGACTGCTAAAAATCCCTTCTCTAACATCACCGACACCTTCATTTCCCCCATCCCTCTGAGACCGCTCCATCCCCGCGTCCGTTCCGCTCGTTACGCCTACTCCAATCACCCTATCCCCATCAATTCCAGCCTGCACATTATCAAGGCTCAGTACCACTTGTCCCAAATTCTTCGCGTCCCCAACCGTCGCCCCATTGGTTTCGCTACTAACCGCATTCGTCGCGCGCTCGATCTCCTCCGTCATCGCCCGCGCGCTCACCTTCCCTGTACCCTGACTATTCATAGGCTTATTATATCATATTTCCATAAGCAATATCGGAAAACGCACACATTTTTTATTCATTTTTCTCGTCCCCTAACGCCCGATGGCATCCTCAGACATCCTCAGACATCCTCTTACATTCTCTTGCTCACCAAAAAACATCCCAACAAAACAAATGCCATCGTCAATCCTACCGTCACCACACTCATCGAACCCAAAGACTGCGCAAGCATTAGCATAATCGGCCCAAACGCAATCACAGCTCCATAAATATATGTCTTCTTACTAATATGTTTTCCGCTTAATCTTGTCAAAATTTTCACCAGACACAGCGCAACTCCAAACATCAGAACATAAAATGCTATAAAAAACAGCAAAACCCCTAACGGACCCACGTCCGCAGGGGTTGTAAAATTCATCATGAACAACAAAACTACCGCCGCTAGCAAACTCAGAACTGGAATCAGATGTTTAGGCATAACCTCATTATATCATACAACAAGTCGCCATGTTCTCATGTTCCCCAGTTTAACTATGACACTGAAAAACACTGACGCTAAGCGACATTCATCACTTTCTGTCTTATCTATACACCTCTAATTCTACAAGATTCACGTTTTCTATACAAACGTTAAGATTATTCTCAAACGATAGTATACAAACATAAGGCTGACATTCTTATACTTTCGTTCAAGCACAACAACTTTAGTTACATCGTGGCAACTTCCGTTGTCCCCTAGTTCCCAGCCCTACCTAGCACTTCGTGGCGCTACAGACTAGAATCTAGGAGGAAATGGGTAAGTTATCTGGCGTATAAAACATTGTTACTTTGGGCCACAACTCCGCCCATTCCCTGTAATTGACCGCTCCACTTTCGTGGGGCATCGGTCGCGCCTCCCGATAATCTGCTTATTGTCTATTTCAATGTACCAACAAACTATCGTTTAGCGTTTTACTTACGGTCCTCTACCCCATATCCGCGGGCGTTATCTCGAAATGACAGTCGCCATTCAGATACCGCTCGTAGATATTTATAGGGATGCGAAACCGTTCAAGCATTAGCAATTTTTACCTCGCTAACACTCATCTTACGGTGATCCTCCACGATCTCTCGATCTTATTTCGTTGTCTTACACGCAAACCAGGAACTTTGCTTTTGGCTTCTTAATTCCCGCTTTGCCTTTTTCTCCACAACTCTCGTAGCTTTCATCCTTCTCGAACGATTAAACTATGAATGCAAGCTCCATTTTTTAATGTCGCACAACAAGACCATTGCTACAATGTTTTCAAAACAACGTGCGCCTCATGTCTTACATCATAAGGCAACCCAGCGAATCACCTCAACGGTTATTTCCGCAAGCTTTAGGTAACTCCTAGAAAGTGTAATTTATGGCTAGAAATTACCTTTTCGCATGCGGAAGCAACCGTCTTCTACTTTGGCTTTTTAAGTTGCATTTTTGTTTGTCCTGTTTATGTTTTTTCTTGGACTGTCCCTATCTTATCACGCTCATGTCAAAATTTCAATACTTTTTCTTGAAAATATGTTGTAATTATTACAACAAAAACCACTATGACCTCTATAAAATATCCGAGAAATACCTATGTATTTTTTACAACATATACTATTCTTCTTATGCCTATGTTTCTTAGATATAAGGTAGTTTTCGCAATAAAAAGCCGCCGCTGTTGTTATCTAAACAACACGATTTGACAGTCCTCCCCTAGTCATTCCCTATTTGCACCTTGATCAAAGCTTTTAATCTTTATCATTTTTCGATAGCAATTCATCAGATTTCAACATCAAAAAAGACCGGTAACTGCGAGGAAAACCGGTCTTTGTAGAGTGTGGAGTT
>CAYXZG010000020.1:0-15101 GCA_964469535.1 uncultured Candidatus Saccharibacteria bacterium
TGACCTCTTCAATGCCATTGAAGCGCTCTAGCCAACTGAGCTAATACCCCATAACTCCAGTATAGCACATTCCCTCCCCTTTCACAACCTCGAAATTTTCTCTTTCTCGAAAAGTACCTTTCGACCCCTAATCCTCGCCTTAGGTCATTTCATTGTTTACTGTTTTAGATATTTTATAGCTTTTTTGTAAAATAACCATAAAAACTATTGACTTTTTTGGCTATGTGTGCTACAATAGAGGTATTGGGGTGTATCTGACAGTATAATATCGGATATGAACCATGTATTCTAGGGCAACGGCTTTTGTGTGTGCCGTGCCCCGCTTAAAAGGAGGGTTCTCTTATGAAGAACCGGAACAACATCAACCTGGCAATCCTATCCCTGTCCAAGGCTCAGAGTATCGCGCTGATCGTCATGCTGGCGATCGCCGTGATCGTGGGCGTGAGGACGAGCAGCCATGACCTCGGAGCGTCAGTATCGGACGATTCCAAGAGCGTTAGCACGTTCCTGGAGATCTATACGCCGATACTTATTATACCCGAGTCTGGCTCCGAGATTACCGTTCTCGGCAGGCTCGTCACGCCGGGTAACACCTCTGGCATCCGGGGGAGAAGCGTCCCGGGGAGAAATACCCCCACACCGTGCGCCATAGTCAACATTGCTACGGGCGAGGTTATCGTTTCCCCCGGCCTTTCCCCGGTAGATAAACCGGTTATCACCGCTCCCGTGACGGGGCATCTCCGCTCTGGCGAGTGCGAGTACGTTGACACCGCAAAAGACGGCATCAACATTGGTCGCATCCCCACCCCGACTCCTGACCCGTAAATCGAATTTCGTCCGCACGAACCCCTCTAAGCCATTATTTCAAACGCACAAGTATATTTCGCCACCGCATGTGGCACCAAGCCCCCCCTCAAGGGGGCTTTTCCATTGCCTCCATCTGTCCTAAGCACTGGCAACTACCAAGCGGTGGAAGTAAAGCAGAAGGTGTTAATGAATGGTATACAGAGAAAGCTGCACAGGGACTCCTCCTCGCCTATGGTTGGCCAAAAATATCTGAGACAGCACACGGACCCATGGCTTGGATGAACGATGACATCGATTACAGTATCCTGCTTCAACCCTTTTACATCCCACTACCGAGCGGCACTATCAACATTCAAAATGATACGCCCTTTTCTGCCCAGACTACAGGCTTATGGGGTGCACGAGCATCAGTCAGCCCGAACCAATCCAATGTAGATTTATATATCGTACCAGAATATGAACAAGCCTTCATACCAAGTAGCGGTTGGAGGCGCACTGCCGTCTCCCTTCGCTGCCTCACTCAGTAGTAGTATCCTCTAGTAGGTAGATATAATATGATAGATATTTTGCTAGAAAAACTAACTGTCCGCAAACTGCGAATTATACAGCTCTGCATAAAACCCGTCCTGCACCAAAAGTTCATCATGCTTCCCTTGTTCGACGATCTCTCCATCTTTCATCACTAGAATTAAATCCGAATTCCGAATTGTCGACAATCTATGCGCAATAATAAACGATGTTCTTCCCTGCGTCAATTTCGTAAAAGCGTCTTGAATCAGTTGTTCCGTGCGCGTATCGACGTTCGACGTCGCCTCATCTAGAATCATCATTGGCGGATTCGCCACCATCGCCCTTGCGATCGTTAATAACTGCTTCTCACCCGCCGAAATATTATCCGAATCTTCCGAAATCTCCGTTTTATATCCTTTTGGCAACGATTCGATAAAATGATGAATACTGCTCGCTTTCGTCGCCCGCAAAATCTCTTCGTGCGTCGACTCAGTTCGCCCATATTTTAGATTTTCCTCAATCGTCCCCGAAAACAGCCATGTATCTTGCAATACCATGCCGAATAATTTTCTGACGTCTGCCCGCTTCATCTCCCGCGTCGGTACCCCATCAATCGCAATATATCCCGACACCGGATCATAAAATCTCATCAAAAGATTAATAATCGTCGTCTTTCCCGCCCCCGTCGGCCCCACGATCGCCACTTTCATCCCTGGCTCAATTTTCACCGAAAAATCCTTAATGATTGGTTTTTCTGGATCATAAGCAAAATTAATGTGATTAAACTCAACCGCGCCTTTTACTTTCTCGATCGTTAGCGCCGGTTCCGGATCTGGTGATTCCTCTGGCTCTTCCAGAAAATTGAATACTCGCTCCGCCGCCGCCATTGTTGACTGAATGTTTGAAGTAATCTGCGAAACACCCTGAATTGGCTGATTAAACTGACTCACGTATTGGATGAACGCCTGAATCTGACCAATCGCCAATTTCCCCTTGATTACCATATCTCCACCCAGCACACAGATAACCGCATAGCTTAAATTTGTTAAAACGTGAATAATCGGAAAAGCCAACGCCGAGAAAAATTGCGCTTTCCATCCCGACTCGAAAAATCTTTGGTTCGTCCGTTCAAATTTCTCAATCGAAATCTGTTCATGCGAATTCGCTTTAATGATCGACTGCCCGGCATAATCCTCTTCAATCGCATTATTCAGCTCGCCCAGCGTCGTCCGGTTTACTCGGAACAATTTCTGTGCTTTCTTTGCCAACCGACTAATCGAAAGTAGCGACAAGGGCACCGTCACGAGCGCTACCAAAGCCAGCGGCACCGAAATCACCAGCATCATCACAAAAATTCCCACGATCGTCACAATATCCGACAAAACCTCCGACAAAATCCGCGCGAGCGATCCCGTCACCGCATCAACATCGTTACTCATCCGACTAAGCGTATCGCCAAACTGATGTTTGTCAAAATATGAAATCGGCAATCTTGCAATCTTTTCGATGATCTGATCACGCAAATACTTCCCGTACCGTTCCGTCGCGATCGACAAAATCACCCCCTGAATATAATTCAAAATCGCCGAGGCGACATATAGCACCGCCAGTTCCACGATCAGCGTCACAATCACGCTCCAAGCAATTTCGCCCGTCGTCGTAAAGCTCGTCACCGCCTCCGTCGTAATCTGCCCCAAAAGCATCGGTCCGAACAAGCTTAATACTACCGAAATTACCGTCAGCACCATCGACAATACAATCAAAACTCGCCATGCCTTTAGGTCCTTCAAAAAAATCCGCAAAACTTTCTTAAAATCCTTCGGCCTTGCTGCCGCCTCCATCATCCTAGGCATTCCTCATCTCCTTTTCTACGCTTTTCGTGTCTACCCGTGCGCCTTCTAATTCCCTCTTGAATTCTTCTTCCGACAGCTGTGACTTCGCAATCTCGCGGTAGACCTCACAATCTTTCAGTAAATCCTTATGCGTTCCTTTCCCCGTCACTTTTCCATTGTTCAAAACCACAATCTGCTCCGCATCTTTAATCGTGCTAATTCTCTGCGCCACAATCAATGTCACCGCCCCCTTCGTCACCGGCCTCAGATCTGCCCGCAATTTAGCGTCTGTTTTCATATCCAATGCTGAGAACGAATCGTCAAAAATGTAAATATCTGGATTCTTCGCTACCGCTCGCGCAATCGAAAGTCGCTGTTTCTGTCCACCCGATACGTTCGTTCCCCCTTGCGCAATGTGCGCATCGTACCTCTTATCCAATTTTTCAATAAATTCTTCCGCCTGCGCAATGCGTGCTGCTTTCCGCATCTCTTCATCCGTAATTTCCGGCGCCCCAAATTTAATGTTCGACGCCACCGTCCCCGCAAACAAAATTCCCTTCTGCGGCACATACCCGATCCGCCGCATCAAATCCTCCTGTCCATATTCACGGATGTCAATTCCATTAATCCGCACTGTGCCCTCTGTTGCTTCATAGAATCTCGGCACTAAGTTAATCAAAGTTGATTTCCCTGAGCCTGTCGAACCGATGAACGCCGTCGTCTCCCCCGCCTTCGCCACAAACGACACGTCTTCAAGTACCTTTTCCTCTGCCTTCGCATATGCAAACCCCACATGCTCAAACTCCACCGACGGTCTCAAATCCGGCTTTCCTGCCGTCTTTTCGCGCCATTCAATCTTCGACTTTGTATCCAACACTTCATTAATACGTTTCGCCGACACGCTCGCCCTCGGCAATACGATAAATAGCATTGTGAGGAATAAGAACGACATAATCACCTGTACCGCATACTGCATGAAGGCCATCATATTCCCTAAATACGCCACATCTTTCGATATCAATGAGACCCCAACCCAAATACAGAGCAACGTTGTCCCGTTAAACACCAAATTGATCAACGGATTTTGTAGTGACATCACTTTATTCACCCAAATCGCCAAATCTGTCAATTCCGTATTCGCCCGATCAAACTTTTTTCGTTCTAGTTTCTCATTATTAAACGCCCGTATCACCCTCAGCCCTGTCAAGTTCTCCCGCGTCAAAAGTGTAATTTTATCAATCAACTGCTGAAAAATCTTGAACTTCGGCATCACGATTGCCAAAATCATTATCACCAGCGCTAATAAGATCCCCACCGACAGTGCAATAATCCATGTCATGTCTGGCGCCGTAATCACCGCCTGAATAATCGCCAGTACCGCCGTCATTGGCGCCCGCACTAGCATCGTCATACACATCGTCGCCGCCTGCTGAACCTGCGAAATGTCGTTCGTCGTCCGCGTAATCAACGACGCCGTCGAAAACTCCTTCATATCCGTCACCGACAAACTGAGCACCTGTCGAAACACTCTGTTCCGCAAATCTCGCGCAAACCCCGCCCCTACGATCGAGGACATCAAATTCGCCACCGCCCCGCCCGTCGCCGCGACCACCGCAAACAGCATCATCTTCGCTCCCGCACCCCAGATAAATCCCAGATCCCCCACCACAATACCATCATTCACAATTTGAGCCATTAGTGCCGGCAATTGTAAAGCCGACCAAACCTGCACCGCCACCGCGAACAACAAAATCACAATCTGCCAAAGATAAGGTTTAAGATATTTAAATAATTTAACCATTTTACTATTCTAATGCGTCATTTTAGCACTGTCAAGATTCGAGTGCCACTTTTTCCAATCTTTCCCCTCTTGACTTTTTACACGATCTGTGCTAAAATCATCACAAGGCCTCCCCTAGGTCTAGTTTGGGATGTCAAAAAATGCATCTCACATCTCACGCTGCACTTTATCATTCTGATGAAAGGAACTCTGCTTATGTCTTCTCAACCGTCTTCCTCCCTCCGGGCCAAGTTCAGCTCGACAGACATCGCCACAGACATTGCGCCAAGCAGTACCACCGCTACCCCCGAAACTGCCAAAACCTCCGTCGTAGACGCCGATTATATCGACATTTTTCCCACTCCCAGCACCCGCCTCGCCGCCAACTATCTCGCTATCCTCTGCGCCATCCTCGGTTGTACTATGTGCATGTCAAATATCTGCGCCGTTACCATCTGGCAAATCGGCCCGCTCGTCCTCGACGGCGGCTTCCTTCTCTTCCCTCTCACCTATGTCATAACCGACGTCCTCGTCGAACAGTTTTACCGTCGCTATGCCAATCGCGTCATCCTCTGGTGCTGCGTCATTAGCCTCGCTTGTTTCTTCATGCTTCAATTCACTGCGCACCTTTCCCCCGCCGCTAGCTCCGACCAAATCAACGCCGTCGCCACGCTCGGTCTCTCAAGTCGTATTTTTATCGCCAGCATCGTCGCCATACTCGTCAGCTCTCGTGTCAATAATCGCGTCTACGACTGGCTTCGACCTTATACGACCGGTCGATACGGCCTTATCATCCGCGCTTGGGTCTCCAGTTTCGTTGCTCATCTCCCCGATTCTGGTCTCTTTACCATTCTCGCTTTCGCCGGACGTCAATCGAGCCCCTCTGCTCTCGCCTACCAAGCCGTCACCTCCTGTCTTTCCGCACTCATCGTCGAAACTCTCCTTATACCCGTCACTTTTTGCCTCAATCGTTACCTTCATCGCTGTCTCAAAGCCGCTCGCGCCGCCGAGATCGCTCTTTCCGACCGCCCTCAATGAGGGCGGTTTTCTTGACAACTGCTATACTCATTGCGCAAATATCGTAATTTTATGCTATACTATATAATATATGGAATTTATCGTCGAAAAAGTTCTCTCTAACGGCCTCGGTCGCGCCGGTATCATCAAGACCGCCCACGGCGAAATTAAAACTCCCGCCTTCATCGCCGTCGGTACGCATGGTTACGTCCGCTTTCTTTCCGCTTCCGACCTGCGTTCCGCCCACGCCCAGGCCATGCTCTCTAACGGCTATCACCTACGCCGTGAATCCGCCAACATCGCCGCCCAAGGCGGCCTCGCCAACTGGCAGCCAACAAGCCAACAAGAAGCAACTGTTCCGCATTTACGTCCTGATGGCCTCGCCGCCGACCCTTGGCTCGGCCCAACTTTTACTGATTCGGGTGGTTTCCAAGTCATGTCGCTTGGTTCCGGGCTCGGCAAAGTTGTCTCTATGGAAAAAGAGCGCGGCGTCACCAACACCGCGCACAAAGAACGCCTCGCTCATGTTTCCGAAAAAGGCGTTAGCTTTATAGACCCTTTCGACGGCCAACCCGATTTCATCGGTCCCGAAGAGTCTATGCGCATCCAATGTCAGATTGGCGCCGACATCCATATGGCTTTTGATGAATTGACCTCGCTCGCCGACTCTTACGAATACAATATTGAAGCCATGAAACGTACCGAACGTTGGGCTAAGCGCAGCCTTCGCGAGCACCTCAAACATCGTGACGACCTCGGCTATCGTCAGAACCTCTACGGCGTTCTCCAGGGCGGTCGCTGGGAAAATTTACGCCGTTCTACCGCAAAAGCCCTCGGGGCCATGTCCGTTGACGGTGTCGAATTCGACGGTTTTGGCCTCGGCGGCGCCTTCCTCAAAGAGGATCTTGGCAAAATCCTCCGCTGGTGCAACGAAGAACTTCCTTTCCATAAGCCACGTCATCTCCTCGGTCTTTCTCACCCTGACGACATTCTTATCGGTGCCGAAACCGGAGCCGACACCTTCGACTGTGTTGCCCCTACCCGCGAAGCCCGTCATGGCAAAATCTACACTCGCGATGGCACTTTTAATCTTCGCCAATTTCGCGATTCTGGCGCCGTCCTCGACCCTGGCTGCGACTGTGCGACCTGCCGCGAGGGCTGGACGCGTGGAAGCCTCCGCGCCCTCTGGCGTTCTGGCGATCCCGCCCAAAAACAAAAATACTATCGCCTCGCCTCTGCCCACAATCTCCGCTTCATTATCCGCCTCACCGAAGAGATCCGCACCGCCATGCTCGAAGATCGTTTCTTTGAATACAAAACCACCTTTCTCCGTCATTACTATCACTAATTCCGTGCTATAATATAGCTATGGATAAAAAAAGTTACAAAGTCGATATCGATACTAAAACCTTCGTCCGCTTTTGGCTCGTCATCCTCGCGCTCGGGCTAATTGCGCTTTTTGTCTGGAAAGCTATCGGCGGCCTCATCATTATCGGTATTGCTGCTTTTCTTGCTATTGCGATCCAGCCCCTCGCGAGCCGCATCAACCGCCTCATCAAAAAAGAAGGACCCGTCTCCTCCGCCATTGCTTACGGGCTCATTCTAATGATTATTGGCGTCATCATCGCCGTCATTTGTCCCGTCGTCATCGACGAATCAATCCAGTTCATCCGTCAATTCCCCCAAACCTTCGAACACACCTTCGGCGGCTGGGACGGTGTCAATAATTTCGGACAGTCCCTCGGTATCGAGAATCTTCAAGGCGAAATCATCGCCAGCGTCCAATCGTTCTCCAATAGTCTCATTTCTAACCTCGGCAACGTCCTCGTCACTAGTGTCGGCGCCGTCACCCAAATCGCCACTGGTGCCGTCCTCATCCTCGTTCTTACTCTCCTCTTTGCAATCGAAGGCCCCGGCATTGTTGACGCCTTTTGGCGTGCGCTCGAAGGCAAACGTAAAAATTCTGCCATTCGCGCTTTCCAGCGTCTTGCCAGCCGCATCGCCAATGTCATCGCTACCTACGTCTCCAAACAAGTCCTTATCGCCTTCCTCGACGGCGGCGTTGTCACTCTCGCCGTTCTTCTCCTCTCCTTCACCTGCGGTTTTTCCGCCAATCTCGCCCTTCCCATGGGCCTCATCGCCCTCATCTTCTACCTCATTCCCATGTTCGGTCCCGTTATCAGCTGTATCCTGATCTCTCTTCTGCTCTTCTTTAGCTCTCCAATCGCCGCCATCATCTTCCTTATTTTCTATATCATCTATGAACAAATCGAAAACAATTTTATCGCCCCCAAAATCCAAGGCGACGCCCTCAACCTCCCCACCGCCCTTATCCTCACCGCTATCATCATCGGTATGTATATGTTCGGCCTCGTCGGCGCCATCATTGCTATCCCAATCGCTGGCTGTATCAAAGTCGTCATTGAAGAACTCCCCAACCTCCGCGAATCCGGCGCATAGCCATTCCTTCTTTCAAGCCTGTCTGCCCTAAGCACTGGCAACTACCAAGAGCTACGGTTGAATGGACTGATCCTAGTAAAACCGATGGCGGCAGAGCACAGTTAGTTGATAAATCATTCTACAAATGGCTAGATAGCTACGGTTGGGAAGTAACGAGATGGGATAGTTATAACGGAATGGGTTACCTGAAATGGACTAACGGCAGCATAAGCTATAACGTCAACTTAGCTCCTTTCTACCTCGCCAAAAGTGGATATTATCTACAAACAGCCGGGATCGAAAATAACGGACGGCTAACGATACAATGGTCTAACACAGCAGGGTATAAAGTCCATCAAGCCGGCATGCTCGGCGATGATACTTATTGGCTTGGACCAGCACGTTATGGCAATTTACGTTGGCACGCCGACTCCCTTCGCTGCCTCACTCAGTAGTAGTATCCTCTAGTAGGTAGATATACTATGATAGATCTGCATATTATCCAAACGACAACGACTCGCTCTAGCAATTTTTCAAATTTCGTGCTACAATAAACTCACCTTGGGTCGTCGCCAAGTGGTAAGGCACTGGGTTTTGGTCCCAGCATTCGCAGGTTCGATCCCTGCCGACCCAGCCATAGAAAAAGCTCCTATCCGCAGATAGGGCTTTTTCTATTATCACCCTTCTCCATCTCCATCTGCCCTAAGCACTGGCAACTACCAAGCGCCCCCAGCCAAAGCGCCGAAGACAACGCGGGCAAAGAGTACTGGCAGCTGATTATGACCGATTATAGTTTCTATAGCTTACTAGATAGCTACGGTTGGCAAGTTCAAGAATATAGCAATGCCGGTCCAAGCGTTTGGGAACAAAATGAGTTTAGCTACAATATCACCCTCGCTCCATTTTACGTTGGCGTTTGGGGATATACTCGCCTTAGCATGAACAATCGTCTTAACGGAATGGGCATCACTGGATACCTCTGGAGCAAAACGCCTAATAGTTCTAAACTACTTGCTCTTGACATGGGCTACTGGGCATATAGAGCTCAGGTCTCTCCTTCACAGCACGGCAGTGACGTTGAACGCTTTGTCGGCTTCTCCCTTCGCTGCCTCACTCAGTAGTAGTATCCTCTAGTAGGTAGATATATATGATAGATATTTTGCCTACTTACGCCCATCTCGCCACGAGGCAGCGAAGAGACCCACCACAGACTTCCATTGCACCAGAGAAGTTTATCAAACCAGAAAAACCTGTCTTTTTGTTGTATATAGAATCCCTTAGTCTCCTTTTAGCATCGTTTCCCGGCTGGCGCGGGTCCGGAGCACGGGAGCGAAAGCGATTCGCTCCGGAGAGCGCCACCGGATGATAAAAGGAGACTAAGGGATTCAACAAACGACAAAGACAGGGCGTCGGAGTGGGTTCATCCATCTAAAGCTAGTAAAAGAAAGAACAGCAACTACAAAAGACCGCATAAACTTCTTCGGTGCAATGGAAACTCTACACCCTTTCTCCTTCTCTCGCTTTATTTGCCCATTGATCAGCCAACTCATTATACTCTGTCCCTGCATGTCCCCGCACCCAAACCAGCTCCACCGGATTTTCTTGATAGAGAGTATACAATTTTTGTACAATATCCAGATTTTTAATCTCTCCAGTTTTCTTCTTCCATCCATTCTTCGCCCACCCTGGCGCCCACTTCGTCAACACATTAATCCAAAACTCCGAGTCGCTATGGATCTCGCACGGCTCACCCTTTGCATATTCGATTGCTGCGATCATTGCTAACCCTTCCATCCTGATATTCGTAGATTCTTTCTCTCCGCCCAGCACTACTGGCTTCCCGTTTTCCAAAACCGCAAACCCCCCTGGGCCTGGATTCGGACTTGCACTTCCGTCCGTCCATAAAACTTTCATTTTATTCTATCACCTCATCGACGATCCCGTACGCCTTCGCTTCCTCAGCACTCATCCAATTATCTCGATCCATATCTTTTTCTACCTGTTTTAAATCTTTACCCGTCCGCTCTGCAAAAATTTCCGCCAGCCTCTGTTTCAGATAAATCCCTTCCTTCAGCGCAATCTCCTGGTCCGTTATCTTCCCTTCTGTGCCCGAACTCGGTTGATGGATCATCACCCGCGCATTTGGCAATACGAACCGCTTGCCCTTCGCACCACACGCCAACAGCATCGCCCCCATCGACGCCTGCAGTCCAATTCCAATCGTCTGGACATCTGGTTTGATGTAATTCATCGTATCTATAATCGCCAATCCATCATAAACCGATCCGCCCGGAGAATTAATGTAGAGTTTGATATCGCGCTTCGGGTCCTCATTTGCTAAATATAACAACTGCGCCACAACCAAATTCGCCGTATGTGAATCCACCTGTTCTCCTAGGAACACAATTCGATCATTCAACAAGCGTGAGTAAATATCGTACGCACGTTCACCCTTCGGTGTCTCCTCTACCACTGTTGGCACTAAGTAACTTTTATTCTTTCCCATATTATTCCTTTCCTTATTCATAAATTAAATCTCCTTTCTCAATTCTTGAATCCATTGCCTCGTTTAGTTCTCCAAGCTCCGCTTGATTTTTCTGATATTCTTCTACCCGCGCATTGTTCTCCTCAATTTTATTGTTCAAATTTATCCGACGTTGATTTAGCTGAGTCTGTTTTTCCGCCAATTCTGTTCGTCGCGCCACAAACGCCTCCGCCGTAAAACATCCCACCTCCGCCGCACACGCGTTAAACTCTTCGATCTCATCGTCCAAATTTGTTACCTCGACCAAATATGCATCTCTCTCCTTCGCAATTTCCGCCTTTATCGCGAAAATCTCCGTCCTGAGCCGATCGTTCTTTTCCTGCAACTCCTCGAAAGGCTCTTGCGTTTTATCGTAATATGCCACGATTTTTTGCCGGTTAAGAAAATACTTTCGATAGTGCTCCTCCAGTTGTTCCGGTATTTCCGCCAACTTCGTCCCAACTCGCGTATACATCTCTTCCAGTTTGTCCTCCTCAGCATAAGTCTGCAGCTCCTGCTCCAACCACTCCGCATTCTGCTCTTTTACTTCTTCAAGCATTCTCGCTACATCCGTCCGTTCCCTATCGCTCAGTCTTTCCCAAGCCGCATGTAGCAGCTCGTGCGCCGCCGTCACTTTGTTTGAATCAATCAACTGCTCCCGCGTTATCTCATAGACGTACATTTTTCCGCCCGTATAGCACCCAAGCAACGACACCTCCATTCTTTGATTTTTGCAATGTTCATTAAAATCTTCCCTATTTTCAATTGTTGGCTGCGTCGCTCGAAAAATCCGTTTACCTGAACCCGTCAATTCTAGCGCTTCTTCAATTGCCTCTATTTTTTCTTCTGGCTCATACCAAAGCCCCTTCCAGGTATCTTGTACATAATAACTTTGTAAAATCTGCACAATCCCTAACGCAACCACTATTCCGAGCAGTGCCGCCAAAACCTGCCCCGCGACCTGCCCCTTCTGTTTTTCCACCTTCACCGGCATTTTTATTCGCTAACCACCTTTAAATTCAATTCTCGTCCGTCGTGCGCCGCCTTTCCCTTCGCCAAACTAATCGCCACTACTTCACCTTCCTTCAAATCTCCCGCGATTATCGCTTCCGCAATCAACGTCTCCAATTTATCCTCCAACACTCGGCGTAACGGCCTCGCTCCATTTTTCGGATCATACCCTTCGTCAATCAACTTCTGTTTTACTTCTGGTGTTACTTTTAGGCCAATCCCCTTCGTTGCCAACCTTTTCTTCAGCTCTTCCAGCAAATTATCAAAAATCTTCTCAACATTTTCATGCGTCAGTGGATGAAAAACCAAAATTGCGTCAAGCCGATTAATTAGTTCCGGCTTCATTGTTTTTTTCAATGTTCGCATCGCAATCTCTTTACTTGCCTCATATTCTTCCGTCAATTCTCGTTTTTCGTGTAAACCCTTCGCCGTAAAACCCAGTTCGCTCTCACGATACATTTCGTCCGCACCTAAATTTGATGTCAAAATTACAATCGTATTATTAAACTTTACCTTATTTCCCTGTCCATCCGTCAAAACTCCGTCCTCCAGGATCTGTAACAGCATATTAAAAACGTCTGGATGCGCCTTTTCGATCTCATCAAACAGTACCACTGCGTATGGCTTTCGACGTACCGCTTCCGTCAACTTTCCGCCGTCCTCGTAGCCGACATATCCCGCCGGCGCCCCTACTAAGCGCGAAACGTTGTGTTTCTCGCCAAATTCACTCATATCAATCTTAATCAGTGCGTTCTCTCCGCCAAACACCTCTCGCGCGATCACTCTCGCAAGCTCTGTCTTTCCGACACCCGTCGGCCCCATGAATAAGAACGAGCCAATCGGCCTGCGCGGGTCCGCAATTCCACTTCGTCCTCGACGAATTGCCTTTGCGACTTTCTCGATCGCCTCGTTCTGCCCCACCACCGCCTTTCGCAAGTGTTTCTCAAGATCACTCAGCAGTTCCAGCTCTGACCCGTGCACTTTCGCGACCGGAATTCCCGTCTTGAGCGACACCGCCAAAGCCAGATCATCTTCCGTCAAAACCGGCGGCTTCTCAGCCCCATTTTTCTTCAATTCTTTCAATTTTTTCTTTATCTTTTCCGACTCCGTCTTCAGATTCGCCGCCAATTCAAAGTCTTCCTTCTCTGCCGCTTCCTGCATCTTCTCCGCCAGTGTCGTCTGCTCCACCTTCAAAGTCTTATACTCTGATCCGCCTTTTTTATCCGCCGCCACCTTTGCAATTGCTGCCGCTTCATCTATCACATCAATCACCTTATCCGGCATAAACCGGTCGTTGATATATCTGCCCGACATATTAATTGCCGTCTCTAGCATCTCATCCGGAATCTCCACTCCGTGATGTTTTTCGTAGTGGCGCTTGATTCCCTTCAAAATTTTTAACGTTACCTCTGCGCTCGGCTCTTCAACCATCACCGTCTGAAATCTTCGCGACAACGCCTTGTCTTTCTCAATATTTTTCCGATATTCGTCTAATGTTGTCGCGCCAATCAACTGAATCTTTCCTCGAGCCAGCGCCGGCTTTAAAATATTCGCCGCATCCATCGAGCCTTCGCCCGCCCCCGCCCCCATCAAAAGATGCAATTCATCGATAAACAAAATTACATCATCATTTTCCACCGCCTCATCAATCACACCTTTAATCCGTTCTTCAAATTCCCCTCGAAATTTCGTCCCCGCCACCATATTCGACAAGTCGACCTGAAAAATCCTTTTTCCGACCAATGCTCCCGGAACATCATTCTTTACAATCCGCTCCGCTAGCCCCTCCACAATTGCCGTCTTACCGACCCCGGCCTCACCAATCAATACCGGATTTGACTTCGTCCTTCGGCTCAAAACTGTCACCACTCGTTCAATTTCTCTTTCCCGGCCAATCACCGCGTCGAGCTTATCCTCACGCGCTAATTCCGTCAAATCCTGTCCGTAACGCTTCAGCCATTTCAACTGTGCGCCACGACGATATTGCTGCTTTTTCTCTT
Organism: uncultured Candidatus Saccharibacteria bacterium; assembly: GCA_964469535.1. Taxonomy (GTDB): domain Bacteria; phylum Patescibacteriota; class Saccharimonadia; order Saccharimonadales; family Saccharimonadaceae; genus Nanosyncoccus. The sequence goes on from CAYXZG010000020.1 coordinate 13,921, forward strand.
GATTATGTTCATGTTCCACACGCTGATCAATTTCTTCTTCGATCGCATCCATCAGTTCTTCTGGATTCACTCTCATCTTTGCAAGCAAAGCCCCGCCCCGCGAATTATGTTGGCACATCAACGCAAACAACAGGAACTCTGTCCCGATCATCCGCACTCCTTTTTCAGAAGCATAATGATCCGCCATCCTCAGCGTCAAAACCGCCGCCTCCGATAATGACATCATTGCCATCGCCGCGCCACCGTTCACCTCAACCGCTTCTTGCCCCAAAGCTTTTTCAGCCTTATCCAAACTCACGTCAAATTTTCTCAAAATCCGTGCACCCGTTGACATATCTTGCGCCAAAATCCCCAACAAAATATGCTCAGTTCCCATATAACCATTATTGTATTTCTTGCTAAACATGTCGGCCTTTTGCAACGCAAACCGAGCATTCTCCGACAAACGATTCATTAATTCCGTAAAATCACTATCCATCTTTCCTAATTTCCTTCGCGTACCGCCACCCACCCCATAGCCACATCGCTCAAATTCATTATACTACCCATTGTATCAAATTAGCACTCAAATGTCAAGACTGCTAAAATTCCACTCTATTCACAGTTGCCTCCATCTGCCCTAAGCACTGGCAACTACCAAGAGCAGTGCTAGGCGAAGATGGGATTGCACAGTCGACAAATAAAACGTTCTACAATTTATTGAATAAATACGGTTGGGAAATTGCTGTAAATAGTAATGGTGGTCTTGGACCAGACCACTGGTCGTATGAGACTTCAGAATTTAATATTAGGCTTAATCCTTTCTTTCTCAATTCAACCGAGTTGATTTATGTCATAGGAGGAGCATTACGCTACCACGGTCACAGTGGTGTGCTTTGGACGGGCACACCCAAAAAGCAAAGTGATTCATCGGGACAAATTGGCGGAGTGTATTTTATAGGATTTAATAGTGATTCTCGCGGCATCGGGACGGCTCGTAGTGATTACAATCGCTTCAATCCTACTCCTCTTCGCTGCCTCACTCAGTAGTAGCATCCTATAGTAGGTAGATAGTATATGATAGATATTGTGCCTTTGTTGTATATAGAATCCCTTAGTCTCCTTTTAGCATCGTTTCCCGGCTGGCGCGGGTCCGGAGCACGGGAGCGAAAGCGATTCGCTCCGGAGAGCGCCACCGGATG
>CAYXZG010000021.1:0-14800 GCA_964469535.1 uncultured Candidatus Saccharibacteria bacterium
CCTGTTCCCATTCCGAACACAGAAGTCAAGCCCAGTAGCGGCGATTATACTGCCAAAAGCGGAAAACTAGCAAGGTGCCAAATTATACGAACAAGCCACCCAAAAGGGTGGCTTTTCGTCTGGTCTCTGCTACAATAATATCATGGAAAATCTTGAGCAAAATATCTCAAAGATCGTTGATCGACAAGAAGTATGCTTTTTAAGTTTTCTCGATCGTGATGGTTATCCGACGACGCGCGCGATGCTAAACCCTCGAAAACGTCAGGGACTCAAAGAGTTTTACTTAACAACGAATACTAAGTCGGTTAAGGTTCAATCACTCTTGAAGGATCCAAGAGCGGGATTGTACTTTTATGATCGACCCTTATATCACGGAATTGCTTTTCGTGGCACTGTCGAGATAATCTACGACCAATCCGTCAAGAACGAGGTTTGGCGCGATATGGACCTAATTTTCTATGAAAACAACACCGATCCGAACTATTGCGTCCTAAAGTTCACTGCCGAATCAGCACGCTACTACCGAGATTATGAATCAATTGATCTGGCACTCTAACGCTGCCATCCATGATTTTCGATGGCGTCTGTACAATCTTGAAGACACGCATGAAGAGCCTCGCAAATATTCCAAGACAATCAATTAACTCAAAAAAGGAGATAAAATGTTAGAAGAAAAAGTTGCCATCGTTACCGGAGGTACAAGAGGCATCGGCTTAGAGACAGTCCGTGTCTTTGCTCAGAACGGAGCAAAAGTCATTCTCTTTGGCTCTCGTGAAGAGACTGTCAAAAAAGCACTCGAAGTTTTATCTTCTGAGGGCATCATTGTCGACGGGCATTTTCCGAGCTTGAACAATTACGCAGAGGTTGAAAAGACCATTGATGCAATTTATCAAAAATATGGCCGCATCGACATTTTGGTCAATAATGCTGGTATTTCTGCCGACAAGAGCATTGATGACACTACAGCGGATGAATTTGCCAAAATTATGCAAATCAACGTGGAGGCGATGTTTAATGTCACAAAATCCGTTGTCCGGTATATGAAAAAGCAGCAGAACGGTGGCGTTATTTTGAACACTAGCTCAATGGTCAGCATCTACGGTCAACCATCTGGCGTCGGGTATCCGGCTAGCAAATTCGCCGTCAATGGTTTGACCAAATCCCTCGCGCGCGAACTTGCCCCATTCCATATCCGCGTCAATGCAGTTGCTCCGGGCATCACAAATACCGATATGGTCGCTAAGTTGCCTAAAGAAATGATCGAGCCGCTCATCAAAACCATTCCGCTTGGGCGTATTGGCGAGCCCCGCGATATTGCGAATGCGTTCCTATTTCTCGCCAGCGACTTGGCGAACTATATCACGGGTGACATTCTGTCGGTCGACGGTGCAGCACGCAGCTAAACTGAGATAAATGTCGGGAAAGATGACGGATACTGATAAAAATATTCAAGGCCAGCCGGTGCCTCCAGACGTGCGTGATGCACTGTTTCTGAAACTAAAAAATCTCCCTGCCGCCCCAGGTGTTTATTTCCACAAAGATCTTAGCGGTGAAATTATTTACGTTGGTAAGGCGGCCGTACTCAAGAATCGTGTTCGCCAATATTTCCATAATACCCAGAAAGATCCCAAAACGACTGCACTGGTTCGTGAAATTGCGGACACGGATTGGATTGTGGTTGATACGGAAATGGACGCGTTGTTTTTAGAATCAGAAATGATTAAACGCTATATGCCAAAATGGAACATCTTACTGCGTGACGACAAAACAGTATCTTACGTTCGCATCGACATGAAATCTGAGGTGCCGTCAATTAGTTTTACGCGTACCCCACTCGACGATAAAGCAGAATATATCGGGCCATTTTACGGTAAAACCGCCGTCGAAAGGGCTCTGCGAATTTTACGTAAAGTGTTTCCATATTACGATAAACCCTATGATGGTAAAAAAACTCTGAATACTGACCTCGGTCTAACGCCTGGTATCGAAATCGGACGCACCACTCCGAAGGAATATAAAAAGAATCTGCGCAAGCTCATCCTGTATCTCGAGGGTGGCCGGCATAAACTCCTCAAAGAGCTCGAAAAGCAAATGAATGATGAAGCAAAAGCCGAGCATTTTGAAGCTGCCGCCGAAATCCGTAAACAGCTTTTTGGCCTGCGTGAGTTGCAAAAGAAGATCGTCTTCTCGGACAAAGAATTTCTAGATATTTCTTCAGATCATGCTTTGACCGATCTGCAATCTATGCTTGGCCTCGCTAATCCCCCACGCCGTATTGAAGGCTATGATATCTCCCATCAATCTGGTACCAATGTTGTTGGGTCGATGGTGGTTTTTGTAAACGGCGCCTCTGATCGTTCCGAATATCGCAAATTCAAACTCCGACATCAGCGTAACGACGATACTGCAAATCTCCGCGAGGTTATCGAACGTCGACTTAAACATCCCGAGTGGCCCTTTCCAGAACTCGTCATTTTGGATGGCGGAGTTGGTCAAGTTAGCGCCGTTAAAGATCTCCTCGACGCCCATCAAATCCCTGTTATCGGGCGCGATAAATCTGGTGATCATACCCGTAACGCTCCTGTCCGTATTATCATTCCAGGGCAAAATGACGAGCAGAACGACGAGCAAAAAAATGTACAAACTGACGAACGGGGCAATTTTCGACTTGTCCTCTTGTCCGCGGATTCTCATATTGCCAAGCTGATTGCACGTATCGATGAGGAAGCGCATCGTTTTGCGATCGCTTATCACACTTTGTTAAAACGTAAGAGTATGCTAAAATAAACTCATGATTAAACGACAGATTATCGTTTTTCTTCTGCGCTGGCTCGCTTCGAGCGTCGGTATGTATTTCTGTATTACGCATCTTGGTACTATCAATCCTGAGTCTAGCGCCACCTTTTCCGAAGAGTGGATTTTGTTTGCGGTTGCAGGATTGATTTTCTCAGTCATCAATACAGTCATTAAGCCATTGATTAAAATGCTGACTCTCCCGCTCGCAATCCTGACTATGGGCATCTCTACTCTTATAGTCAACACCGCCATGGTTGTCCTGACGATCTATCTTTTACCCAGTGTCGAAATGGACTTTTGGGGCGCCTTTCTCTCGAGCATTCTTCTTAGCGCAATCAACTATGTCCTCAACCTCTTTATTGGTTGATTTGTAGAAGAAACGGAGTATAATATATAGTATGAACTTGGGAACACTACTTCAAAGTATTATTTTTATCTCATCTGCGCTTTCAATCTTGCTAATTTTACTACAACAGCGCGGAGCTTCTCTTGGCGCTGGCTTTGGTAGCTCCGGAGAGCTCTACACTACGCGCCGCGGCCTAGAACGTTCACTTTTTAACGCCACCGTGGTTTGCGCGACTGTTTTCGTTCTCTCGACGTTGGCTTTGCTAATTGTGCCAGCCTAAAATATCAAAAGTAATTGATCGTGAAGTGGGACATCAAGCAACAAAAATGAAACCGAGCGCCAAGAAACGTGGCCAGAAGATCGCTCGACGATGGGAGAACTTTTCCGAACGAGCACGTGAAGAAGGTCGTGAGCATATCCAGGAAAATATCATCAGCCGCCTGCCAAATGCTCGCCGAGTGCGACTCTTGATTCTCGAATGGTGCCTACTTATTATCGCCATTACTTCGCTAGCACTTACGCAGGCATTTTGGTATCAGCAATCCTATTCGAAGCCTGCTTTTGTCGACGGTGGAACCTATATTGAAGCAACCTCTGGCACGGTTAGTTCACTAAACCCGCTTTTTGCCACTACGAATAGCGAAAAAGTTTTGTCAAAACTGATGTTTGCTACGATTTCCACGATCGACTATTCCGGTCACGTCGGTCTCGGCCTTGCTGCTTCAATTATCCCCGATGAAACTGGCAAAGTTTGGACAGTTACGCTTAAAGACGGCCTTAAATGGTCGGATGGTGAACCGATTACTCTCGACGACGTGCTCTATACAATCAGCCTCGCCAAAGATCCCACTATCAACACAGCCTACTCCTCAAATTTTTCTGGCGTCAACGTCGATCGCGTTGATGACGCCATCGTCTTTGCCTTGCCGTCAGCGTATGCTGATTTCGATGCGACCTTGAACATCCCGATCTTGCCCGCACATATTCTCGAAGGCACAAATCCTAGCCAACTGCTTGAACATAGTTTTAGTACTAATCCCGTCACGTCCGGTGCTTTTCGTTTTAATGCTATGCAGGATATCTCGACCGGTGGCGAGAAGATCATCTATCTTGCTGCTAATCCTAATTATTACAAATCCGTTCCTATGCTCAATAGCTTTGCGATTCATACATATTCCGATCCCGACAAGATTGTCAGCGCATTAACAAGCGGCGAAGCGACAGCCACGGCCGAGCTGTCTGCAGTCTATCGTGATCAGCTCCCAGACGACCTAATCAACGAAAAACAGACAGCGATTGCGAGCGGTGTTTTCGCTTTCCTGAACACAACTAGTTCAATTTTGAATAACGTCGCTGTTCGACAGGCTATCCAAAAAGGTATTGATATGTCGGCCGTGCGCTCAGTACTGGGTTACGAATATCCCCTCGACTATCCCATCCTGAGTTCCGAAATCGAGCTAGACGAGTACCCGCCTTTACCCGCCTATGATTTTGATACCGCGCATGCAACCATTGTAGACTCTGGTCTTTCTGGTCAAACTTTGCGTCTAGCTACGGTAAGCAGTGGCTACTTTCCTCAGCTCGCTGAAGTTATGAAAGAACAACTTGAGCGACTCGGCTTTGTCGTAGATTTATCCATTTATGATCCAGGTCAAGAGTTCCTCCTGAATATTATCCGTAAACGTAATTATGATGTTCTGCTCTACGAAGTTGAACTTGGTGCTGACCCAGATCTATTCGCTTATTACCACTCTTCCCAGGCCTCCGAAACCGGCTTAAATCTCTCGAATTATGCCAACGTGCTTGTCGATGACTTGATCCTTGGCGCCCGTAGCACGATGGACTACAGCTCTCGCATTAGTAAATACGAGACTTTCTTGCGTCGTTGGGTTAATGATGTCCCGGCAATTGGCATCTATCAAGCCAGCCTCGTCTATTATTTTAATAAAAATGTCCGTGCTTTTTCTGAAGAGGACAGGCTTGTTTATACGACGGATCGCTTCGTCGATGTTGAATATTGGGCCGTTAATAAAGCCCCCAAGAATCGCACGCCGTAATCTATTGACAAAAACACTAATCCGTGCTACAATGGAAGTATAAGGCGTTAAATTCTTAACGTCCGGCTTTCCGTGCTTGCCAATCCAGAGGTAAACGTGCTATAATCATCTGTATGAGAAGTCTATCCACAGATCTAAAAACAAAAATCGGCCAGTCTGTCCAAGTCGCTGGTTGGGTCAATTCGCGACGCGATCACGGAGGCTTAATCTTTATCGACCTGCGCGACCATTTGGGCATTATCCAGCTCGTTATCACTCCCGACACTGCTGAAGCATTCAAAACCGCCGAGAGCCTGCGCGATGAATTTGTTATCTCTGCATCTGGTACTGTCCGCGAACGCGCTCCAGAACTGAAAAACCCGAACATCGAAACCGGCGACATTGAAGTCGTTGTCGATCGGCTTGATCTCATTAACCGCTCAGAGCCTCTCCCAGTTAACACGCATGACGAAGGCGACCCTTCTGGTGAAGAGCTTCGCCTGAAATATCGCTATCTCGATTTGCGTCGTCCGTCCATGCAGCGCCTCCTAAAGCGCCGCGCCGAATATTACCGCTTCATGCGTCAATATATGGACGAACACGAGTTTATCGAAATCACTACGCCAATTCTCGCTAATTCTTCGCCAGAAGGCGCGCGTGACTTCCTCGTCCCGTCCAGACTCCATCCTGGTAAGTTCTATGCCTTGCCACAGGCGCCACAGCAGTTCAAACAGCTACTGATGGTTGGCGGTGTTCCGCGTTACTATCAAATTGCACCATGTTTTCGCGACGAAGATCCTCGTGCCGATCGCCTCTACGGTGACTTCTATCAGCTAGACTGTGAGATGTCGTTCGTCGATGATGGCGAAGTCGTGCGTCAAACTATGGAGCCACTCATCAAGCGCTTGGTCACTGAGTTTGCCGGCAAGCAGCTTCTTAGCGAAGACGTCCCGCGCATTTCGTACAAAGAGTCCATGGAAAAATACGGTGTCGACAAGCCCGACTTGCGCTACGGTTTGGAGTTGATTGATCTAACCGACGCTCTGAAAGATTGTGAATTCAAAGTCTTTCAGGCCCCCTGCGTGAAGGCGATTCGTGTCCCGGACGGCGCGCAGTTTACCCGCAAACAAATCGACGAATTTACCGAGCTCGCCCGCAAAAATGGTGCTGGCGGTCTAGCCTATATTATCTATGAGAACGGTGAAGTACGTAGCCCGATCGCAAAATTCCTCAAGGCAGAAGAACTGAAGGCTATTCAGGAGCGAACTGGTGCAAAAGATGGTGATGCGGTCTTTTTCGGCGCCGACCTACGTCAAAAAGTCAACAAAGTCCTTGGCGTCATGCGCATTGCTTTTGCTGATGCGCTCGGGCTAAAGGATGATCATGTCGTTGCGCTTTGCTGGATTGTCGATTTTCCGTTTTATGAATGGGATGATGGCGCTAACAAGTTAGATTTTGGCCACAATCCCTTCTCTCTGCCTAAAGGCGGTCTCAAAGCTATCCGCGAGACCGAGAATAAACTCGACATCGTCGCTGATCAGTACGATATGGTTATGAATGGCTACGAAATTTGCTCTGGCGCAGTTCGTAACTATAGTCCCGAGATTATGTACGAAGTCTTCGGCGTTCTCGGCTATGGCAAGTCATATGTCGAAGAGCGTTTTGGCGGCATGCTCAACGCCTTTAAATTTGGCGCACCCCCACACGCTGGCTGCGCCTTTGGCATTGATCGCATGCTTATGGAATTACTTGATGCTGATAGTATTCGCGATATTGTTGCCTTCCCGAAGAACGGCTCCGGCATTGATCTTATGATGGATTCTCCATCCGTCGTCGATGACCAGCAACTTGAAGAGACGCACCTTGCTCTTGCGATTGATGAAGAGAGCAAATAATCCGTATAAAATTATAAAACGCGGCATGACTGCGCCGCAGTAAGGAAAAATATGGGAAAACTAGAGGATATCGTCAGTTTATGCAAACGTCGTGGTTTTATCTTTCCGGGTTCAGATATTTATGGCGGCATGGCTGGCACTTGGGACTTCGGTCCGCTTGGTGTCATGCTAAAACGCAACATTACTCAAAGTTGGTGGAATTATTGGGTCGATCAACGTGATGATATGTATGGCATTGATGCTGCGATCATCATGAACCCGCGTACCTGGCGCGCCTCCGGCCATGTCGACACCTTCAATGATCCCCTGATTGAGTGCAAAGAGTGTCACAGCCGATTTCGTGCTGATAAGCTAGGTGACGGTATGACCGAAAGCGTCACGACTGAAGAATTCCTCGCCAAAAAGATCAAGTGCCCGAATTGCGGCAAATTCAACTGGGATACGATCAAAAAATTCAACATGATGTTTGAGACGCATGTCGGTGTCAATTCCGATGCTGCGAGTGTCGCCTATCTTCGTCCCGAAACCGCGCAGGGAATCTTCACGAACTTCAAAAACGTTGTCGACACGATTTATCCAGATATTCCGTTCGGTCTCGCTCAGCAGGGTAAAGCTTTCCGTAATGAAATCTCTCCGCGCGATTTTATTCTGCGTGACCGCGAATGTAGCCAGATGGAGATTGAATATTTCATCAGGCCAGACACTTGGGAAGACAATTTTGAAAAAATGCGCGCGAGTCAGCACGTTTTCCTCGAGGAGATTATCGGGCTGCCCGCCGATAAGATTCACGATCTCGAGGTCCCAGAGGAAGATCGTGCTTTTTACTCGAAGCGTACGATTGATATTATGTTCGACTACCCCAACGGTCGAGAAGAGCTCATGGGGCTCGCCTATCGTACCGATTATGATTTGAACAATATCCAACGCGAATCCGGCAAAAGTATGGAATACCGTGACAAAAATACCGGCGACACTTTTGTTCCGCATGTTATTGAGCCCTCGATCGGTGTTGAGCGCCTCTTCCTTGCTGTACTTTCGAGCGCTTATTGGGAAGACGGAGACCGCATTGTTTTGCGTTTGCCTGAGAATCTTGCTCCGTATAAGTTTTGCGTTAGCCCGCTTCTCAAAAACAAACCTGAGCTCGTCGCAAAAGCCAGAGACGTCTACCAGCTTCTCAAATCAAAATATACTTTCGTGACCTGGGATGACTCTGGCAACATCGGCAAACGTTATAAGAAGCAAGACGAAATCGGCACCCCGAAATGCGTCGTGGTCGATTTTGATAGTTTGCAAGATGATACCGTCACCGTACGCGACCGCGACACAACCGAACAGATACGAGTCAAAATTTCTGACTTGTAGATTTTAAACGACGCCTATGTTATACTATCAATAATAATGGGTGGCAAAGCTAAAAATCATATTCGACGCTTCCTGAAGGCATTTGGTGCGGTTCGCACTTGGCAAATGTTGGTCGTCCTACTTCCGCTTATCTTTTTTACGGCCACGCTTTTTCGCTTCGACCATCTGCGTATGGTAGAGCTCCGTTCGGCAGTCTTCGCTGCTGATGAGGCTGGCGACAACGATGCTACCGAGCAAGCCCTCAGAGAGCTACACGAATTCGTCGTCACACACACGGTGATCAACATCAGCGAGTCCAATGGTGTCCAATCAATCATCTTTGGTACGGGGCCGTTTTATCTCGAGCAATCCTATTTACGCGCTGCAGACGCCGCTATTGAGGCTGCTCGTGCGACGCTTGCTGACGACGCCAATCCGAACGGCAATATTTACGCCGCCGTCTCTGCCATTTGTCAGCCCCTCGCGATCGCTAACGGCTGGTCCTGGTACAGTCAGGGGCACATTGACTGCTGGACGACGGAGCTTGCCAAATACCCCGCCAGCGATGAACTCAGCGTCGCTCTCACGGCTGACGTTCCTTCTACCGAGCTCTACCGTCGTAGCTATCTCTCGCCAATTTGGACCCCTACCCCTTCCGGTTTTGCCGCTCTTGCTTGTATCGTCCTCGCAGTCGCAATCCTTATCCGAATTATTATCTGGTGCTGTCTTCGTCTGTCGCTCCTCTTCCTGAAACACTCCTAACGCCGCAAGAGTGCATCTAAAAGCTCCCTAAGCATAAGTTTTTCCGCAACTCCCCATAAAACCTCTTGACACCCCAAGTAAACCGACATAAGATAAGGATATAATAACTTAAGGAGGGACCTAATGGCCTACGAACATACCAACAGTAAAGGCGTTACCTATTACCTACACAAATCCGAGGTTACTTTGCGCGGTGGTAAACCACAAACGATTTATTTCTTTACCAAGACGGCCGAGGGCGGCAAAGGTACTCCGTGCGATCTGCCAGAAGACCGTGTTGTCAACGAAAATCCACGCAACGGCTTCCTCACTCTGAAGAAAAAAGCAGCCTAGTCGCACGTCGGATTTATATTTAGGTACAAGCAAAAGTTCTCCGCTGGGGGAGCTTTTGCTTTTTCAGCACGAGTTCGCTTTACAACCATAAACATCTTGACAAATTATCCTACCTGTGCTAATATGGAAATATTACGAGTTGGCTCGACTATATTGGATTTGTTAAAAACGCGATCAAAAGACTGATTCTATACTGCAGAATCTCGCACCTATCGCCCAGACAAAATGATTGGGGATGAAATTACGGTATGAGCCAAAAGTTCATGCTATAATCAAGACATGAATATCTACATTTCTGGCATTTCTGGTACGGGTATGGGCCCGCTCGCCCTTATGGCTGAGGACGCCGGAATGAAAGTTTTTGGCTCTGACCGTGCCCCTGGAGCAATCACGAATGAACTGGTCAACCACGGCGTCAAAATCTGCCTCGGTGAGCAAGACGGTGAATTCCTCAAGGCTTGCGCCAAAAATGAAGGTATTGATTGGTTTGTCTACACCTCCGCTTTGCCAGATAATCACCCCGAATTGCTCATGGCGAAGAAGCTCAAGCTTAAAATGTCAAAACGCGACGAACTCATCAGCTACCTCGTCAAAAAGCTCAAACTAAAAATGATTGCGGTCGCTGGTACCCACGGCAAAACTACTACGAGCGCTATGATCGTCTGGGCTGCTAAACAACTTGGTTTTCCGATTTCTTACCTCATCGGTACGACTCTGCCGTTCGCAAGCGCTGGCAGCTACGATCCGAATTCGGAGTATTTTGTCTACGAAGCAGATGAATATGACCGCAATTTTCTCGCTTTTCATCCTTGGCTCGCCGTCATTCCGGTCGTTACTTATGATCATCCGGATATTTATCCGACCGAAAAAGCCTACGCCGAAGCGTTTCGCCAATTCGAACATCAAAGCGAACAAGTCTTGCGCGGTGATGAAATTGCGACAGAGATCAATTTGGCCGGCGAGGCTCGTCGCTATGACGCTACGCTTGCCCTAGACGTCATCCAGCGCATCGCCCCGCGCAAGCGTGGGCTCGCTGGCCTCATGGACAAAAAACGCCGCAAACAAATTGTCGCCGCGATCAATAGCTTTCCAGGAGTCGGTCGGCGCTTTGAGCAGGTCTCAGAAGGGTATTATTCTGACTACGCTCACCATCCCGAAGAAGTGGCTGCGACCGTCGAAATCGCCAAAGAGGAAGCTGACCGTCGCGGACTGCGCGGTGTGGTCGCACTTTATGAACCACACCAAAACACTCGCCAAGTCGAGCTTATCGATCAGTATGCGGATGCCTTCACGGGAGTAAAAAAACTCTATTGGCTACCGACTTATCTTACTCGTGAAGATCCGAACCTGAAAATTCTCCAACCGGAAGATTTTATCGCAAAACTGAGCGATAAAAAACTTGCTGAGCCAGCTGAGCTCACGCCGGAACTCTCCGATGAACTTCATAAATGGCACGAAAAAGGCTACTTGATCTTATTGATGACCGCTGGTCCAGCTGATCTTTGGCTTCGCCAGCATGTCTATGCCGGTAACCAAGAATCCGCCGCCAATCAGCCTCTTCATGCCCCGCGCAGTGCCGAAGAAGACAGCGAACGCCTCGTCCAGAATTAAACGATGAATCAAAACGGGCGACCTACTTGGTAGGTTCGTCTTGCTTATCTTTGTCTTGCGGTGCCACAGAAATCCCTAGCGATTCATCCGACAGTGGCCCCGCTGCGTACGGGTCCTTTAGTGCCTCAATTCGCCTGATGATGATATCAAGTTCCTTGAGATACTCATCTAATTCTTCTGCATTGAGAACACCCGAGTCGGCATAAGTATAGGTCGTATTCGTCTGTGCATCTTCATTTACCTCTTCCGTGTCTGGCAGATAGCCCGGCCGTGACCGATCAAGGTAAATGTCGCCAGAATTGCGGTAGATCAACAAACTCGCGGTTGTCGTGATCGTCGCAAAAAGTACTGCGCCGAATCCCAAGATCATCAAATTTCTACCTCCAGGCGTACGTTTTTTCATAAGGTTCCTCGTAATTTTGCCACTGCGCTTGATTGTTCTCTTGTCAATTTTGTTAATTTCTGTACTGCCTGTCGCAGAGCTTCGCGTCTTTGCCGCGTCGCTTCTAATTTTTTGTAAAAATCTTGCGGCTGCGTCCGACAATCCGTGTTGATCAGTTCCTCAAGTTCACGCATGTAGGTCGTATATGCTGTCCGGAAATCTGCCTGCGCCGCCATAAAATTCGCCTGAATTTCAAATAAAGACGTCTCTTTTGTATAATTATTCCTTGTTAACCGCAGATTCAACGGCGTGATAAAACGCCCATTCACCGCCTCAAACGCCGCCCCGAGATAAGAACGCGTCCGCGAATCAGCCTTTTGGAGCTGCCCTAAAGTCTGTTTTATGGTGGGGCAAGTCTGCGATATGATGCCGATCTGACTGTCATCTAGTGCTGCCACCGTTTCGCTCGGCATCGCTCTGATCACCAATAATCCCAATCCAATAACCACCCCCATCGCGACGTTCCAAGCTTTCATCCTACTCCGCACGGTATAGCCCATTATGTTTCTTACCATCATAAATCAGTGTCGGAATGCCCTTAGCATGAATTTTATTTTCGACCACGTCTTTGATCTGCTCCATCATCCGCGCCACGTCTTCCCCCTTAGCAGTCTCAGCCAGCTTTTTAATCTCACTTTCCTTCATACCGAACTCTTTCAGCCATTTTTGCAAGGTCTGTTCGGCTTCTCCGGACGATAAAGTCGCAAACACTGTCTGATAGTCCACTCCTTTTTCGTCTGTTTCAGTGAACAACCTGTCAATAATCTGTGCCGCATAATCCGTCTTCATCCATGTCGCTGCATGAATATATCGCGCGATTAAATCGGAGTTCTGGAACTTATATTCGCCATTCTGTAGTTGAATCGGATAGATCATCAACACTGTATTATACTTCTCGAAAAAGCCTGAAGCTTTTTGATTCCGGTAGCTTCGCAAACATACTACACAACCTGGATCGAAGATGTCCAATGCGACCGAATTGCTTTCTTTTTCTCCATCTAAGTAAGTATACGGTTCGACCAAATAATCTTCCGCCTTCCAGTCGTGAAAACGATCCGGAATGTTTGCAAAAATCTCTCCCCATTCTGCGAACCACCGCCCTGTCCATTCTAGCGGATTACTAGGCTCTGCTGCGTCGATCCCGCAGACTTCTGCGCCTAATGCGCAGCTTGCTGGCTGTGATACATTACAAGTCCCGAAGACCCATAGTGCCAGAATTGCTTTTACCGCTTCAACCAGCGACCAAATCGTAATGACTACAATCAGAACCGCTCCAACCTCAATCGTAACCCCGAGTGGTTTCACCCACTTCGGATGTTTCAAGACGACCTTGCTGAGTAGCGTATTCTTCACGTCGTCCTTGAAATTCGTCTCGCATTTTTGTAAGCGTACCTTTTTTCCGACACACCCCCAAGCTTTCTTAAAGACCGCCCAATACTTTCGACCAATATCACGCCGGAAAATGCTCAAGAATGCCACAAAAATCCCCACCAAGCACAAGATGATAAACGCAGCAACACAAACCATGCTGTCATTATAACACGCCAGTTTCTTTTTCGTAACCATGCTATAATGAAGCCATGTCGAGTCATGAACTGATCTGTCCTCATTGTCACAAAGCTTTCTCCGTTGATGAGAGCGAGTATGCTAGCTTGCTCAATCAAGTCAGTCGCCAAGAAATCTCGAAAGAAGTTCATGACAAACTTGCCGCTGCTGAACGCGAAAAATCCGACGCTGTCGCCCTTGCCGAGGCTAAAATCCGCAGCGAGCTTCAGCAGACGCTTTCGGAAAAAGACGCTCAAATCCTGAAGCTCCGTGCTGACGCTACGCAAAAACTCGCCACGCTAAAATCTGAGCACGCTGAAAAATTATCCAAGCTCCGCGCCGATCTCGCGCAATCCGCCACCGCGCAGGAGCTTGCCGTCACAAAGGCCGTTTCCGCTCTCGAAAAAGAACGCGATGCGCTCACTAATCAACTTGCGAACAAAGAAACTGAGCGTCAACTCCTCGCTACTTCTCTCAAAGAAAAGTATGACACCGAGCTCCGCGCCAAGGATGAACTAATTGCTTATTATAAAGACATGAAGGCACGCATGTCGACAAAAATGGTCGGAGAGACGCTCGAGCAACACTGCGAAACGCAATTCAATCAGCTTCGCGCCACTGGCTTCCAGAATGCTTATTTTGAAAAGGACAATACCGTGTCGAAAACTACCGGCAGTAAAGGTGACTATATTTATCGTGAGTCCGATGCAGCGGGGAATGAAATTATCTCCATCATGTTCGAAATGAAAAACGAAAACGAAACCACCGCCACGAAACATAAAAACGAGGATTTTCTCAAAGAACTTGACAAAGACCGTCACGAAAAAAATTGCGAATACGCTGTCCTTGTCTCGATGCTTGAAGCTGATAGCGAGTTATATAATACCGGTATCGTCGATGTCTCGCACCGCTTCGACAAAATGTACGTAATTCGTCCGCAGTTTTTTATTCCAATGATCACGCTCCTCCGCAACGCCGCACTGCGTTCGCTCGAGTATAAAGCCGAGCTCGCCGAAATTCGTGAGCAAAACATCGATATTACCGACTTTGAAGAACGTATTGGGAAGTGGAAGGATAGCTTTAGTATTAACTCTGACCGTGCGACCAAAAATTTCACTAAAGCCATCAAAGAAATCGAAGATAGCATCAAAAAGCTCGAAAATACTCGTGATGCTTTGCTCCAGACTGTCAAAAATTTTGAAACTGCTAATAAAAAGCTTGACGATTTGTCGATCAAACGCCTTACGCGCGGCAATCCCACCATGACTGCCAAGTTTGCCGCTCTGAAAGCTGACTCAAAGGAATAGCTCATGTCTCAGCCAACATCCGATTCCATTCCAGCCGAAATCGAAGCCGCAGACGAGGCCAGCGTAAAATCCGCCGCCGCGAGGCTAGGTTTCGAGATGGAAGAAGCTTTGTATGGCTCTGTCGATCAAGTTTACAAAGTTTATTACGATGTGACAAGCCATGATATTAATTATTGCCCAGAAATCAAATTTACGGACATTCCGAATTGGCTTGACGCGAAGCGTCGTCTCATACCGTGCACCAGCCATTCGGTGAGGTAAGAAGCGCGGGCAAACTTCCACTTGACGGTTTGCGGAAGGTTTGGTATGCTAAAACCAGATTGATCCGTCATATGCCGCGATAGCTCAGTCGGTAGAGCGCATCCATGGTAAGGAATAACACCTAC
>CAYXZG010000022.1:0-14652 GCA_964469535.1 uncultured Candidatus Saccharibacteria bacterium
ACGGCAAATGCTGGCGCTGCGGCCTCGAAGTCTAAAAGAAAAAGATGAAACAATGGTTCTTTAAGATCACTGCTTATGCTGACGAATTGCTCGATAGTATCGACGAAGTCGAGTGGCCCGAGAAAATCAAGGTCATGCAAAAAAACTGGATCGGTCGGAGCGAAGGTGCCGAGGTCGAGTTCAAAATCGAGAATGATCACGGCGAGGGGATTCGCGTTTTCACCACTCGTCCTGACACTCTCTTCGGCGCCACCTTCCTCGTCCTTGCGCCCGAGCATCCTCTGGTCAAAGAATTAGTCAACGACAACACGCGTCCAGAAGTTGAGCAATATTGCCGCGATGCCCTGAAAAAGTCTGAGATTGAGCGCCAAGAAAACAAGGAAAAGACCGGCGTCTTCACCGGTAGTTACGCCATCAATCCCGCCAACGGCAAAAAAGTGCCGATTTGGGTGGCCGATTATGTCTTGAGCGGTTATGGCACTGGCGCTGTGATGGGCGTGCCTTTTGGCGACGAACGTGACTTTGAATTCGCCGAAAAATTTGATCTGCCCGTCGTTCAAGTTATCGAAGCGCCGGATCATAGTCCCGAGAACAGCCGTTTCTATCACGGCGAAGGTATCATGGTTAATTCCGGCCAGTTTGATGGCTTGCGTAGTGAAGATGCCCGCGAACAAATCGTCGCCTGGCTCGAAGAGCGTGGTCTCGGTCGTAAAAAAGTCACTTATAAGATGCGTGATTGGCTGATTTCTCGCCAGCGCTATTGGGGCTGTCCGATTCCAGTCGCTTACGATAAAGACGGCAATGTTCATCCGATCCCCGAAGATCGGCTTCCGGTCATCCATCCCGAAATCGAGGACTATAAGCCTGATGATACTGGTCGCTCGCCGCTCGCAAAAGCCAAAGATTGGCTCAAAGTCACGATTGACGGCGAGGAAATGACACGCGAGACGGACACGCTTGACGGCTACGCTTGTTCGAGTTGGTATCTCTGGCGCTATGTCAGCCCGCACGACGACCAAGCTGCTTGGGATCCCGAAGCCATCAAGTATTGGGCGCCGACCGACATTTACGTCGGTGGCGATCACGCCGTCGCGCATCTACTTTACGTCCGCTTTTGGTGTAAATTCTTTGCCGATCAAGGTTATCTGCCGTTCCGCGAGCCGATCAAGAAGCTCCTCTATAACGGCTATATCAATGCTCCCGACGGTAAGAAAATGAGTAAGAGTAAAGGTAATGTGATCGATCCGCTCGAAGTGATCGATAGCGGTTACGGTGCCGACACTCTCCGCACCTACGAAATGTTTATTGGCCCTTATGACCAAGATGCGGCTTGGGACACGAAGGCGATCGGCGGCGTCTATCGCTTCCTGAACCGCTGCTGGACGTTGGTATTTGGCGATGGTTCCGTGACGGGTGGCGCTGCGCCTGACGGCGTTCTTTCTCAGGACCCTACGCGACCAACGGGGGGCGGAACGAGCGAGCAGGCCGCCCGTAACGACGGGCCGGCGCGAACGTGTCCTGAAAAGAACGAACGTCAGGCGCAGAAGACCCTGCGTCACAAAACCATCAAGAAAGTCACCGAGGATATCCATCGTAATAGCTTCAACACCGCCGTCGCTGCTCTCATGGAATATGTCAACGAGCTCTATAAATCTGGCGCCGACCGTGAGGACAAGATCGTGCTTGCAAAAATGCTAAAACCTTTCGCGCCGCATCTCGCCTCCGAAATGCTCGAAAAACTCGATTCGGATGACATTTGGCCGCGTTGGGACGAAAAATACCTTGTTGCTGACGAAGTCGAGCTCGTCGTCCAGGTGAACGGTAAGCTCCGTGGCCGAGTTATGGTCCCGTCTGTTGACCTTGCCGACGAGAAAAAAATGCGCTCCGCCGCTCTCGCCGATTCAAACGTCCAGAAGTTTATCGCTGGTAAGGAAGTCCGCAAGATTATTATTCCGAAGGGCACCAAACTCGTCAACATCGTCGTCTAGAATTATAACCATTGACATTTTAAGTCATGTGTGCTACAATAGAGACATAGCCCCGCTTTTTGGCGGGCTATGCACCTCTAGCCGTTGTTTTTCTCGCTAAATCTAACCCCTTTATCCTTTTTGCACAAAATTGAACGAAAAGAGGTAGAATGCATGAAAGATCAGGCAAAGATTCCGTGCCCGTACATTTCGGTCGAACGCCTGAGCGACACGCGGGCGGATATCTGGTTTTTGCCGGCCGAATGTAACCTTGAACCGCAGCAGATCGAGGAAATTGCCGACGAGCTCTGCGAACAGAATTACGGCAGCATGATCGTCGCTGCGCACTGGCCCTACGGCTACATCACTGTCCGCGCCGATCCGAAGCGTGTCGCAAAAAGAAACGTCGATCAGGCCATCGTGTGGATCGAGACCGCCATCGCAAATGCTTACGTATTTGGCGACTCCACCAGCGAAGAAATCAGCGACTGACTTCTACTTAGCCGCGCCCGAAGGGCGCGGCACTTTCTTTCTCATGATTATTTCTCGCGTTTATGTTAAACTAGAACTAATGAATCAAGAATCCCGTCTAAGCCAAGAATCTCGCTCTCGCGCCACTTCTGATCCGGAAGTCGCCTCTTCGCGTGAACGTTTACCAAGGCGACCTTTGCCGCGGGAACAAGCCGCCCGGCTCGGCGAACGTGCTGCCCGGATTGGCGCCCGCGGTCTAATCCCTTCTGACCGGCACAGCCTCGAAGTCTCGCCCGATCAGCGCCGCCACCTCGCTATGAATGATCGCATCCTTCACGAACGTTTTGGCGACAAATTTCCAATGTCAAAGTTTGTCGATCTTTACGGCATAGAGCGCGTTTTATCCGATCAAGAATATACGATCGATCGTGCCGAAGGATTTGAATCTGATGATAATCTTGCTGCCAAACAAATCGAGAAGCTTTTTCTCAGCGGTGTTAATCTTGGCGGCTGGCTCGGCGTTGAGTCAGTGCGCCCTGACGGCGATTATGAAGTTCACGCTCGCCCGACTTTGAAGTTCGACGATTTTTCGCATCGCGTCGATGCCATGGTCGACCTTCGCCTATGCGAGCCGCTTGAGGGCGACTATGGCCCAGAGTCTCTCGACCATTTGACGATCGGCTTCGACATCACGACTGGCGCGCGTCGTGATCTGATTTTCGATAAACTGACAAAACATTCCAACGATCGCACCCGTTTGCCTTTTGGCTTTTCGCGCATTGATTATCATTTTGATGGCGAAAATTACTCCGCCGTACCGATGGCACCGCGCTACACGATCGGTCTCGGCGCCAAAGAAGTTGAACAGGTTATGAGCGAAAGTAATGTTAATTTCGATAAGCAGGGTCGCCCGATCGGTCTGAAAATGTTCTCCCCGCAGACTCTCTTCACTCGTTTTAAGATTTTGGACGAAATTCGCCAGCAAAATCTCCTCTATATCGCTATGTTGCCGGACGAACGCGAGCATAGCCCGATCGCTCGTACTGCCGATCTCCAGCTCTCGGCCGTCGACTTCTGTCTCCACTCGGCACTCATCGATTGCGCGACCGCGATCCGCAAAACTCGCGCCATCCCGCCGAGTGTCTTCCAAGAAAATTCCCAATTAGCGAAACCTCGCTCCGAACGCGACCTGATCCGTGATTATATTCGCGCGCAATCTGCTCGACCGCCTGTTCGCCAAGGCCTCGTTCGTAGCCGAAATGCTTATACTGACTCATATTCCAACTTGATCAACTGCGCTAGGGAGATCGAGGCCGCGACCTATGCTCCGCCGGATTCTCCAGAAGCTCGTATCGTCGCGCCTTTTCGCTGCGTCGCCCCGCAAAATCGCGGTTTTCGCCTCCCGCAGACTTCCGCATAGACGCTTAGCCATTCCGCATTTTTAATTTTAAATCTAATCTTGTAGGCTATTTCACCATGACTCCAGAAATCATCATCATTCTCCATAACATTCGTTCCGTCTATAACGTCGGCGCTATCCTGCGCACCGCGGAAGGGCTGGGCATTTCTGAAGCAATATTTTCTGGCTATACACCGCGTTACGAAGATGCAAGTCTCCTCCCACATTTACGCGAGAAACTCAACCATCAGATCGCCAAATCCGCTCTTGGCGCCGAAAAGCTCGTCCCCCAGCGTCACATTGATGACCTGCCTGCTTATCTGAGTACTTTACGCCAAGCCGGTTGGCTGATCGCTGGCCTCGAGAATAACCTTGCTCCCGGGGAGTTGCCACGCCGCCGTATCCTCGGTCGCGACCGCATTTTTTCCGCGCAAACGGCCGAAAAATCGCCAAAACCCTCCCGAGTCCCATCCGAACCGCTCACCGTTTCGTCAAAAACGCCCCTAACTTCGCCGACTTCTGCAACCCCTGCGCACCTTGCCCTTCTGCTTGGCGAGGAGGTCCACGGTATTCCGCCGGCGCTGCGATCAGAGCTAGATTTCTTCCTCGAAATCCCCATGTCTGGCCAGAAAGAGTCTTTCAACGTCTCGGTCGCGACTGCCATTGCACTCTGGGCGCTCCAAAATTGTGGCTAGTCGTCATCAAATCTCTCTCTGTTAGACTTTAGCCAAAAGCCAAAAGACTGCGTACCTATTGACTTTTTCGCTAATCTGTGCTAAACTAGAAAGAAGGAGTGTCTTTTCGACACGAATCGAACCTTTGAAAGGAAGTGAAAGTAGCGATGTCCACGACTCCCACGATTCCTCCGAACGTTGTTATTATTCGCGACAATTGCGGGCGTGCGCGCACCCTAGAGGATTTTCAGAGGCTCTACGACGATCTTGAGGCCAAGATTGACTTGTTTGGCGCTAGGATGCCGAACATCACTTACAAAAGCCATGTCAGGTATCCTACTCGGAACGATCACTACGAAGAGGTCGCCTTGAAGGCCGAGGGCATTTTCAAGCGTCACGCTAAGCTTATCCGCTACCTTGACGAAAAATTTACCAAACTGGAAACGATGTGGCTAGACCTTGATGGCCTCAAATCCAACGAAATCATCGATCTCGACGGCGGTCCAGTTGAACGAAACATCGCTCAACTCTATGACCAAGACGAAGCGGCCTATAACCGCCTGGCTACCTTGCCTGACGACATCGGCCCGGAGCTCGTTCTGATTCTGAGGGACGCTTCGACCGCCGCCAAACGGTTACAAACCAATTGGCGGAAGCTCCTGGAAGCATCTGGGATTGACCCCACCTATTTTAACGCTGATCGCGGCTGGGAGCTGGTCTTTCGCTATGATCCCGCGCAGGCTTACCTCCGCACTGAACCGTCCGGCAAGCGTATTTATCGACCTTCGCGTGCACTGCTGGCTGAACGAATCGGGATAACTAAGTCCCTCTTCAACGTCCAGCTTAATCGCCTGGCTAGTCTCTATCGCATTGTTCGCGGGCGCCGCGTATATCTCTTAGACGCCCTCGCGCGTCTCGGCATCACCTAACCATCCGCTCTAGCACGAGTATAGAAAAGGAGAGCAATAACATGAAGAAGCTGAGCCCCCAGAACCTGAACCCTCAGAATCACCTCGCGCCTCCGTTGTCCCTGCACGCCCTCGAGGAAGCCTACGCAGGTTTCCGAGCCAACCTTCAGCGGTTCGGCGAGGTTATGCCGAACGTTACCTACCACTACAACTCCAGTACCTCCGTGTCCCGTCGCATGAACTTTGACGAGATTTCCGCCAAGCTCCAGCCGCGCTTCGAGCGCCATCGCGACCTGATTTCTTGCTTGTCCGGCGATTTTGTCCGTTTCGAGCGGACCTGGTGCGACATCCTTCGGATGGAGGAGTGCCTGTCTCTCGAAGCCAAAGATCCGCAGCTTCGCGACGAACGCGAGCAGGTCGTGGACGAGATCTTCGACCTCTTGCCAGACGCTGATGAGCGTTCGTATACGCTGGACTGTCTCTGGCGCGATGTACTCGAAGGCGCCTGCCTCAACGCGGACGCTTACATCGAACACAACGGAGAAATCACCTTCGGCTACGATTTGTCTAAGTTCTACAATTATACCGATGACCTCGGCCAGTGCTTTTACCACCCTTCGCGGGAGGTCTTGGGCGCCAGCCTGAAGCGCTGCTACGCATTCATCGACGAGGAAATCGAACTGATCGCAGCCATTCGTAAGTGTCTGGCGCGATGGGATTCCGTTTGTCATCCGACTGCCGGCTGATTACGTCGGCTCTCTCATACCTTTCACCTCCGGACTTGAGCCCCCATCAGGGGCTCATTTTACTGCGCAAAAAGGGCAGGAACGAGAAAAATGGCCGATCAAACCGGGAAAAACGGTAAAATTTTGCCAAAATTGACAAAAACATGAACTTTTTGCGTCAAAATGCTTGACAAAAAGCATAACCTGTGCTACAATGGAAGTAATCTGGCGAAAATAAGCAAGACTTACACCAGAGGTTCAGCAAAAATCAAACCGGTTTCACTGCTGACGGGAAATGTAATTTGACCAGGAATAACAATTAACAGGAGAAAAATAATGCGTAAAGCAATCAAGAACACCCTGTCTATCGCTTCGAGTTTGGCGATCATGGCGGGACTCGTTTCGACTCCGTCATTGGTTACCGCCTGGGGTGATAATACCGGGGGACGCCGGGGTTATACCCGTGCGCAGATCAATGCTGGAGTTCTTGGTGATCAAATCACCTTTAACTCGATTACCGATGGCGAGTTTGGTAGTGAGAAAAACTTCGTGGGCGCTCGCGTCGACGATGGTCAAAATCTCGGCGCCGACAACGTTTGGTCGGCCAACGAAATCACCGTCGAAGAAGGTCAGGAATATTATGTCCGCGCCTTCGTCCATAATAACAACCCTGGCGGCGAGGATGCCATTGCGGAAAACGTCCGCGTAGCTTTCAGCATCCCTGACGCCTCGTCTACTCGGGTGCGTGTCAACGGTTTCATCACCGCTTCTAACGCTACCCCGAGCAAATATTGGGACTATGTCGATTTTAAGAGTGACCGCACCTTTCATCTTGAATATGTTTATGGCTCGGCCATCCTCGAGAATAACGGCATCGGTTCGGGCGACGGCGTTCGGCTTTCGGACGCTATCGTCGAAAAGGCCGCCTCTGAGAACGGCGTTCAGATCGGTTATTCCTCTCTGAACGGCGAAATCCCTGGCTGTTATGCCTATTCGGGCTTCGTTGGTATCAAAGTTCGCGCCGTTTTTGACGAAGATCAACACTTCACCGTCAATACGAACGTCAAGAAAGTTGGCGTCGGCAGTGAATATGTTGGCAGTGTCGAAGCTAACGTCGGCGATCAAGTTCAGTTCAATACTGAATACACTAATACCGGCGACACCGATCAATATAACGTGATGATTCGCGCAATCTTGCCTGAGCATCTTCGCTATGTCAACGGCTCGACTAAGCTCTATAACGGCAACCATCCTAACGGCATTATCGTCGATCAGGATACAATTGCTGAAAACGGTATCAACATTGCCGACTACGGTCCAGGCGCGAATGCGATCATCCGCTTCAAAGCCGAGGTCGTCGATGACGGCGCGCTTGAGTACGGCTCAAACACCTTAGTCAACTGGACGCAAGCGTGGGTCGGCGATACCGGTCTTCAGGACTATGCATCGGTCGTGGTCAATAAAACTGGCACCCCGATCGCAGAAAACGAAGTCAGTATCGATTATGTCGAATATCTGACCGGTCGTACCTTGGCGCCAAGCTACCGTGGTACCCTCCGTCCTGGCGATCATTATCGTATCGAATCGCCCGAGATTGATGGATATACCACTTCTCAGCGGATCGTCAGCGGTCAAGTTGGTCATGAGAACATCGGTATTCAGGTAGTTTACTACCCGATCCCGACGCCTCCACCATCTATCGACCCAGATCCAGAACCAACAGAATATCGTGTACGCATCCGCTACACCTTCCTCGATGGCAGTCAGGCCGCTCCGACCTTCGAGACTACGGTGACGGAAGGCGACGACCTTTCGATCACTTCTCCAAGCCTTGAAGGCTATACGCCGAACCAAGCTGTCGTCACACTGACCGACATTCGAGGTCATCAGGAGATCGTCGTGATTTATACGCGTAACATCGTACCTGATCCCGACCCTGATCCAGATCCCGACCCAGACCCAGACCCTTCACCTGACCCTGATCCAGAGCCCGATCCAACACCAAACGTCCCAGAAGGTCCGTCCACTCCCGACCAGCCTACTACCCCAAACCAACCGAATACGCCGAACCTGCCTGCTACCGGCCCCGTCACTACGCTGAGCGCCGCTCTGGCCGTCGGATCGATGACAACCGCTGCTGGCTACTATGCCACTAGCCGTCGCAGCCTTCGCCGCAAAACTACCGCTTAAGGTCCAACAAAACTCGCAAAAATCCCCACTAGTTGGGGATTTTTGTTGAAACTACTTGTCACACCCTACCGAATATGCTAAAATCAAAGATAGAATTTTTATATAAGCAAGGAGCATTATGCCTGAACCTAAAAAACAGAGTAGCCCGCGCAAAACCGGTCTACGTCGCAGCCATCTGCGTCTCAAGTTGGCTCGCGCGGTGAATCGTACTTCTCCAGTCAAAGTTTTTGAAACTGCGAAGAAAACCCCAAATTTGAAAGTTAAAACCGTCAAACCGGTCTCAGACAAGACTGTCAAGATGAAGAAGGCTGCGCGCAAGAACACCGCTGCGGCTGCGAAGAAAACGACCACAAAAATTACTAAAAAAACTAAATAAAAGGGAAGGGATATGGCTAGTAACCGGCACTTAGGCAGAATTATTGTTTTACAAAGTTTGTATGAGTACGAATTTCGTAGTAAAGCCGGAGATGCTACCGCAGATATCGACGCTATCGTAGCGAAAGATATCGAGCCTTACGCAAAGGCTCTTGGCGACACTGAATTTGTCTATACTTTGGCGCGCGATGTCGCTGGAAGATTTGAGGAACTAGATACTATCCTCCAACCGATGGCTCCAGAATGGCCGCTCAGCACGATCGCCGCGATTGACCGCAACATTCTGCGCATTGGTCTGCACGAACTCCAATCTTCGTCCGAGGCCGTGCCGCCTAAAGTCGCGATTAACGAAGCAGTTGAGTTAGCCAAAGCTTTTGGTTCTGAGAATTCCTCGAAGTTTGTCAATGGCGTGCTTGGCACTGCCTATCGTCAGATTTATGGTGATGCCGCTTCGGCAAAGCCACAAGAGTCGCAAGATTCTCCCGCCCCGAAGGAGCAAAATGACGAAAAAGAAACGGAGGTCGAAGTCGTCGGTTAGCCGACCTCATAAACGACCCACTAAAATTCCGGAGGCACTTCCGCTCAAGTCGGAAAAAGTCTCTTCGATCACTCGGTTAACAGCTCGAGTTTTTAAGAAGCCTGCTATTCAAGAAGTTGTGCGCGAACCGACCGCGGGAGGGATCGTTTTTCGCATGAGTAAGGATCAAAAGGATATTGAGATCCTCCTGATCCAAGATTCAAAAGGTCGTTGGACGATCCCGAAAGGGCATATCGAACCAGGCGAGACCGCTAAACAAACTGCCATCCGTGAGATCGGCGAAGAAGCTGGCCTCTTTCATATCGAAGTGGTCGTGTGGCTCGGCAAAATTCATTTTCAGTACCGTCGGATCGACAAACTCGTTCTCATGACGACACAAATTTACCTCGTGCGCGCGCTAGATGACCATGAAACCCCTACCAAAGAACAATGGATGAAGGGAATTAAGTGGTTCCGTTTTAACGATGCGCTTAACGCCATTGAGTACGAAGATATTGAAAAACTAATGCTACTTGCTAAAAACAAGATTCGGCAGGGGCTTTAGCCTGGCTGTCGGAAGGAGGAACATGGACACAACGCCATACCAAGAATTTGCCCGTGAGAAACTTGGTTTTGAATTTAACAATGTTGACCTGCTTGTTACGGCCTTGACTCATCGCAGCTACGTCAACGAGCATAAGAAAAGCACCAAAGACCACAACGAACGTCTCGAATTCCTCGGTGACGCCGTACTTGAGCTGGTGACTTCAGACTTTCTCTATCGCAGCTACGACGAGCCAGAGGGGATTATGACAGCTTGGCGCTCGGCGCTCGTTCGTACCGAGAGTATCGGCGCGGCCGGCGAGGCGCTCGGCTATGGTCCGCTCGTCCGCCTCTCGAAAGGCGAAAAGCACGGTTCCGATCGGGCACATGCGGTGATCCTAGCTGACTGTTTTGAAGCGGTCATCGGTGCAATTTACCTCGACCAAGGCTATGATGCTGCCAAAGATTTCATTACGAAGCATATTTTAGTCAAAATTGACAAAATTCTCGAAGATGGTAGCTGGCGCGACCCGAAATCCTATCTTCAGGAACTTGCTCAGCATGCCGATGGTGCTACGCCAGTCTATCATGTGCTAGACGAAGATGGCCCCGACCATGATAAGATCTTCACGGTCGGCGTCTATGTCGCTAGACAGCTCAAAGCTAAAGGCACGGGCCACTCCAAGCAGGAGGCCGAAGGCAATGCTGCCGCTGAGGCCGTCAAGGGCTATCTTCACGCCCACCCGCACCTCAAACAGCAATTCCAGCGCAAATAGTATTGACTTTTTAAGATGAGTGCGCTATAATGGAAAGATATAGCCGTTCTCGCCCGAACCGCCTCTTTACTTTTGTAGCTACCTTTGTTATAATCAAAACATCAATAATTAAGGAGAAAAAATGCTCGCGATTCGCATGCAACGTAATGGCCGTGTCCACGCTCCCGTGTACCGGATAGTCGTCCAAGAATCCCAGCGCCACCCTCTCTCGGGTCGTGTTGTGGCTGAGGTCGGCAACTATAACCCTGAGACTAAAAGAGTGGTTCTTGACCGTGAAAAGGTCGAATTTTACCTTAAAAACGGCGCTCAGCCTTCTAGCCGCGTCGCTTACGTCTTCAAGAAAGAGGGAATTGCTCTGCCAGATTGGTACAAAGCGGCCCCAGAAAAGCACGCTAAGGCCAAACACGCCGACAAGCTGCGTAAAAACCAGCCGAAGGAAGAAGCTCCGGCTGAATCCGCCGAAGCTACTGAGGCTTCCGCAGAATAGATAGGCTTAAATTCCGTGAAAAATGCCGCCCCGAAAGGCGGCATTTGGCGTTGTGATTTTGGTGCGAGTAGTGCGATCACTCTAGATTTTTAGCAGCTTTGCGAACTATTCGGCTCAGCCTGGATCCTGATCATTTTTCGTCTCCGGGGGGGGGTCGTTATGGGAAGAAGCGTAGCGGTCGGCCGTCTCCAGCATCGTCGGGACTCGCGCAACCAGCGAGAAAGCGTAGAGCATAACGATCGCCATTACGAAGTTCAATACGGCTAATACCAAATACCCAGAACGCGCATCGCGTACGCAATCCAGCAGATCTAGGAAAACGAAAGCGAGGTCGACTGTCATGTAGAAACGGCGCGACGGCTCGTCCCAAAGCTTGTTGAAGTGCTCGGCCGCGCTGTCCAAGAAACGCTCGCGGTAGACGGAGTCGTTGCGGAATTTTTCAAATTTGGTCATCCTAGAATTCCTCCTTCTTTGTTTCGTTTTGCCTAGACTTTAGCGCGGTATGGACTAAGACACTTGCCCAGATCGCCAGCCCTAAAGACAAAACCGATAGCCCGATGACGAAGATATTCCAGGGACTCCAGGCTTCGGAACGGCCTGTTGGTTGGTCGGTCGTCGGCACTATCTCTTCTGATGTTATCTCATCGGATGCTGTCCCGTCGGACGTTGTCCCGTCGGACGTTGTTTCTTTGGTGGTGCCAGTCTCTACCTGATCGGTCGCCAGTACGGCCTCGTCGGTCATCTCTGGTTCCGCTTGGGCAGTCGCTTCCTCGGTAGCGGCAGAATTCTCGGCGATGGAACTCTCTTGCGGGTCATCCGAAGGCGCAGGCTCATTCGGTTTCGCGAGACCAGTCTGCTCCGCGAAGCGATCGAAGAACTCCTCTTCCTGCTCCGCGTAAAAGTCCGCCACCTTCTCTTGCGCGTTTTTGACGCCGTTTTGAACGTTTTCCGCGACGATCGGCGCTTTTTCCTTGACGGTCTCGAGAGCTTCACTCGCTTTGTCAGTTGCGGCGTCCTTGATGTCCGGCCAGGCTGCTTTCGCGCCCTCGAAGGCGCTACCCGCCAGGTCCTTGACGTCAGTCCATACCGAAACCGTTTCCGGCTCGGCTGCAACCGCGAACGGTAAGCAGGCTGCGAATAGGACCATCATCCCTGTCGCTAGCGCCGCCAGCACGCCCGCCATGAGCAAATGCCCACAAAATCGCACTACTAATTTGCTAATGTTCATTGTTTCCCCTCCTAACAAGTTTATCTCCCTATTATATCAAACTATCTGTAAAATGTCAATAGTAAAAGGCCTTTTTGCCCAAAATGACACCAAAAAATGGCAGTTTCGACTGAAAAATTAGCATAATTTTTACACTTTTTGAAATAGTCGTGTTATAATGAAACCATCAGTATTAAACTAAACTGGAGACCTTATGGCAACCATTGACCAACAATTTGTAGAATATATCGTAAAAACTCTCGTCAACAATCCCGAAAAAGTCGTCGTTGAACGCGAAATTGACGAGCGGGGAGTTCTCCTTTCTCTTAGCGTCGATCCAGAAGACGTCGGTCGCGTCATCGGTAAGCGCGGCGCTACTGCTCAGAGCATTCGCACTCTCCTCCGCGTGCTCGGTACCAAGAACGGCGCACGCTACAACCTCAAAGTCGTCAACACCGACGAAGAAGGTGCCGAAGGCAGCCATCGCCGTGCCACCGAGACTCGCGCCGATGCCGAAGCTGCGGACAGCTTAAGTGCTGACGAATCAGAAGATGAAGCCCCGATGGATGGCGGCGAAAGCGAAAATGAGTTTGCCGAAAAAACTCGTGCCGAGCTCGCTGATCTTGACGATCTCGAAGTCTAAGAAATTAGAATATCTAGGCATGGAAAAGCCCCTGGCGACCCCAGGGGCTCATGCGTTAATAAGGTTCCCGATCAGACGTATCGGGCTCCACGCGTTCGATCGTGTAGATCAAACCGAATTTAGCGACAAACGCCTTAATCAATTCATCGGTCGACTTTAGCGATGCAATCCTCCTCCCGTCATCGTCAACTTCAATTTCGACCATGAACATCCCACCGGCTTCATCAGTTTTCCATTGATCCGCAAAGCTGTTGCCATAATTGCGGATCAACCGATAATCCGGCCAGCCCCCAGCCCCCGGCCGGATGGAATAGATGTAGTCTCCCGACACCACGATCGTCTGTGCTACTTCGCACCTCGCCGCCTCGACCAAATCAGTTGTCGAAAACGTCGCATTGCGCCCATCGTCGGGATGGTTGTGCACGAACGTGAGTTGCTCGGCCTGCTCTAGCGACGCAAGTGCCTCCTCGGGCAGCACGACCTGCCGAGTGCTGTGGCTGGAGTATTCCACCAACTTCGTCTCGTTCTGGTCGAATACCGCTAAGATTTCATACTCTTCGTCACGAATCCCAGCCATCACTTCGGCGATCGTATTGCCATGATCGGCATTCGCAAAAACTTCTGGCGACTGTTGCGCTCGTGACGGAATCAGTTCTTCGATCGCATCTATCGTCGAACCAGTCTGCGAGCCGAGGCCCAAGCCGAGGTCGATCTTCGGAAGTTGCCAGCCCGAGGTCTCTCCAGTCAGAAAACGCACTGAGGTCGCGCAGATCGCCAGCGTTATTATTACTAGCCCGAGCAACGCTCCAATCGCCAGTAAAGGCGAGCGCGCGTGCGCGCCTGTTCGAGGCGGATCCGTCCGCAGAATTTCGTCCATCGTTCTTTCCCCCTATTTCTAAATTCGTCTGAATGTAAGGTACTAAATTATTACCATTGTATCACACTTTTCGTAAAAGTCAAAAAACGTCTATTTTACCGCATCGCCGTTCTTCAAGTTTCTTGTATAAAATCGTGACAAACTCTAACAATTTCGCTAACCCAATACGTTCTTCTAGCTATGTTGTAATATTTACAACGAGCATTTCCACAGCCGTAACAGATAGAAAATGGCATAATGTTGTAAAAAATACATAAAAACCGTGTCGGCTCGCAACAAAAAGGTCTTGCTCCGTCTAATCGCTTGCGCTATAATAAGAACAGTTCGAAAGAACATAAGGCTAACTGCGAGCCAACGTTTAAGTTGAGAGCTTATATGTTCAAAAAGCCACCCCCAGAAGTTGAGAGAAGGGTGGTTTTTTGATCTCCCGTCCTAAGCACTGGCAACTACCAAGAGCTAAAGCTGAGAAAGTTGGTGACAGTAGTGGCGCGGGTAACGGCGCCTGGAACTCTCTAGTAACTCCGGACAGCTACTTCACTATGCTTGAACAATACGGTTGGAAGACAACGAGTTCGCATTTCTATGCCGGATGGGCGAAATGGACCTATAACGGTCGAGCATATCACACCAGGAGTTTACCATTTTATATTATGGTGGCCGGACAGCTTGGTTTTGCCAATAATCACGCTGTCTGGCAACATGCCGGCATCGGTGGTGCAATGTGGAGCGCTTCAGTACCAAACGTTGAAGGCCATCAAACTGATGCCTTCATGATGGGAGCAAGCAGCGCTGGACGAGATAGTGAAGGCAATGTTATCGAAGCTTTTACCGCTAGCTATCCTTATAAACGCAATAGCGCTTACTCTCTTCGCTGCCTCACTCAGTAGTATACA